>NZ_JBAGKC010000010.1:0-297708 GCF_037034245.1 Streptomyces sp. CA2R106
CCCCTCATGGGACGCCGGGCCCTTCCGCGTCCCCAACTCCCCCTACTTACGGGGCGACCCGAGCTTGAACACGTTCAAAAACAGGTCTAGCATCCTTACTGTCAGAGAGTTTTGAACAGGTTCAACAACGCTCTTCCAGGGGTGGAACGCACCATGAACCTCACCGTCCTCGCCTACGTGATCTACCTGGCGGTCAGCGTCACGCTGACGGTCTGGGTGGCCCGGACCCTCAGCCACCACGGCCGGCTCTTCCTGTCCGACGTCCTGCACGGCGACGAGAAACTGGCCGACGCGGTCAACCACCTGCTGGTGGTGGGCTTCTATCTGGTCAACCTCGGCTTCGTCGCGCTGTATCTGAAGACCGGCGACGACATCGACAACGCCCGCGGGGTCTTCGAGGCGCTGTCGGTCAAGCTCGGCGTCGTCCTGCTGGTGCTCGGCGCGATGCACCTGGGCAACGTCTACGTCCTCAACCGCTTCCGGCGCCGCGGCCTGAGCGACCGGGAGCAGTTCCCGCCCGTCGACCCGGACGACACCACGCCGACCGCGTGGGCGCCCGAGCCCGCCGGTGCCTGAGATGGCCCCCCGCACCCCGGCCGGCCGCCTCCCGCTGCGCGCGCTGACCGTCCTGTACGACCCGGACTGCGCGCTGTGCGCCTTCGTCGCGGGCTGGCTCGCCCGGCAGCGGCAACTCGTCCCGATCTCGCTGGTGCCCACCGGCTCCGCCGAGGCCCGGCGCCGCTTCCCGGCACTGGACCACGCCGCCACGGCCCGGGAGGTCACCGCGGTCGGCGACCGGGGGCAGCTCTACCGGGGCGACAGCGCCTGGATCGTCTGCCTGTGGGCGCTGGCCGGGCAGCGGCGGCTCGCGCACACCCTGACCCGTCCCGCCGGGCGGCGGATGGCCCGGGCCGCGGTGCTCGGTGCCGCGAAGTACCGCGGCGCCGCCGTCCACTCCCGGGCCGCCCGCCCGCCGGCGCGGCCGAAGGCGACGTACGGGATGGCGCCCGGCTGGACGTACGACCGCGTCACCGGCTGGTCCCAGGCGCCGGTACCGACGCCGACGCTGCCGCCTGCGCCCCCGTCTACGCCTGCGCCTGCGCCGACCGCGGCACCGCCGCCGGCACCCGGCGGGCCCTGCGCGGACGGGTGCGGGCCCGGCCCCGGATAGGCTCACCCGGGTGGAGGACACGAACGACCGCACCACCGCGAAAGCCGCCGCCGCGGGCGAGGCGGAGCCGCTGCCCGGCGGCCGGGCCAGGCCGAAGACGGGCAAGAGCGAGCAGACCCGCGCGGCCATCCTCGACACGGCGATGCGGCTGTTCCAGGAGCGCGGCTACGACAAGACCACGATGCGGGCCATCGCCCAGGAGGCCGGGGTCTCGGTCGGCAACGCCTACTACTACTTCGAGTCGAAGGAATTCCTGATCCAGGGGTTCTACGACCTGATGACGCGCGAGCACGCGCGCGACGCGGCATCCCGCATGGAGGGGGAGCGGGATTTCGCCCGGCGCCTGGAGACCGCACTGGCCTCCTGGCTGGACTGCGCGGCGGACTACCACGAGTTCGCCGCGCAGTTCTTCCGGACCGCCGCCGACCCCGACAGCTCGCTCAGCCCGTTCTCCAGCGAGTCGCACCCGGCCCGTGAGACCGCCGTCGCCCTCTTCGGCGACGTCCTGGCCGGGTCCGACCTCGCACCCAAGCTCGACACCGAACTCGCCGGCCTCCTGCCCGAGCTGCTCTGGCTGCACCTCATGGTCGTCGTCCTCTACTGGGTCTTCGACCGCACCGAGCACACCGCCCGCACCCGGGAGTTCGTCCGCCGCTCCACCCCCCTGGTGGCGCGCCTGATCTCCCTGTCCCGCTACCGCGTCTTCCGCCCCCTGGTCCGCGACGCCACCGCCCTCATCCAGGACTTCGTCCTCCCCACCCTCGGCAAGTCCCCTCTCCCCCGCAAACCGCGCTGACCGCGCCGACCGTTCGGCGTTCGGCGTTCGGCTGAGCACCGCGCGTCTCCCCGGCTACGACCGGCTACGGAAACGGTCGCCGCGGGTACTTGAGGTAGCTTGAGTCGTGTGACTTCCCAGGTGACCGCCCGGAGTATCGAAGAGGTGCGGCTGACCGCGTTCAAGAGCTTCCGCGACCAGGTCCTCCCGCTCGCACCGCTGACCACACTCATCGGCCGCAACAGCAGCGGGAAGTCCAATGCGCTCGACGGCCTCGAAGTGCTGTCCCGGCTCGCCCGTGGCGAGGACATCACCGAGGCGCTGGAGAGCCGCCGTGGTCCGGAGGGCGCCGTCCGCGGAGGGCTGACCGGATGCGCTCCGCACGGCTCCGACCATTTCTCGCTCGGATGCACTGTGCGGACGGAACGCGGACCGATCCGCCTCGACGTGACCGTCCAGGTCGAGCCCGAGGTGCAGATCATCGCGGAGCGCCTGTCCGGGCCGACCCCGAAAGGACACCAGCCCGTCCTGGTCAGCGGCGAGGCGAACCCTCAGGTCGGCGACCTGTGGGCGACCTGGCACAACGGCAAGAAGGGCCGCGATCCGAACGTGAGGTTCCGCGGCTCCCGGCTGCTGACCTCGCAACTGCCCCTGCGGGTGACGCCGGTGACGGTGGGCGGGAGGGACAGCGTGTGGTGCGCCGAGACGATGATCTCGACGCTCGAGGGCGTCTTCCACCTCGACCCCGTCCCCCACCTCATGCGCCAGTACGTCCCCTCCCGCGACAGCAACCTGCGCCGTACCGCCGAGAACCTGTCCGCCGCGGTGGGCAACATCGAGCGCACCGACCAGCGCCTCTTCCGGCGCTTGGTGGAACTGCTGCGCGGCCTCGCGGACCACGAGATCGAGACGCTCGCGGTGACCCGGTCCGACCTCGGCGACGTCATGATCGCCCTGAACGAGGGCACGCTCGGCCTCACGCCGGCCCGTGAGATGAGCGACGGGATGCTCCGCTTCCTGGCCATCACCACCTCGCTTCTCACCGGTGGAGGCGGCCTGGACCTGGGGCCTTCGACCACCGAAGAGGACGAACGCTCCCTGATGCTCGTGATCGAGGAACTGGAGAACGGCCTCCACCCGTCCCAGGCGTCGGAGGTACTCGAACTGGTCCGCCAGACCGGGGCGGCGAGCAGAGCTCAGGTGCTGATCACCACACACAGCCCGGCGCTGCTGTCCGCACTCGACGCCGAGGACCACGAGGGTGTCGTCGTCTGCTGGCGTGATCCTGACGAGGGGACCAGCCGCCTGACCCGGCTGACCGAACTGGAGGGTTACCCGGCGGCCATGGCGGCCGGCTCGCTCGGCGAGGTGGTGACGCGAGGGCGCCTCGAGACGCGCCCCCGCCGCGATCGCGACTACACCGAGTTCAACCGGCTGCTGGGAATCGGGTGACGCATGGCACGCCGGGTCGAGTTCGTCGACACCTCCATCCTCTGCAACCTGCTGAAGATCCCTGGAAAGTGCCAGGACCACGCGAAGGTGGTCGAGGAATACCAGGCCAAATGCCATGCGCGTGACTGCGACCTGCTGCTTCCGGTGACTGCGATCATCGAGACCGGCAACCACATAGCCCAACTCTCCGACGGCCGTCAGCGGCGTGCCTGTGCCCAGCTCTTCGCGGCGATGCTGCGCGCGGTCGTCGACGGAGAAGCTCCGTGGGCACTCAACGAGGTGGAGTGGAACGCCGCTCACTTGCAGTCGCTGATCAACGGCGGCCGCACCGGAAGCACCCTGATCGAGCACGCCTGCAACCAGCTCGGCTGCGGCGATCTGAACATCCTGATCGAGCGGGACCGCTACCTGGCCCGCACTTCCGGAGTGACCGCGACGGTCTGGACACTCGACGAGCTGCTTTCCTGCTACGCGTGAGCGCGGCCGGCGGTTTCGCGTCAGCGGGTGGTGGCCGGTTGCTGGGGCTCGTCCGCTGACGGGGTGGGCGGGGTGGGCTGGGGGGCGGCGGGGGTGCGGTGGAGGGTGCGCAGGGAGCGGATGCCGAGGACCCCGATCACGGTGCCCAGGACCGTGGAGGTGATCGCGAGGGCGAGGTGGATCCAGAAGTACGCGGTGGGGTGGGAGTGGTCACCGTGGTGGAAGGCGAGACCGCTGGTGTCCTTCCAGAGGTTCTTCACAAAGGTCGTCCAGACGATCCAGGACCACACCCCGAAGGCGACCAGGAACCAGGAGACGCGGCGGCTGAGCTTCATACGCACCAGTATGGGCGGAGTCCGGACGTCGACGGCGGCCGGGGGGAGGGGGTTGCGGGCGGCGGGCGTGCGAAGGGTCACGTGGCGCTCCCGGCACCCGGGGGCGCGGGCGGACGGCCGGGCCGGGTACGTTCTGCGGGTGGCCACCACAGTCTCCTCAGCCCTGAAAGCGTCCGCGGCGTCCCTGACCGCCCTCCTGCTCGGCGGGAGCGTGCTGGCCGGCACCGCGCAGGCCGCCCCCGCGACGGCGAAGACGCCCAGTCCGCCGTCGGTGATGTCGAAGGTCGGCGGCGACCGGCTGAGCCTGCCGGGCACCCAGGTCAACGCCGCCACCGGCGTGCCCGCGCTCCCCAAGGGCATCACCGCGCGCTCCTGGATCGTCACCGACGCCGAGACCGGCGAGATCCTGGCCGAGCACAACGCCCACTGGAAGCTCGCCCCGGCCAGCACCCTGAAGATGCTGCTCGCCGACATGCTGATACCCAAACTGCCGGCGTCGACCGTGCACAAGGTGGTGCCGTCGGACCTGAAGGGCATGGGCGAGGGCAGCAGCCTGGTCGGGGTCAAGGAGAACCTGACCTACACCGTCAAGGACCTGTGGCTCGGGGTCTTCCTGCGCTCGGGCAACGACGCGGTGCACGTGCTGTCCGCGATGAACGGCGGCGTCCCGGCCACCGTCGCCGACATGAACGCCGAGGCCCGCGAACTCCAGGCCGACGACACCCACGTGGTCTCCCCGGACGGCTACGACATGCCCGGCCAGGCCAGCAGCGCCTACGACCTGACGCTGTTCGCGCGCGCCGGGCTCCAGATCCCCGAGTTCCGCGAGTACTGCTCGACGCTCACCGCGCAGTTCCCCGGCGACTACAAGAAGGTCAAGAACCCCAAGAAGGGCCAGCCGAGCAAGGTCCGGGAGTCCTTCCAGATCCAGAACACCGACCGCCTGCTCAGCGGTGACTACGACCTGAAGCCGTACCAGGGCATCGCCGGGGTGAAGAACGGCGACACCACGAACGCCGGCGCCACCTACACCGGGGTCGCCCAGCGCGACGGCCGCAAGCTGCTGGTCACCGTGATGCACCCGGACCCGAAGTCGGGGCACAACGCGGTCTACCGCGAGGCGGCCTCGCTGCTGGACTGGGGCTTCAAGGCGGCGCCCACGGTCCAGCCGGTCGGCACCCTGGTGCCGCCGCTGAGCCAGGTCGCCGCGAGCAAGGCGAGCGCGCAGCCGTCCTCCGCCACGCCCCGGTCCACCGCGGCAGCGGCCCCGGTGGCCGCCTCCTCGTCCTCGCGCGGGCTGTGGACCGCGGCCGGGATCACCGCCGCGACGCTGGTGCTGCTCGCCGCGGTGATCATCGTCGTACGCCGCCGCCGTCCGCTTCCGTCCGCGGTGGCCGCCAGCGGTGCGAGCCCGACCCCGGTGTCGGCGCCGGCTCAGCGCCGGGCTCCCGATCAGGAACAGGGCCAGGAGCAGCGTCAGGAGCAGAGCCAGGAGCAGGGCCCGCGTCAGGGCCAGGCGCGGGCGAAGCGCCCTCGCGGTCTCCGGAAGCACTGACCCCGGACGGGCCCGCCCCGCCCGGCGGCCTCACCTCGCCGTACTGCGTCGCGGTCCACGCGGCGCAGTACAGCAGCAGCTTCGCCATGAAGTTGAACCACAGCAGCAGCGCGATGGGCGTGCCGAACGCACCGTAGACGTTCCGGCCCGCGACGCCCCGCAGGTAGCCGCTGAGCGCGATCTTGAGCACCTCGAAGCCGACCGCCCCGATCAGCGCCGCCACCGCGACGGCGCGGCGGGGCGGGTCGACGCCGGGCAGCAGCGTCAGCACGTACAGCAGGATCAGGAAGTCCGCGACGACCGCCAGGACGTAGCCGACGACGGCGAGCAGCACCCGGCCCGGGCCGTGGTGGTCCAGGCCGATCCGGTCGGCGGTCCAGTTGACGGCGGCGGTGGCGAACCCGGAGGCGGCGAGCGAGACCAGTACCGCGCCGCCCAGGCCCAGCAGGACGCCGCCGTCGGAGAGTTTGGCCGTGACCGGGTTGCGTTCCTCGTCGTCCTTGAGCCACACCGCCCGCAGGCAGCCGCGCAGCGAGCCGACCCAGCTGATGCCGGTGAAGAGCAGGGCGGCGGAGGCCGCGATGCCGATGGTGCCGGCGTTGGCGACCAGGCTGTTGATGTCGAGCTTGTCGGCGATCCCAGGGATCTGCTCGGTGATCCGGTGCTCCAGCTTGTCGAGCCGCCGCTGCGACAGGGTCGCGGCGCCGACCGCGGCGACCACCGCGAGCAGCGGGAAGAGCGCGAGGAAGCTGGTGAAGGTCATCGCGGCCGCCAGCCGCGTCCAGTGCACCGTCTGGAGGTGCGCGAACGCCCGCCACGCGTGGGTGCGCATCGCCCGCGCGATCCGCGGGCCGATCCACGGCAGCCGGGTCAGCCAGTCCATGTCGGGCGGTTACCCTCCCCCGCCGCCCGCACGCCCGCACGGTCCGCCGCTCCCCCGTCCGGGTGAGGCGCGGAGCCGAACACCAGCGTCCGCGTCCCCCAGAACCGCACCGCGGTCGCCAGCGCCATCCCGACCCCGGCCCCGGCGACAACGTCGGCCCGCGCGGAGGTGCAGCCGAGGACGTAGTGGGAGAAGCCGAGGCACGCCAGCTGCACCAGCGCCCCCGCGAGGTTCACCGCGAAGAAGGCGCCGAACCTGCGGGCCCGGCCGCCCCGGGCCCGGCCGCGGTAGGCGCCCAGCGCGTTGCCGGCGTACGCCACCGAGCAGCCGGCCAGGAACGACAGCGCCTTGGCGGTCAGCGGCCCCGCCCCGCCCGGCCCGCGCAGCCACACGAACAGCCCGAGGTCCACCGCGTACGCGGCGCCGCCGGCCAGCGCGAAGCCCAGCAGCTCCGGGCCGACGCCGCCTCGTACGCCGCCCCGTACCCCGACCCGTGCACCGCCCCGTACGCCGGCCCCCGCCGGGTCCCGCCTCACGAATTGACCACCGCGAGCACGTACAGCGCGCTCCACGCCACCGCGATCACCAGCAGCGGGCGGTCGCGCAGCACCACGTCCTCGGGTTCACCGGCCGCGCCGGCGTCCGCGAAGACCGCGTAGCGCAGCACCGACAGGGTGAAGGGCACCATCGACAACTGCCGCCACGGCAGCAGCCCGTGCTCGCCGCCGCTGCTCTCCAGCGCCCACAGGCAGTACGCGAGCACCGCCACGCCCGCCGCCAGCTGCCACACGAACCTCAGGTAGCCGATGGTGTACTCGCCCAGCAGCGCACGGGTGGCGGTCAGGTCGCCGTCGCGCTCAGAGACCAGGACCAGTTCGGAGTACCGCTTGGCGGCGACCATGAACAGCGCGCCGAAACCGGAGGTGATCAGGAACCAGCGCGACAGCGCGATGTCCAGCGCGAGCCCGCCGGCCATGGCGCGCATCAGGAAGCCGGTGGTGACGATCACCAGGTCGACCACGAGCATGTGCTTCAGCCGCAGGCAGTAGGCGAGTTGCATGGCCACGTAGGCGGCCAGCAGCGCCGCGGTGTGGCCGTTGCAGGCCGGCACGGCGAGGGCGGGGGCGAGGACCGCCAGCAGCGCGCCGGCGGTGTAGGCGGCCGGGACCGGGACCTGGCCGCTGGCGACCGGGCGGCGGCACTTCACCGGGTGCGCCCGGTCCGCCTCCGCGTCGCGGGCGTCGTTGATCAGGTAGACCGCGGCCGAGCAGGCGACGAAGAGCGCCAGCGCGGCCGCCAGCCGTATCGCCTCGTCCAGGCCGAGCGGCCGGGCGGCGGCGAAGGGCGCGGCGAGCACCAGCCCGTTCTTCATCCACTGCCGGGGGCGGGCGGCCCGCAGCAGGCCGGTGGCGAGCGTCCAGCCGGTGCCGGGCGCGGCGAGCACCGGCGGCGCGGGCTGCTCGATGACGACGGCGGGTTCACTCATCGCACACCCCTGTGGGTCCAGTCCCGCCCCAGGCGGGCGGTGGTCGCGCCGAGCAGCGCGCCGAAGACGACGTCGGTCGGGTAGTGGACGCCCGCGACCAGCCGGGACACGCAGACCGCGGCGGCGAGCGGGCGCAGCGGCGCGGCGGGGACGAGCGTGCCGAAGGCGAGCGCGGCCGCGGCGGAGGAGGCGGCGTGCGAGCTGGGGAAGCTGTGCCGGCCGGCGGTGCGCACCAGCGGCGCGGCGCCGGGCGGCAGTTGGGGGCGGGGGCGGCGCACCACGCGCTTGACGGCCATGCTCGCCGCGTGCGCGGCGGCGACCAGGGCGGTGGCGCGCAGCCACGCGCCGCGGCGGGCCGGGTCGGCGGCGGCGCCGGTCAGCCCGGCGGCGAGCCAGACCGCGCCGTGCTCGCCGGCCAGGGACAGGCCGCGGGCCGCGGCGGCGGCGCCGGGCCGGCGGCCGCAGCCGCGCAGCACGGCCAACAGGTCGTGGTCCGGGCGGAACACGTGATCCGGGCGGAGCACCGGCCGCACCTCCTCGTTTCCTCCGTCGGGTTTCCCGCCCCCACGCCGTCCGTGCCGCACCCTCCTCGTCGCGTCCCCTCCGGTCGGAGCGCGGCCGGAGCGCGGCCGGACCGCAGGCACGCCCCGTACGGCCCCACACGGCGCGCGAGTCATACGATTCGGCCATCGGACTGTGAATCCCTACCGTGCGGCCACCGCCCTTATCCCTACCGATCGCCCGTTACGGTGAGAAAAGCCGCATTTCCCACCGAACCTCACCCAAGAGGGCACTCCTTCGGGTTGCCCGGCGGTACGTTCACCGGCATGCCCGTACCGCTCGCGCCGGCCACCACCTCCGTCACCGGCTGGGGACGCACCGCCCCGACCGCCGCCCGGCTGCTGCGCCCGGGTACGTACGAGGAGGCCGTCGAGGCGGTACGGGCCTGCGACGACCGCGGCGCCATCGCCCGGGGCCTGGGCCGGGCGTACGGCGACGCGGCCCAGAACGCCGGCGGCGCCGTCCTGGACATGACCGCGCTGGACCGCATCCACGAGATCGACGCCGTGGGCGGCGTGGTCACCTGCGACGCGGGCGTCTCGCTGCACCGGCTGATGGAGGTGCTGCTGCCGCTCGGCTGGTTCGTGCCGGTCACCCCCGGGACCCGGTACGTCACCGTCGGCGGCGCGATCGGCGCCGACATCCACGGCAAGAACCACCACGTCTCCGGCTCCTTCAGCCGCCACGTACGGGCCTTCGAGCTGCTGACCGGCGACGGCGAGACCCGGCTGGTGACCCCCGAGGCCGAGCCCGAGCTGTTCTGGGCGACCGCCGGCGGCATGGGCCTGACCGGGGTGGTGCTGGCCGCCACCCTCCAACTGCTGCCGGTCGAGACGTCGTTGATGACCGTGGACACCGAGCGGGCCACCGACCTGGACGACCTGATGGCCCGGCTGACCGCCACCGACCACCGCTACCGCTACTCGGTGGCCTGGATCGACCTGCTCGCCCGCGGCGCCCGGACCGGCCGGGCGGTCCTCACCCGCGGCGACCACGCACCGCTGGCGGCGCTGCCGGAAAGGGCCCGCCGCGACCCGCTCGCCTTCCGCCCGCGCCGGCTGCCGGCCGCCCCGCGCCCCGCCCCCGACGGGCTGCTTGGCCGCACCAGCGTCGGGCTCTTCAACGAGCTGTGGTACCGCAAGGCGCCCCGCGAGCGCCGCGGCCAGTTGCAGAAGCTCGCCTCGTTCTTCCACCCGCTGGACGGCCTGCCCGACTGGAACCTCGTCTACGGCCGGTCCGGCTTCGTCCAGTACCAGTTCGTGGTCGGGCACGGCCAGGAGGAGACGCTGCGCTCGGTGGTGAGGCGGCTGAGCACCCGCGGCTGCCCGTCGTTCCTCGCGGTGCTCAAGCGGTTCGGGGCCGGCGATCCGGGCTGGCTCTCCTTCCCGATGGCCGGGTGGACGCTCGCGCTGGACCTCCCCGCCCGGCTGCCGGGCCTCGGCACCCTGCTGGACGAGCTGGACGAGGAGGTCGCGGCCGCCGGCGGCCGGGTCTACCTCGCCAAGGACTCCCGGCTGCGCCCGGAGACGCTCACCCGGATGTACCCGCGGCTGGACGACTTCCGTTCCCTGCGCGCCCGCTACGACCCGCGCGGCGCCATCACCTCGGACCTGGCGCGGCGGCTCGCGCTGTGACGTTGGGAGTGCGCTCATGAAGGACGCGTTCGGGGCTCCCCAGTCCCTGCTGGTGCTCGGCGGCGGCTCGGAGATCGGGCTGGCCACCGCGCGGCGGCTGATCGCCCGCAGGACCCGCCGGGTGCACCTGGCCGGGCGGCCCTCCCCCGTGCTGGACGCCGCCGCGGCCGAGCTGTCGGCGCTCGGCGCCGACGTGCACGTCACCGCCTTCGACGCGCTCGACCCGGGCAGCCACGAGGAGGTCCTCGGGAAGGTCTTCGCCGAGGGCGACATCGACATGGTGCTGGTCGCCTTCGGCGTGCTCGGCGACCAGGCGCGCGACGAGCAGGAGCCGCTGTCCGCGGTGCGGGTCGCCTCGACCAACTACACCGGGGCGGTCTCGGCGTCGCTGGTCTGCGGCGCCGCGCTCCAGCGGCAGGGGCACGGCTCGCTCGTGGTGCTCTCCTCCGTGGCCGGCGAGCGGGCCCGGCGGGAGAACTTCATCTACGGCAGCAGCAAGGCCGGGCTCGACGCGTTCACGCAAGGGCTCGGGGACGCGCTCCACCCCTGCGGGGTGCATGTGATGGCCGTACGGCCCGGATTCGTCCGGGGACGGATGACCGCGCACCTGCCCGCGGCGCCGTTCGCGACCACCCCCGAGGCCGTGGCCGAGGCCATCGAGGCGGGCCTGCGCCGCCGCTCCGAAATCATCTGGGTGCCGGGCCGCCTCCGCCCGGTCATGTCCGCCCTGCGCCACCTCCCCCGCCCCCTCTTCCGCCTCATCACCACCCCCCGCTGACCCGCTGTGCCGGGAGGTGGCGGGGCTGCTCTGGTGAGGGGGGCGGGGTCTGGTCAGGTAAGGGCCTCGCGGAGGCGGGACAGGGACCAGGTGAGGTCGTCCTCGGTGATGGTCAGCGGGGGAGCGAGGCGGATGGTGGAGCCGTGGGTGTCCTTGGCCAGGACGCCGCGCTCGAGGAGCCGCTCGGTGAGGGCGCGGCCGGTGCCGAGGGAGGGGTCCACGTCGAGCCCGGCCCACAGCCCGCGGCCGCGTACCGCGGTGAGCAGGCCGTCGGACCGCAGGGCCGCCAGCTCGCGGTGGAGCAGGTCGCCGAGTTCCGCGGCCCGCTGCTGGTACTCCCCGGTGCGGAGCATCGCCACGACCTCGATGCCGACCGCACACGCCAGCGGGTTGCCGCCGAAGGTGGAACCGTGCTCGCCCGGGTGGAAGACGCCGAGCACGTCGCGGGAGGCGACCACCGCGGAGACCGGTACGACCCCGCCGCCCAGCGCCTTCCCGAGGACGTACATGTCCGGCACCACGTCCTCGTGCTCGCACGCGAAGGTGCGGCCGGTACGGCCCAGCCCGGACTGGATCTCGTCCGCGACGAAGAGCACCCCGCGCTCGGCGGTGAGCTGCCGCACCCCGGCGAGGTAGCCCGGCGGGGGCACCAGCACCCCCGCCTCGCCCTGGATCGGCTCGATCAGCACCGCCACGGTGTCGTCGTCGACCGCGGCCCGCATCGCGTCGAGGTCGCCGTACGGGACGACCGTGAACCCCGGGGTGTACGGGCCGAAGTCCGCGCGGGCCTCGGGGTCGGTGGAGAAGCTGACGATGGTGGTGGTGCGGCCGTGGAAGTTCCCCTCGGCGACGACGATCTTCGCCCGGCCGTCCGGCACGCCCTTGACCTGGTACCCCCACTTGCGGGCGGTCTTGACCGCGGTCTCCACCGCCTCCGCCCCGGTGTTCATCGGCAGCACCATGTCCTTGCCGCACAGCTCGGCCAGCCCGCGGCAGAACTCGGCGAAGCGGTCGTGGTGGAAGGCCCTGGAGGTGAGCGTCACCCGGTCCAGCTGGGCCTTGGCGGCGGCGATCAGCCGCGGGTTGCCGTGGCCGAAGTTGAGCGCCGAGTACCCGGCGAGCATGTCGACGTACCGGCGGCCCTCGACGTCGGTCACCCACGCGCCCTCCGCGGCGGAGATGACGACGGGCAGCGGGTGGTAGTTGTGGGCGCTGCACTCCTCGACGACCGCGATCTCGCGGTCGGTCGCCGCGTGGTCGGCGGTGCCGGTCTGCTCGCCTGCGGCCGGTTCGCTGCCCGGGGCCGGGCGGGCGGGGGCGTCGTTCGTCACGTGCGTACTCCGTTCGTCGTGCGTCAGGAGCCAGGGCCAGCCTGGGAGCGGGCGGGGGTGGTGCCCTGCTTCCATGGTCGCGCACGGCGGTCCCGGTGGAAACTCCCCCGACCGCGCCCCCGGGCCGGCCCGCGCGGCGCGCCCCGGCGGGCGGCGCTCAGGGGTGTGGGAGCAGGTCCGCGGCCTGAGAGAATGGGGGTATGGCCAACCTGCGACCTCGTGCCCTGTCCGGCATCCAGCCCACTGCCAGCTCCTTCCACCTCGGCAACTACCTGGGTGCGATCCGGCAGTACGTCTCGATGCAGGAGACCCACGACGCCTTCTACATGGTCGTGGACCTGCACGCGATCACCGTGCCGCAGGACCCGGCGACGCTGCGCGCCAACACCCGGCTGGCCGCCGCGCAGCTGCTGGCCGCGGGCCTGGACCCGGACCGCTGCACGCTCTTCGTGCAGAGCCACGTGCCCGAGCACGCGCAGCTCGGCTGGCTGATGAACTGCATCACCGGCTTCGGCGAGGCGTCCCGGATGACGCAGTTCAAGGACAAGTCCGCCCGGCAGGGCGCCGACAGCACCACCGTCGGCCTCTTCACGTACCCGATCCTCCAGGTCGCCGACATCCTGCTCTACCAGGCCGACGCGGTGCCGGTCGGCGAGGACCAGCGGCAGCACATCGAGCTGACCCGCGACCTGGCCGAGCGGTTCAACGGGCGGTACGGCGAGACCTTCAACCTGCCCGCGGCGCACATCGTGCGCGAGGTGGCGAAGATCTACGACCTCCAGGACCCGGCGGCGAAGATGAGCAAGTCCGCGGCCTCGGCCAAGGGTCTGGTCAACCTGCTCGACGAGCCGAAGGCGTCGGCGAAGAAGTTCCGCAGCGCGGTCACCGACACCGACACGGTCATCCGGTACGACGAAACGGAGAAGCCGGGCATCAGCAACCTGCTCAGGATTCACTCCGCCCTCACTGGCACCGGAATCGCCGAACTGGAGGAGCAATACGCGGGCAAGGGCTACGGTGCGCTCAAGACCGACCTCGCGGAGATCTTCGTGGCGTGGGTCACACCGTTCCGTGAGCGCACGCAGGAGTACCTGGGGGACCCCGAGACGTTGGACTCCGTTCTGGCCAAGGGAGCCGAGAAGGCCCGGACCGTCGCCGCCGAGACGCTGGCGCTGGCGTACGACCGGATCGGCTTCCTCCCGGCGAAGCACTGACGCCGCGGCCGTCCCGCGGCTGTGACAGTAGTCGGATCGGGCTGTGACGTACGTCGCGGTCCGGTTCGTCCGCGTGCGCGCGACACTGAGCAGGACGACCGAGCAGGGCACAAGCAGCACACAGCAGGAGCACGCGGGCGGCCGGCCGCGGGGCCCTGCGGCGGAGCGGCGACCCGGGGAGAGGTGAACGCAGTGGGTACCACCACCATCGGCGTGTCCATCGCGGTCCCGGAGCCGTACGGACGGCTGTTGCAGGACCTGCGGGCCGGGTTCGGCGACCCCGCGGCCCACGCGATCCCCACGCATGTGACGCTCCTGCCGCCCACCGAGCTCGCCCGCGAGGAGCTGCCCCGCTTCGGCCGGCACCTCGCCCGGGTCGCCGCGGACGGGCGGCCGTTCACCATGCGGCTCGACGGCACCGCGACCTTCCGGCCCGTCTCGCCCGTGGTGTACCTGCGCATCGCCGAGGGCGGTACGGACTGCGGCGCCCTCCAGGAGCAGGTCCGCTCCGGCCCCGTCGCCCGCGAGCTCCAGTTCCCGTACCACCCGCACGTCACCGTGGCCCACGGCATCTCCGACGACGCCATGGACCGCGCCCAGGCCGCCCTCGCGGACTTCACCGCCGACTGGACCGCCTCCGGCTTCGCCCTCTACGAACAGGGCCGCGACGACGTCTGGCGCCAACTGCGCGTCTACCCCTTCGGCACCGAGCCCCTCCCCCCGCTCCCCCACCAGCACACCTCCGCGGCCACCCAACCCTCCCGCATCCCCCGCCCCGTCGCCTGAGGCCCGCACGTATCCAGGGGCGCGGGGAACGGCGCGACCAGCCCCCACCGGCAGGTGGTCCCGGAGCCGACAGAACCGGGCAACCCGGGGGGTCAGGGGCGCCCCCGATAACATCGGCAGATGCTGACCGGACTGCTGGCGGCGCTCGGCGCCGCGTTGTGTTTCGGCGCGGCCACCACCCTCCAGGCGAAGGCCGCGCGGTCAGCGCGGGGCGGCGGCGCGGCGGGCCTCCTCGTGGCGGCGCTCCGCCAGGCCCCGTACCTCGCGGGCCTGGCCCTGGACGGCGCCGGCTTCGTGCTGGAAGTCGTCGCGCTGCGCGCGCTGCCGGTCTACACGGTGGGCGCGGCGCTGGCCGCGAGCCTGGCGGTCACCGCGGTACTCGCCGCCCCGCTGCTGGGCGCGCGGCTCGCCCGCGGGGAGTGGGCCGGGGTGGCCACCGTGTGCGGCGGGCTCGCCCTGCTGGCGCTGGCCTCGGGCGGGGAGGGCCCCGGCCACGGCGGGGGCGCGCTGCGCTGGGGCACTCTGGCGGCGGCGCTGGCCGTACTGGCGCTGGGCACGGTGCCCGCGGCACGGCTGCCGCGGCGGGCGCGGGCCGCGCTGCTCGGCCTGGGCGCGGGCCTGGGCTTCGGAGTCGTCGAGGTCGCGGTCAGGCTGCTGGACCCGGTCACGCCGAAGGCGCTGGCGGCGAACCCGGCGTCGTACGCCCTGCTGGTCGGCGGCGGGGCCGCATTCCTGCTGCTGACCTCGGCGCTGCACCAGGGCTCGGTCACCGCGGCCACCGCGGGGATGGTGCTGGGCGAGACGGTCGGCCCCGCGCTGGTCGGGGTGCTGGCACTGCACGACCGCACCCGGGACGGCTGGGCGCCCGCGGCCGCGGCCGGTTTCGTACTGGCGGTGGCCGGCGCGCTGGCGCTGGCCCGCTACGGGGAGGGCGGCCCGCCGGCGGAGGCCGCCGGCAGCACCCGCCCGGAAGGGGTCACGCTCGGGTCCGGGGGCTGAGCCGGCAGGTGACGCCGATCCGGTTCCAGGCGTTCATCGTCACGCACAGGGCGATCAGCCGGGGCAGTTCGGTGCCGTCGAAGAGCGCGGCGGCGCTGTCGTAGGCGGCGTCGGCGACGCCGTGCGGGCCGAGCGCGGTGACGGCCTCGGCCAGTTCGAGGGCGGCGCGTTCGCGGGCGGTGAAGAACGGGGTCTCCCGCCACACCGTCAGCCCGGTGAGCTTCTGCTCGGTGATGCCGAGCGCGCGGGCGGCGGCGCTGTGCTCGTCCACGCAGTACGCGCAGCCGTTGAGCTGCGAGACGCGTACCCGCACCAGTTCGCGGACGACCGGGTCGAGCCCGGCGGTCGCGGCCTTGTCCAGGCTGATCATGGCCCGGTAGAAGTCGGGCGCGGCGGCGTTCAGGTCGATCCGGCGCGGCGGGGCGGGCACGGTGGCGTCACCGGCGGGGGCCGGGTGGCCGGTCGGGGTGCCGGTCGGGTTGTCGGTCGGGGCAGAGGCGGTCGGCTCGGAAGTGCTCATGCCTTCAACGTAGCCGCGAAGTGGCCCCGTCCCGTGGTCCACTTGACCTGTGAACGCAAGGGCCACTTCGGGCGAGCCGGGCCGGGCCGGCGGCTACGACCTGCTGATCGACCTCGCCGCCCAGCGGCAGCGGGGCGCGGGCGCCCGGGCGGGCCTGGAGGCGGCGCTGCGGGAGGCGGTGCGGGACGGGCGGCTCGGCGCGGGCACCCGGCTGCCGTCGAGCCGGGCCCTCGCCCGGGACCTGGGCCTGGCCCGGAACACGGTCGCGGAGGCGTACAGCCAGCTCGTGGCGGAGGGCTGGCTGACCGCGCGGCAGGGCTCGGGCACGGCGGTCGCGGCGCGCCAGACCGCGGCGGAGCAGGCGCAGCGGACAGGACAGACTGAGCGGACGGCGGCGCGTACGGCGACAGGGCCGGCCGGCAGGCCCGCCGCGGTGCCGGACGCGGTGCGGCTGCCGTACTCGCTGTGGCCCGGCTCCCCCGACGTCTCCGCCTTCCCCCGGGCCGCGTGGGGCGCCGCCGCCCGCCGGGCGCTCACCGCGGCGCCGAGCGAGGCGTTCGGCTACTCCGACCCGCGCGGGCGGCCCGAGCTGCGGGCGGCGCTGGCGGCGTATCTCGCCCGGGTGCGCGGGGTGCGGGCCGATCCGGAGCTGCTGGTGGTCTGCACCGGCTTCGTCCAGGCGGTCGGCCTGCTCGCCCGGGTGCTGCGGGACCGCGGCGGGCGCCGGATCGCCGTGGAGGAGCTGGGCTTCCCCGACACCCGTACGCTGCTGCGGGCAGGCGGCCTGGCGACGGTGCCGCTGCCGCTGGACGGCGACGGCGCCCGGGTGGAAGGGCTCGACGGCACGGCGGACGCGGTGCTGCTCACCCCGGCGCACCAGTTCCCGACCGGCGTACCGCTCTCCCCCGCGCGCCGCACCGCGGTGGTGGACTGGGCCCGCGCCACCGGCGGAGTGGTCCTGGAGGACGACTACGACGGCGAGTTCCGGTACGACCGCCAACCCGTCGGCGCCCTACAGGGGTTGGCGCCCGAGCACGTCGTGTACGCGGGGACCGCGAGCAAGAGCCTGGCGCCGGGGCTGCGGCTGGCGTGGATCGCGGTGCCGCCGGACCTGCTGGACGCGGTGGTGCGGGAGAAGCGGCTCGCCGACCACCACTCGCCGGTGCTCGACCAGTTGACGCTGGCGGAGTTCATCGGCTCCGGCGCCCACGACCGCCACGTGCGGCGGATGCGGCTGCGCTACCGGGACCGCCGGGACCGGCTGGTGGCCGCGCTCGCCGAGCGGGTGCCTTCGGTACGGGTCTCGGGTATCGCCGCCGGGCTGCACGCCGTCGTCGAACTGCCGCCGGGCGCCGCCCCGTCGGCCGTGCTGACCGAGCGGGCCCGGCAACGGGGGCTGGCACTGGGCGGGTTGGACCTGCTGGGCGCCCGCGCCGACCGCCCGGCCTTGGTGATCGGGTACGCCACCCCGCCCGACCACGCCTTCGCCGGGGCGCTGGAGCGGCTGTGCGCGGTGCTGGCGGAGTCCTGCGGCTGACCCCGGGACCGGAGCCCGTAGGCGCGAACGGCCCCGTACGCGGACGGCCCCGCCGCTCACCGGGGTGAGGGCGGGGCCGTCCGGAGCGGCAGGGCTCAGATCAGGCCGAGGGCGCGGACCGCGTCGCGCTCCTCCGTCAGCTCCTGCACCGACGCGTCGATGCGCGGGCGGGAGAAGTCGTTGATGTCCAGGCCCTGGACGATCTCGTACGTGCCGTTCTTCGTGGTGACCGGGAAGGAGGAGATCAGCCCGGCCGGGACGCCGTAGGAGCCGTCGGAGACGATGCCCATGGAGGTCCAGTCGCCCTCGGCGGTGCCGTTGACCCAGGTGTGGACGTGGTCCAGGGCGGCCGAGGCGGCCGAGGCGGCGGAGGAGGCGCCGCGGGCCTCGATGATGGCCGCGCCGCGCTTGGCGACGGTCGGGATGAAGGTGTCGGCGAGCCACTGCTCGTCACCGATCACCTCGGCGGCGTTCTTGCCGGCGATCTCCGCGTGGAAGACGTCCGGGTACTGGGTGGCGGAGTGGTTGCCCCAGATGGTGACGCGCTTGATGTCGGCGACGGCGGCACCGGTCTTCTTCGCCAGCTGGCCGACCGCCCGGTTGTGGTCCAGCCGGGTCATCGCGGTGAAGCGGTCGGCGGGGACGTCGGGGGCCGCGGACTTCGCGATCAGCGCGTTGGTGTTGGCCGGGTTGCCCACGACCAGGACCTTGATGTCGTCGGCGGCGTGGTCGTTGATCGCCTTGCCCTGCGGCTTGAAGATGCCGCCGTTGGCCTCCAGCAGGTCGCCGCGCTCCATGCCCTTGGTGCGGGGGCGGGCGCCGACCAGCAGCGCCACGTTGGCGCCGTCGAAAGCCACGTTCGGGTCGTCGGTGATGTCGATGCCGCGCAGCAGCGGGAAGGCCGCGTCGTCCAGCTCCATGGCGGTGCCCTCGGCCGCCTTGAGGCCCTGCGGGATCTCCAGCAGCCGGAGCCTCACCGGCACGTCCGCGCCGAGCAGGTGGCCCGAGGCGATACGGAAGAGGAGCGCGTAGCCGATCTGGCCGGCCGCTCCGGTGACGGTGACGTTGACGGGAGTGCGAGTCATTGCCTTCTCCTGGCCTTCTGCTTCGGGTGGTGCTGCGGGTGGTACTGGCGGGTACTCGGTCGCCCCGGCAGCGGCCCGAGCGGCCCCGAACGTGGATCTCTCGGCGTCAAGAGAGCCAGTCGCCAGGCTATCGCGCGCCGCCCGCGCCCATCACGCGGCCTCCTGTGGCACCAGTCACCCGATCCGGTGACAGGCGCGGCCGGGGGCCGCGCGGCGGCGCGGGCGGGGCGTACCGCCGGCGCCAAGTCCGCGTCAGGTCCGTGTCCCGTCAGCGTCCCGTCCGCGTCCCGTCAGCGTCTTCGTCAGCGGACGGAGAAGTGAATGATGTCCTCCAGGAACGGGATGCGGATCAGGGGGTCCGGCTGGGCCATGAGCCCGAGCAGGATGATCGCCGCGCCGAGTATCCCGTAGGTGATCACGTCGGTGAACCGGCTGCGCACCGCGAGCATGCCCACGGCGGTGACCGCCCAGCGCAGCCCGGCGCCGAGCAGCAGCGCCGCGCCGATCAGGATGGTGCCCGCCCGGAACTGCCCGGCCGCGGTGACGATGAGACCGATGGCCGCCCCGGCGATCACCGCGATGATCGGCCACTGCCGGACCGGCGCGGGCGCGTCCCCGCCGGCCGCCCGGCCGCCGCCCTCGGGCCGGGCGACGCCCCGGGTGCCCTCGGGCCGCCCGCCCGGGTCCTGGGACGCGGCGCGCACGGTGCCGTCGGGGATGTCCGCGGGTCCGCCCGCCGCCTCAACCGACATGGCCCGCCACCGTCCGCTCGGCCGCCTCCACGACGTTCTGAAGCAGCAGCGCGCGGGTCATCGGCCCGACGCCGCCCGGGTTCGGCGACAGCCACGCCGCGACCTCGGCCACCCCAGGATGGACGTCGCCGACGATCTTGCCGTGCTCGTCCCGGCTGACACCGACGTCGAGCACCGCCGCACCCGGCTTGACGTCCTCCGGCTTGATGATGTGCGGCACGCCCGCCGCGGCCACCACGATGTCCGCCTGCCGCAGGTGCGCCGCCAGGTCCCGGGTGCCGGTGTGGCACAGCGTCACCGTGGCGTTCTCCGACTTGCGGGTCAGCAGCAGCCCGATCGACCGGCCGACGGTGATGCCGCGGCCGACCACCACCACGTCCGCGCCGTCGATCCCGACCCCGTGCCGCCGCAGCAGCTCCACGATGCCGTGGGGCGTGCAGGGCAGCGGCCCCGGGACGCCGAGCACCAGCCGGCCCAGGCTCGTCGGGTGCAGCCCGTCCGCGTCCTTGTCCGGGTCCACCAGCTCCAGCACCCGGTTGGCGTCGATGCCCTCGGGCAACGGCAACTGCACGATGTAGCCGGTGCAGGCGGGGTCCTCGTTCAGCTCGCGGACGACCGCCTCGATCTCCTCCTGCGTGGCGGTGTCCGGCAGTTCGCGCTGGATGGAGCCGATGCCCACCTGCGCGCAGTCGCGGTGCTTGCCCGCGACGTACCACTTGCTGCCCGGGTCGTCGCCGACCAGCAGGGTGCCGAGGCCGGGCTCGACACCGCGCTCCCTGAGCGCTTGGACCCGGGAGGTCAACTCCGACTTGATCGCGGCGGCCGTGGCCTTGCCATCGAGAATCTGGGCGGTCATGGCTCCATACTCGCGGATCTGCCCGGCAGCGGACCAATCCGCGCGCGAACCGGCCCCGTACCGGTCCCGTACCGCCCCGGGCCGCGGCTTCCCCGTCAGCTCGCGTCGCGGATGGTGACCGTGCGGACCATCTTGTCGGCCCAGGTCTGGTGCAGTTCGTCCCACAGCGGCCACAGGAAGCCGAGGAAGCACGGGAGGGCGTCCACCGCGTGCAGGACGCGGCGCCCCACGGCCCGGCCGAAGCCGAGCGCCGAGCCGTCCGCCAACCGCAGCAGCCGGATGCCCACGATCCGCTTGCCCGGGGTCTGCCCGGTCTTCCCCTCGCGGTAGGCCAGGAACAGGAAAGCCGCCAGCGACAGCACGGCGCCGACGAGGATCAGCAGCCCCGAACTCGTCGGCACCGACGGCGTGGGGCACTGCGACCGCTCGATGCCCCGGTCGTCGCACGCGTTCCACGCGTCGGCCACCTTCGCCGCGAACCGCCCGTACCCCGCCAGGAACAGGCCCGTCGGTATCAGGTTGAACATCAGCCCGTCGAGCACCATCGCGCCCAGCCGCGCGCCCCACCCCGCCGGCGGCGGCATGCCCAGTGGCCGGTTCCCCACCGCCGGATACGCGTACCCGGGCGGAAGCGGATCACCATACGGGCCGGCGGACCCAGGAAACTGACTCACGGGCGGATTCCTTGCGGCAGCAGGGGACGATGCGTGCGCGCACATCGTCAGGCCCCCACCCCCGCCAGTGCAAGAGCCATCCCCCCGCAACCCCCGAGGACGCACCCGAGCGAACCCGGGGGCGCGAGGAACTGCGCGACGAGCCCCCCACCGGCAGGTGGTCCCGGAACCGGCAGGACCACCCACCCCGGGGGGTCAGGGGCACCGCCCCCGCGAGGTCAGTGGAAGAAGTGCCGCGTCCCCGTGAAGTACATGGTGACCCCGGCCTTCGCCGCAGCCTCCACCACGGCCTCGTCCCGGATCGACCCACCGGGCTGCACCACGGCCTTGACGCCCGCGGCCGTCAGCACCTCCAGCCCGTCCGCGAAAGGAAAGAACGCGTCGGACGCCGCGTACGACCCCGCCGCGCGCTCCGCCCCGGCCCGCTCCACCGCCAGCCGCGCGGAATCCACCCGGTTGACCTGCCCCATCCCGACCCCGACGGTCGCCCCGTCCTTCGCCAGCAGGATCGCGTTGGACTTGACCGCGCGGCAGGCCCGCCACGCGAACGCCAGGTCCGCCAGCTCGTCCGCGCCCAGCGCCTCGCCGGTCGCCAGCGTCCAGGTCGCCGGGTCGTCGCCCTCCGCCTGGAGCCGGTCCTTGACCTGGACCAGCACGCCGCCCTCGATCGGGCGGTACTCCGTGACGGCCGCCGGCGCGTCGGCGCAGCGCAGCACGCGGATGTTCTTCTTGCGGGCCAGCACCTCCACCGCGCCCTCGTCGTACGCCGGGGCCACGATCACCTCGGTGAAGATCTCCGCGACCTGCTCGGCCATCGCCACGGACACCGGGCGGTTGACCGCGATGACGCCGCCGTACGCGGAGACCGGGTCGCAGGCGTGGGCCCTGCGGTGCGCCTCGGCGACGTCCGCGCCGACCGCGATCCCGCACGGGTTGGCGTGCTTGATGATCGCCACGCAGACGCCGTCGTGGTCATAGGCGGCGCGGCGGGCCGCCTCGGTGTCGACGTAGTTGTTGTACGACATCGCCTTGCCGTGCAGCTGCTCCGCGCCGGCCAGACCGGTGCCGGAGCCGTCGGTGTAGATCGCCGCGCCCTGGTGCGGGTTCTCGCCGTAGCGCAGGGTGTCCAGCCGGGTGTACGTGGCGCCGGTGAACGCGGGGAACTCCTCGTCGGCGCTGTAGCCGTCGAGGAACCAGGACGCCACGGCCACGTCGTACGCGGCGGTGTGCTGGAACGCCTCGGCGGCGAGCTGCTTGCGGGTGGCGAGGTCGAAACCGCCGTCGGCGACCGCGGCGAGCACCTCGTCGTACCGGGCCGGGCTGGTGACGACCGCGACCGAGGGGTGGTTCTTGGCGGCGGCGCGGACCATGGACGGGCCGCCGATGTCGATCTGCTCGACGCACTCGTCCGCGCTCGCGCCCGACGCGACGGTCTCGCGGAAGGGGTAGAGGTTCACCACGACCAGCTCGAACGGCTTGACGCCCAACTCGTCGAGCTGCCGGCGGTGGTCCTCGAGCCGCAGGTCGGCGAGGATGCCGGCGTGCACCCGCGGGTGCAGGGTCTTCACCCGGCCGTCAAGGCACTCGGGGAAGCCGGTCAGCTCCTCGACCTTGGTGACGGGCACGCCGGCCGCGGCGATCCGCCCCGCCGTCGAGCCGGTCGACACCAGTTCGACCCCGGCCGCGTGCAGGCCCCGGGCCAGCTCCTCCAGGCCGGTCTTGTCGTAGACGCTGATCAGCGCGCGGCGCACCGGCCGCTGCGTTCCGTTCGCCCGGGGGCTGTCCTGCGCGGTGTCCTGGGGAGTGGCGCTCATGCCGGAATCAAAACCTTTCGTCCCTCGATGCGGTACCCGTCGCGCGACAGACGTCCCACCACGTCGACGAGCAGACGTCGCTCGACTTCCTTGATGCGCTCGTGGAGCGCGTCCTCCGTGTCGTCCGGCCGGACCTCGACCACGCCCTGGGCGATGACCGGGCCGGTGTCGACGCCGTCGTCGACGAAGTGGACGGTGCACCCGGTGACCTTGGCGCCGTACGCCAGGGCGTCGCGCACGCCGTGCGCCCCGGGGAAACTGGGCAGCAGCGCCGGGTGCGTGTTGACGATCCGGCCGCCGAACCGGGCCAGGAACCGCGCGCCGACGATCTTCATGAAGCCGGCCGAGACCACCAGGTCCGGGTCGTGGGCGGCCGTCGCCTCGGTGAGCGCGGCGTCCCAGCCGTCCCGGTCGGCGTGGTCCCGCAGCCGCACCGTGAAGGTGGGCAGCCCGGCCCGCTCGGCCCGCTCGAGTCCGACGGTGCCGTCGCGGTCCGCGCCCACGGCGACGATCCGGGCGCCGTAGCCGGGGTCGGCCTCGATGGCGTCGAGCAGGGCCTGGAGGTTGGTGCCGGAACCGGAGACGAGGACGACGAGACGGGCGGGAGTGCGGGCGGCCACGGACGGGGCCTCTCTCGGGCGTGCGGGAATCCCGCGAACGGGGACCTGGGCGGCTGTGTTTCGGGCGGCTTGGATGTTTCTATGAGACCGGGGCCGCTCGTTTTGGGGCGACCCTACGAGCGCGCCGGTCGTCAGCAACGATACCGGCACTCCGGGCGGCCCCCACGGGACGGGGGAGCGTCCGGGCGGTAGCGTCTGGGGGAGAACACGTACGCGACAGGAGTCGAGCCCAAGGGGATGGCGCATCACATCATGAGCAGCGGCCGCATTGAACTCGCGCTGCGCGCGCCTGGTGGCGATCAGCGGGACAACCCGTTCGCGCCGCCGCCCGAGGGTGCGCCGGACCGCCCGTGGCAGCCGCGGCAGCCTGGCCGTCCGGCCGGCAGCAGCGGGCGGCAGGAGGGCGGCACCGGCTCGGGTGAGGGCGCGGGTTCCGGCGCGGGTTCCGGCTCCGGCAGCGGGAGTTCGGGGGGCGACGGCTCCAACGGGGCCGATGGCAACGGTTCCGGTTCCGGTTCCGGCGACGGGCCGCAGGGCACCCCGCCGCCCCCGCACGGCGCACCCCAGGCGTGGGGCCACCAGTGGAGCAGCCGCCAGCCGCAGTCCGGTCGGCCGGACCCGTTCGCCCGGCGCCCCGAGCAGCCCGGGCCGACCGGCCCCCAGGGCCAGGGCCCGCGCTTCGACCCGACCGACCCGGCGCAGCGCCGCTCGCGGTACGCCCTGGTCTGCGGCGGCTGGGGCCTGATCTTCTCGCTGCTCGGCTGGACCCCGCTGGGCCTGCTGCTCGGCGCGCTCGCCCTCTACTGGGGCGTCAGCGCGCTGCGGATGTCGCCCGAGGACCGCGCCAAGGCCCGCGCGCAGGCCGCCTCCGCGCTCGCCGACGCCACCCAGAGCCCGCGCCCGGCGCCCCCCGCGCCCGGCCCGGACGCCCAGCGCTCCTTCCTCACCGCGGCCTGGACCGGCATCATCACCAGCGCGCTCGCCCTCGCGATCGTCGGCACCACGTACGGGTTCCAGATCGCCTACCGCGACTACTACGACTGCAAGGCCGACGCCCTCACCGCGCCTGCCTCGCACTCCTGCCAGAAGCTTCTCCCCTCCCCCCTCCGCAGCCTCCCCGCCCTCCGCGACTGACCTCCCCGAGGCCCCGCCGGGGGCGACAACCGCGGGCCTTGCGGAACCTCGCCCTCGACCGCGCCCAGCCGGGCGGCGGCCGTGGGTACGGCGGGACCTTCCCCGACCGATCGGCCCGGCCCCGCTGGCGACTGCGGTCCGTAGGTCGGGCAGCGGCGGCGGGTAGGCGGCGGGGCCGTTGCGCGGTCAGTCGCTGGGCGATTCCGGGGGTGGCGGGGGTGCGGTGGGGGGTAGGTCGGGCAGTGGGGGCGGGAACATCGGCAGGGGGGCCGGGGCGAGCCCGGGGAGCGGCGGGGGGAAGGCGGCCGGAGCGGTCGGCTCGGCGGAAGCCGGTTTCGGCAGCGGCACGGGCGGGGGTGGCGCGGCGGCGGGGTCGCCGTTCGCCGCCGTGGTGCTGCCCGACCTGCGCAGCCGCGCCCAGGCCACCTCGGGCATCCGCGGCCGGGGCACCCGCAGCTTGGGCAGGCGCAGCCCGCCGACCAACGACCGCCACGGGTGCGGCGGGTGGGCGACGTGGTAGCGCAGCAGCAGCGCACCCGGCAGCGCGATCACCAGCGTCCATCCGGCTGCCGCGGCCCCCGCCAGCCACCAGCGCGGCCCGAAGTCCGCGAGCCGGTGCGGCCCGAGCGGACCGCCCGACCAGGCGGCGAGCACCGCGAACCCGGCGCCCAGCGCCAGCGCGGCTCCGAAGGTGACGCGGACCGTACTCCACACCGGCCAGGCGTCGTTGCCGACGAACCAGGCCACTCCGAGTGCGGCCAGCACGGGCAGCGCGAGGGTGCTCCAGCCGGCCCAGGACGTACCGGTGTGCGGCAGCGCGGCCAGCAGCGGGAAACCGGGCAGCAGGACGTAGCCGGAGGCGCCCGCCGGGGCGACCGCGCTGCCCGCGCCGACCGCGAAGCCGGTGCCGAGCGCGTAGGAGGCGGCCCAGACCGCGAGGTTGGGCACCAGGCCGACGGCGAGGAGCAGCACCGAGACCCGCCCCACCAGCGAGGCGCTGAGCTGCTGGTAGGTCTGCCCGACCGCACCCATGTGGCAGATCAGCGCGGCCGCGCCGATGAGGGCGCCGCCGCCCACCAGCAGCGCGACCGCGCCGGCCGCGGCCCGCACCGCCGCGCCGGCCTCCTCGGCGTGGCCGCGGTGCAGCCGGTACGTGCCGCGCCCGGCGCGGAAGCGGTCGAGCGGCAGCAGTTCGGGCCCCGGCCGCCCGCAGCCGGACCACGCCCCGCAGCTCGCCGCGGCGCCGGCGAAGAGCAGGACGTAGGGCGTGGTCAGCGGGGCGACGTGCACGGAGCCGCCGGTGGCGTAGACGGCCGCGACCGCGGCGAGGGTGAGGTACCCGGCGAGCACCCACCCGGTCACCGCGGCGGCGGCCCGCACCCGGGCCCGGCCGGTCAGGCGGTCCGCGGGGTCGGAGGCGCCGGCGGACCGGTCGGCGTGGTCGGCCTGGTCAGCGTGGTCGGGGTGGCTGGCGTCGGCGGCATCGTCGGCGTCCTTGCCGTCGACGGCGGCGGCCACCGCCGAGGCCGTACCGCGGAAGAGCAGCCACGCGGGCACCGCGCTGAGCAGCAGCGGCGCCACGGCGACGGGTGACGGGTCGCCGGAGAGCGTGGCGGTGCGCACCAGGCCCGCGCCCTGCGCGAGCAGCCAGAGGTCGGCGCTCACATGCAGCGCGCCGCCGAGGCTGGTGTCGGGGAACGGCGAGCCGATCCACAGCAGCAGCACGACGGCGGCGATCCCGCCGAGCCCTAGCCCGGCGGCGGACGCGCCCGCGGCCAGCGCGGACACCCGCAGCGCGGCCCACCGCGGGGGCAGGGCGGATACGGAAGCGGAAGCGGTCAGCGGCTCGCTCGTCTGCGTCACGGCCACCCATGGTGGCAGGAACACCCGTTTCGCCCGGGGAGAAGGCGAAAAGTCGACGTGTCGGCGAGGATGAGTGCTATGTGTCATTTTTTCGGACTGTCATGTCAGCGGACGAACGCCAGCATTACGGTAGGTACCGCCCGCCGAGGGGCGGTCCGATGACGTCACGGCGCAAGGCCCGCAAGCAGGCGGCGGCCCAGAAGCGGAATGGCATCCAGGGCACCACCGCGGTCGGCGGCGGCGATTCGGCTGCGGGGCGCGGCGGTTCGGCGGCGGGGCGCGGCGGTTCGGCGGCGGGGCGCGGCGGTTCTGCCGCGGGCCGTGGCGGGGCGGCGGCCGGCCGCGGCTCGGCCCGGCGGACGCACCGGAAGGGAGCGGCGGGCGGCAGCGACCGCCCCGCCCGCCCGGCGAACGGCGCCACCCGCCCGCGCGCCGGCGCCGAAACGGCCGCGCGCCCGCCCCTGGAGGCGCTGGTCCTGGTGGCGGCCACGGCGCCGACCGCCATCGGCGCGCCGACCGCGACCGCCGCCCCCGCACCCGAGGCAGCGCCCGCGCCCGTCACCTTGGCCCCAGCCACCCGCGGGCTCGGCACCGGCGGACCCGACATCGTCGCCCCCGCCCCCGTACCTGACGCACCGTCGGAACCGCACCCCGCCGAGCCGGCCGCCTACCCGCTCGGCGGCACCGATCCCGACGACGACCCGCCCGACATCTTCTCCCTCGCGCCCCACCCGCCGGCCCCGGCCGCCACCTGCGACCTCGGGCTTTCCGGTGACGCCTCGCCCGCGGACGCGTTCGACGCCCTCTACCGGCACGCCGCGGGCGCCCTGGCGCGCCAGGCGGAACTGCTCACCGGCGACCCGGACCAGGCGCGGAAGTCGGTGGCGTACGCGTACGAACTGGCCTGGCAGCGATGGCCGGAGGTCGCGCGGGACAGCGACCCGGTGGGCTGGCTGCGCGCGGCCGTGTACGAGCACGCGCTCGCGCCCTGGCAGCGGTGGGTGCCGGAGTGGGCGGGCGGGCACCGGCCGCAGCCGTGTACCCCCGACGACGCGCTGGCCGCGGCCCTGCTCGCGCTTCCGCCGCGGCAGCGCACGGCGGTGCTGCTCCACGACGGCCTCGGGCTCGCACTGCCGGCGGCGGCAGCGGAGGCGGAGGCGAGCGAGACGGCGGCCGCGGCGCGGATCGTCGCGGCGCGCGCGGCGCTGACGGAGGCGGTGCCGGACCTCGCCGAGGAGGTGCTGCCGGAGCGGCTGGGGGCGCTGCTCGACGAGCGCCCCCGAACTGAGACCACGTCAGATGATCGCACCGGCGCGGATGGCGCCCCCGGGGTCGCCTCCCCCGAACCGCCGGTGCCGGCCGGACGGCCGGCCGGTGTGCGGGCCGCGAGCGAGCGCGCGACCCGGCACCGTACCGTCGGCGCGTACGCGCTGACCGCGGTGATCGCCGCAGTCACCACGGTCGCGGTGATCGTCACCCCGGACCACCAGGCGCCGCGCCCGGCCGGGCGGTCGGGGCCGACGGCGACCGCGACCGCACCCGCCCCGAGCACCGATCTGGCAACCACCGCGCCCGGCGCCGTACAGCACAGCGGCGCGGGCCCGCTCCCTTCCGGGGAGCGGACCCGCGCCGCCACCGGCCGCTGAGCCGGGTCGTGCGGTCGGGCGGGGTCAGCCCGCCAGGATCGCCCGGGCCAGCCGCGCGGTCTCGGACGGCGTCTTGCCGACCTTGACGCCCGCGGCCTCCAGGGCCTCCTTCTTCGCCTGCGCGGTGCCGGAGGAGCCGGAGACGATGGCGCCGGCGTGGCCCATGGTCTTGCCCTCGGGCGCGGTGAAGCCCGCGACGTAGCCGACGACCGGCTTGGTCACGTTCTTCTCGATGAAGGCCGCGGCCCGCTCCTCGGCGTCGCCGCCGATCTCGCCGATCATGACGATCAGGTCGGTGTCGGGGTCGGCCTCGAAGGCGGCGAGCGCGTCGATGTGCGTGGTGCCGATGATCGGGTCGCCGCCGATGCCGACCGCGGACGAGAAACCGATGTCGCGCAGCTCGTACATCATCTGGTAGGTCAGCGTGCCCGACTTGGAGACCAGGCCGATCCGGCCCGGCTTGGTGATGTCGCCGGGGATGATGCCCGCGTTCGACTGGCCGGGGGTGATCAGGCCGGGGCAGTTCGGGCCGATGATCCGGGTCTTGTTGCCCTTGGCCTGGGCGAGCGCCCAGAACGAGGCGGTGTCGTGGACGGCCACGCCCTCGGTGATCACGACCGCGAGCGGGATCTCGGCCTCGATCGCCTCGACGACCGCGCTCTTGGTGAACTTCTCCGGTACGAAGATCACGGTGACGTCCGCGCCGGTGGCCTCCATGGCCTCCTTGACGGAGCCGAAGACCGGGACGTCACCCTGCTCGAAGGTGACGGTGGTGCCGGCCTTGCGCGGGTTGACGCCGCCGACGATGTTGGTGCCGTCGCCCAGCATCAGGGTGGTGTGCTTCATGCCGGTCGCGCCGGTCATGCCCTGGACGATGACCTTGCTGTCCTTGGTCAGGAAGATAGCCATGGTGTCTTGAGTCCTCTTCCCTTACTTCGCAGCCAGCTCGGCGGCCTTGGCGGCCGCACCGTCCATCGTGTCGACGCGCTGCACCAGCGGGTGGTCGGCGTCCGAGAGGATCTTGCGACCCAGCTCCGCGTTGTTGCCGTCCAGGCGGACCACCAGCGGCTTGGTGACCTCCTCGCCCTTGGAGGCGAGCAGTTCCAGGGCCTGCACGATGCCGTTGGCGACCTCGTCGCAGGCGGTGATGCCACCGAAGACGTTGACGAAGACGGACTTGACGTCCGGGTCGCCGAGGATGATCTCCAGGCCGTTCGCCATCACCTCGGCGGAGGCGCCGCCGCCGATGTCGAGGAAGTTGGCGGGCTTCACACCGCCGAACTCCTCGCCGGCGTACGCGACGACGTCCAGGGTGGACATGACCAGGCCCGCGCCGTTGCCGATGATGCCGACCTGGCCGTCGAGCTTGACGTAGTTCAGGCCCTTGGCCTTGGCGGCGGCCTCCAGCGGGTTGGCGGCGGCCTTGTCCTCCAGCGCCTCGTGCTCGGGCTGCCGGAAGGCGGCGTTCTCGTCGAGCGAGACCTTGCCGTCGAGCGCGACGATCCTGCCCTCGCCGGTCTTCACCAGCGGGTTGACCTCGACCAGCAGGGCGTCTTCCTTGACGAAGACGGTCCACAGCTGCTGGAGCACGTCCGCGACCTGGTCGGCGATGTCGGCGGGGAACTTCGCGGCGGCCACGATCTCGGCGGCCTTCTCCGGGGTCACGCCCTCCAGCGCGTCCACCGCGACCTTCGCCAGCGCGTCGGGGTTCTCCTCGGCGACGACCTCGATCTCGACACCGCCCTCGACGGACGCCATGGCGAGGAAGGTGCGGTTGGTGCGGTCGAGCAGGAAGGAGACGTAGTACTCCTCCTTGATGTCCGCGGTCTGGGCGAGCATGACCTTGTGGACCGTGTGGCCCTTGATGTCCATGCCGAGGATCGCTTCGGCCTTCGCCACCGCGTCGGCCGGGTCGGCGGCGAGCTTCACACCGCCGGCCTTGCCGCGGCCGCCGACCTTGACTTGTGCCTTGACGACCGCCCGGCCGCCCAGCCGCTCCGCCACCTCGCGCGCCGCCTCAGGCGTGTCGATGACTTCACCGGCCAGCACCGGTACACCGTGCTTGGCGAAGAGGTCCCTCGCCTGGTACTCGAACAGGTCCACGCGCGTCCGTCTCCCTTTTGGTCTTCTGGATTCCTCGGGCATCGCCCGGAATTCAGCGTCTCGCAGGCGGCTGCCGCCAAAAGTGCAGCGCCGCCTGATCGGCTGGGCGTGCCGCAACGGGCAGGGCGACTGTGCGCAGTCACAAGGGAAGCGCACACGGTGACCGAGTACGCGGCATGTCCGTCTTGCAGGTTATCGCCGCGGGCCGTGGCGTCCTAAATCGTGCCTCACATGGACGCGGTGAGAACGGTCACAACTTTCCGCGGACCGGGCGGGCCCGGGCAGCCCGGGACGAGCGGGCCGAACGGTCGGGCGGGGCATGCCCGGAGCTGACCGTTCCGGGCACGTCCGGGCCCGCCCGGGCACGGTCCGGGCACCGGCGCGTACGGACGCGTACGGGCGCGCACCGACGGGCGCCGGCGGGCACAGGCGGGCCGCCGGTCAGGGCTCGGGTATGGGCAACGGGCGCTTCTCTATCGCGGCGGCCATGATCTCCGGGAACAGGTCGGGGGTACAGGCGAACGCAGGTGCGCCCAGGGCGGCGAGCGCCGCGGCGTGCTCGCGGTCGTAGGCCGGCGCACCCTCGTCGGACAGCGCGAGCAGCGCCACGAACTGCACACCGGACGCCTTCATCGCGGCCACCCGGCGCAGCATCTCGTCGCGGATGCCGCCCTCGTACAGGTCGCTGATCAGCACCACGACGGTTTCGGCCGGACGGGTGATCAACGACTGGCAGTACGCCAGGGCGCGGTTGATGTCGGTGCCGCCGCCGAGCTGGGTGCCGAAGAGCACGTCCACGGGGTCGTCGAGCGCGTCGGTGAGGTCGACGACGGCGGTGTCGAAGACCACCAGCCGGGTGGCGATGGAGCGCATCGACGCCAGGACGGCGCCGAACACGGAGGCGAACACCACGGACGCGGCCATCGAGCCGGACTGGTCGATGCACAGCACGACGTCCTTCTTCACCGCCTGGTCCGCGCGGCCGTGGCCGACCAGCCGTTCGGGCACCACGGTGCCGTGTTCGGGCAGGTAGTGCCGGAGGTTGGCGCGGATGGTGCGGTCCCAGTCGATGTCGCGGTGGCGCGGCCGGCACGTCTTCGCCGAGCGGTCCAGCGCGCCGGTCAGGGTGGCCCGGGTCCGGCTCGCGAGCCGCTTCTCCAGGTCGGCGACCACCTTGCGGACCACCGCGCGGGCGGTCTCCTTGGTGGTCTCCGGCATCGCCCGGTTCAGGGAGAGCAGGGTGCCGACCAGGTGGACGTCCGCCTCGACGGCCTCCAGCATCTCCGGCTCCAGCAGCAGCGCCGACAGGCCGAGCCGGTCGATCGCGTCGCGCTGCATCACCGAGACCACCGAACTCGGGAAGTACGTGCGGATGTCGCCCAGCCAGCGGGCCACCCGGGGCGCCGAACCGCCGAGCCCGGCGGAGCGCTCGGCTCCCCCGCTCTCGCCCTGGCCGGGCCGGCCGCTCCCGTAGAGCGCGCCGAGGGTGCGGTCCATCGCGGCGTCGCGGCCGCTGAGCTCGCAGCCGGTGCCCTCGGCCGGGCCGCCGCCGAGGACGAGCCGCCAACGGCGCAGCCGCTCCTCGGCGTCGGCGGTGCCGGCGGTGCCGGTGGGGGCCGCGGTGGCGGGCGCGGCGACGGGCGCGGTCGTGTCGGTCATGCGGGTGCTCCCTGTCGGGTGGCCGGCTGCGCCGGCGCCTGCGCGTCGCCTGTTCCGTCCGGTGCTTCGAGTTCATCGGGTTCATCGGGTTCATCGAGTTCGGCCGGGCCGGTGGTGCCGCCGCGGCCGAGCAGCAGCCGTACGGTCCTGGCCGCCCTGTTCGCGCGGGCCCGGTCCAACTCCGCGCCGAAGCCGGGCAGGCCCGCCTCCCCGGTGGAGCCCGCCGCCCGCGGCCGGTGCGCGGCAGCCGGTCCGCGCCGCACCAGTTCGCCCACCGAGCGGCGCACGCCCGGTTCGAACTCCGCGAACGTCCGCCGCAGCAGCGGCAGCACGTCCGTGAACGCCTCCTGCGGTACCCCGGCGAGCCAGCCGTCCACCAGCCCGAGCAGCCGTTCGTCGTGCAGCAGGAGCATGCCGCCGCCGGCGAGGAACCCCTCGACCCAGCCGGCCGCCTCGGCCGGTGCGGTGCCCGGCGACAGCGCCAGCCCCATCAGCCGCGCCGCCTCCCCTTCCTCCAGCCGGCCCTCGTCGAGCAGCAGCCGCGCCGCGGCGCCCCGCAGCAGCCCCGGCACCGACTCGTCCCGTTCGGCGAGGGTCCGGAGCATCCCGGCCCAGCGCTCCCGCAGTCCGGCGACGTCGGGGGCCGCGTCGGCGGGCACGGTGTCCGGCTCGGCGCCGCGGGACTCGGCGTCGGGGGACTCGGTGTCGGGCGCGGGGAGGAGGGCGACAGCGCGGTGCGCCTCGTCCAGGTGGGCGCGCAGCGCGGTGGCGGCGTCGCGGTCGAGGTTGGCGCAGGCCGGCGGGAAGCCGATGCGGACGCGTTCGGCGAGGCCGGCCGCGACGCGGGTGAGGGCGGCGGAGTCGGTGCCGCGGACGTCTCCGTACCGGACCGCGCGGACGAGTGCGGGCAGGGCCGCGGCGAGGTGGGCGACATCGGCGTCGAGGGCCGCGCGGTCGGCGAGTACGCGCATGACCGTGGGCAGGGCGCCGGACAGCCCCGCCAGCAGGCACCGCTCGGCGGTGGAGGTGACATCGGCGAGGGTCGCCCCGGCGACCGCTGCTTCCTGGGCGCGGGTGCCGGCCGCGGCCTCGACGGTGGTCCCCCAGATCCCCGCCTCGGCGACGCGGATCGCCAACTCCGGCTCCCAGCGCAGCTTCCAGCTCTCGCGGAAGGTGCCCTTGCCGCCGCGCGCGCCGCCCGGCTCACCCCAGTCGATGCCGAGCAGGCGCAGCCGGTGCAGCAGGCGGCTGCGGCCGGCGTCGGTCTCCTTGCGCAGGTCGAGGTCGAGTTCGCGTTCCAGCGCCTCGGGCTTGAGCCGCAGCCGGCGCTGCTCGCGGGCGAGGTCGCGGGCGAGCGGCACCGCGGGCGCGTCCGGCGGGACCTCGCCGAGCGCGTCGCCGACCACGAGGCGGTCGTGGATGAGGGCGAGCGGCACCTCGGAGCCGTCGCACATCACCGCGCGCACCGCGTCGACCGTCTCACCGAGGCCGGCCAGCGGGCGGCCGCGCATCGCGGCGAGCGTGTCGGCCAGCCGCACCGACTCGATGACGTGGGCGGAGGAGACCGGCAGGTCCTCCTCGCGCAGCAGGCCGGCGATCCTGGTCATCCACCGGGTGACGGGCCGGTCGGGCGCGGTGAACAGGTGCTGGTACCAGCCGGGGGAGTCGATGCCCGCACCGTAACCGCCGGCCCGGGCGAGCCTGCGGTGGGTCCACGGCACCCAGGTGGTCTCGACCTTCGCCTTCGGCAGGCCCTTGAGCAGTTGCCGGTCGGCAGCGGCGGTGGCGGGCCCGGCGAGCGCGGGGACGTGCCAGGCGCCGCACACCACGGCGGTGCGCGCGTAGGTCCGGCGGGCCTCGCGCAGCCGCAGCCGCATGTGCGCCTCGCGCAACGGGTCGCGGTCGTCCCCGCCGTCCCCGTACGTGGCGCGGATCGCGGTCATCGCCTCGGCGACCGCGGCGAACGGCGCCAGCGGGTCGGCGCCGTCCGCGCTGTCCCGGTGCTCCACCGCGTCCTCCCACCAGCGCTCCGGGTCGTCGTACCCGGCGGTCTCGGCGAGCACGGCGAGCGGGTCGACCCGTACGGCGGCGGGCGGCTCGGCGGCGGACAGCGTGTCCGCGCCGGTGTCCGTGCTGCCGTCGGGTGCCGCGTCCGTGCCGGTGTCCGCGCTGCCGTGCGGAGCTGCGCCCTGGCCCGGGCCGGGATCTTCGCCGGGGCCCGGGTCCTTGGGCGGCTCGGGGGCGCGCATCGCGAGGGTGTGCGCGGCCGGCAGGTCGATGAACCGCACGGCCGCGCCCGCCTCGGCCGCCCACCGCATCGCCACCCACTCGGGGGAGAACTCGGCGAACGGCCAGAACGCGGCGCGCGCCGGGTCGTCGGTCACATGGGCCAGCAACGCGACCGGCGGCCGCATCGCCGGGTCGGCGGCCAGCGCGGTCAACGCGTCGGCCTCCGGGGGCCCTTCGATCAGCACGGCCTCCGGGCGGTAGGCGTCCAGCGCGGCCCGCACCGCGCGGGCCGAACCGGGGCCGTGGTGCCGTACCCCGAGCAGCAGCACGTCGTCGGCGGTGCGGGCGGACCGGCCGCGACGGGGCGCCGGCCCTGCCGCGGGCGAGGGATCGGGCGAGGCGCCGGGCGGCTTCGCGTCCGTCCCGATCGCCGCGCCGGCCGGGGCCGTCACGCCGACACCTCGCGGCAGGCCCGGTAGAAGTCCTTCCAGCCGTCCCGCCCGCGGACGACCGTCTCCAGGTATTCCTGCCAGACCTGGCGGTCCGCGGCCGGGTCGCGGACCACCGCCCCGAGGATGCCGGCGGCGACGTCGCCCGCGCGCAGCACCCCGTCGCCGAAGTGGGCGGCGAGCGCGAGCCCGCCGGTGACCACGGAGATCGCCTCGGCCGTGGAGAGCGTGCCGGAGGGCGACTTGACCTTGGTGCGGCCGTCCTCGGTGACGCCGCCGCGCAGTTCGCGGAAGACGGTGACCACGCGGCGGATCTCGTCGGCGCCGCGCGGGGCGGCGGGCAGGTCCAGCCCCCGGCCGAGCTGCTCGACGCGGCGGGAGACGATGTCCACCTCCTCCTCCGCGGTGGCCGGCAGCGGCAGCACCACGGTGTTGAACCTGCGGCGCAGCGCGCTGGAGAGCTCATTGACCCCGCGGTCGCGGTCGTTGGCGGTCGCGATCATGTTGAAGCCGCGCACGGCCTGGGTCTCGGTGCCCAACTCCGGTATGGGCAGCGTCTTCTCGGAGAGGATCGTGATGAGGGTGTCCTGCACGTCGGCCGGGATGCGGGTCAGCTCCTCGATCCGGGCGATGCGGCCCTCGGCCATGGCGCGCATCACCGGGCTGTGCACGAGGGCGGCGGGCGTGGGGCCGTGGGTGAGCAGCTGTGCGTAGTTCCACCCGTAGCGGATCGCCTCCTCGGGGGTGCCCGCGGTGCCCTGGACCAGCAGGGTGGAGTCTCCGCTGATCGCGGCGGCGAGGTGTTCGGAGACCCAGGTCTTGGCGGTTCCGGGCACGCCGAGCAGGAGCAGCGCGCGGTCGGTGGCGAGGGTGGTGACGGCGACCTCGACGACACGGCGCGGGCCGACGTACTTCGGGGTGATCACGGTGCCGTCGGGGAGGGTGCCGCCGAGCAGGTAGGTGGCGACGGCCCACGGGGACAGCTTCCACCGGGCCGGGCGGGTGCGGTCGTCGGCGGCGGCGAGCGCGGCCAGCTCGTCCGCGAACGAGTCCTCCGCGTGCGGCCGCAGGGCCTGCTCGGTGCCGGGCGCGGCGCCGCCGGTGGTGCTGCTGGTGGTGCTGCTGGTTTCGGACAAGAGCGACACGGTTCTCCCCCACTCGCTTGCACGGCGGCCTGCCCGCCGCGTGCTCGTTCGGTGTGCTTCCCACTGTGCACCCGACCTCTGACAATCGGTCACCCAGCGCTATTTCCGCAGGTCATGGCGATTGTCAGAGGGGGGATCTACGGTCTGTGACATGGAGACGGAAACGCGGTGGACGGTGGATCAGGTGCTCGCGCTGGCGCCTGACGCCGCATCACGGAAGGCCGGCGCGAAGCTCGCGTCGCCTGCGCCGTGGTCCGGCACGGGGGCGGCGGGCACAGCTGTGTGGGGCCTGTGCAGGGGCAGCGGCAGCAAGCCGTACCAGACGGCGGTGGACACCCGCGGTCCGGCGTACCGCTGCACCTGCCCGAGCCGGAAGTTCCCGTGCAAGCACGCGCTGGCGCTGCTGATCCTGTGGGCCGGCGGTGCGGAGGGGCCGATAGCCGCGGCCGGCGCGGCGGGCACCGAGCCGGAGTGGGTGGAGCAGTGGGTGTCCGCGCGGCGCAAGAAGGAGGAGGCCGCGGCGGCGGGGGCCGGCGCGGCCCGTGCCGCCGGGCCCGCGGACCTGGAGGCGGCCCGGCGGCGGGCCGACCGGCGGGCGGTGCGGGTCGAGGGCGGCGCCGCGGAGCTGGAACAGCGGCTCGCCGACCTGCTGCGCGGCGGGCTCGCGGGGGCGGACCGCGCCGGGCACCGCGCGTTCGAGGAGACGGCGGCCCGCATGGTGGATGCCCAGGCGCCCGGACTGGCCTCTCGGGTGCGGGAGTTGGGCACCATACCGGCGTCGGGCGGCGACTGGCCGTCGCGGATGCTGGAGGAGACCGCGCTGCTGCACCTGCTCGCGCGCGGGTTCCTCGGCCGCGAGGGGCTGCCGGGGCCGCTGGTGGACACCCTGCGGGCGCGGGTCGGGTTCACCGTCGACAGCGCGGAGCTGCTCGCCGGTCCGACCGTGCCCGGCCGGTGGCTGGTCCTCGCGCAGTACGACACGACCGACGACCTGACGACCCGCCGGATCTGGCTGCGGGACGGTGCCTCGGGGCGGTTCGCCCTGGTGCTGTCCTTCGGCGCGGCCGGCCGCTCACCCCAACTCGCCTTCCCGGTCGGTGTCGTGCTGGAGGCGGAGCTCGCCTACCACCCGTCGGCGGTGCCGCTGCGCGCCGCCCTCGGCCCGCACCGCACCACCACCGCTCCCCCGGCGGCCGTCCCGGCCGGCACCGCGATCGGCCCGGCGCTCGACGCGTACGGCGCCGCGCTCGCCGGCGACCCCTGGATGGACGCCTGGCCGGTCCTGCTCTCCGGCGTCGTGCCCATACCCGGGCCCGACCGCTGGCAGCTCGCCGACGCGGCGGGCACCGACGCCGTACCGCTGGCCGGCCCCGCGCCCTGGCGCCTGGCGGCGCTGTCCGGCGGCCACCCGCTCACCGTCTTCGCCGAGCTGACGCCCGCCGGGGCGAAGCCGCTCACGGCGTGGTCGGCCGACACGCCGGCGCCGACCCCCGTGCTGCCCTGACCACCCGCGCACATCCGGACCGCGCACGACCGCACCGCACACGTCCGGACCGCACCGCACCGCACCAGCCGGCCCGACCGGACCCGGCCGTACCCGGCCGCACCGGCCGACCGACGAGACACGACCGACCGGACCAGACCAGGCCAGACCGACCAGATCCGACCGACCAGACCCGACAGGCCGCGGCGCCGCCCCTTCGAAACGCGGGCGGGCACCCGGCAGATCGGCAGCAGAGGAAGCGGAAAGAAGGGGGACCCGATGGGTGGGACGTGGGAGGACCTGGTGGGCAGCGCGCTGCTCGGCACCGAGCGGCGGCGGCCCGCGGGCGTGGTGGGGGACGCGCAGGAGGCAGCCGTCGGCCTATTGGACGCCGCCGCGGTGGGCGTGGTGCGGCGCCGGGCCGGGCTGCGGCCGGGCACCGCGGGGCCGCGGCCGAAGGCCGTGGCGGCCGACCCGCGCCCGCGCCTGCCCGACGCCGCCCGGCGCCGGCTGGAGTCGATGCTGACCGGCGGCGGCCGCAGCCGGCAGAACGCGGCGCCCAATCTGCTGGAGCTGCTGCCGCAGTGGCTCGCGGCGGCCCGCGCCCGCGGCTACGCGGCGCCGCCCGCCCTGCTGCCCGCGCTCCTGGACATCGCCCGGGCGCGTACGGACCTGCGGGCGGACGCCCTGGCCTTCGCCGGGCCGCGCGCGCTGTGGCTGGCCGAGCTGAACCCCGAGTGGAAGTTCGCGCTGCGGGCCGGCGGCGGCGCGGTGGGTGCCGGCACCGCCGTCGCCGACTCCGCCGCCCGCGCACAGCTGTGGGAGGAGGGCCTGTTCGCCGAGCGGGTGGCCCTGCTCACCCGGCTGCGCCAGGCGGACCCGGCCGGGGCGCTGGCGCTGCTCGCCGCCACCTGGCGGGGTGAACGCGCCGAGGACCGGCTGATGTTCATGGACGCGCTGCGGACCGGGCTGTCCGCGGCCGACGAACCGTTCCTGGAAGCGGCGTTGACCGACCGCAGCCGCAACGTACGGGCCACGGCCGCCGAGTTGCTCTCCGCGCTGCCGGCCTCCGCGCTGGCCGGGCGGATGGCGGAGCGCTCCCGCAGTTGCGTGTCGCTCGCCCCCGAGGGCATCACCGTCGAGGCACCGTACGCGTGCGACGCGGCCATGGAGCGGGACGGGGTGACCGCGAAGCCGCCCAACGGCAGGGGCGAACGCGCCTGGTGGCTCGGCCAGTTGGTGGAGGCCGCACCGCTGGCGACCTGGCCCGAGCGGTTCGGCGGGCGCACCCCCGAGCAGATCGTCGCCCTCCCGGTGCTCGACGACTGGCAGCCCGACCTGCACGCGGCGTGGTGCCGGGCGACGGTCCGCCAGCGCGACACCGCCTGGGCGCGGGCCCTGCTCGGCGCCCCCTCCGCCCGGGGCGGCCCGGTCGCGGCGATCGGCGATCCCGCGAAGCTGCTCGCGATCCTCCCGGCGGACGAACGGGCGGCCTGGGTGGCGCGGTTCGTCGCCGCGCACGGCCTGTCCGAGGCGTTCCAGATGCTCGGGGTGTGCGCGGTGCCGTGGAGCGCACCGCTCGGCCGCGCGGTCGTCGACGCGCTCGACATCGCCCGCGACGGCGGCAGCTACCCGTGGAGCTTCAGCGGCGTGATGGGCCTGGCCGAGCGCTGCCTCGACCCCGGCTGCGCGGAACAGGTCGCCCTGCTCAGCGCCGCCGCCGAGGAGTCCCCCAACGGCTCCCCCGGCGCCGGCGCCTACTGGTCCGAAGCCTTCCAGCGCCTCACCGCCACCCTCCGCCTGCGCGCCCTGATGGCCGAGGAGCTGGCGGCCGCCTGACCGCTACCGGCGCGCCCGGCGCTACCGGCGTGCCCGGCCCCAGGTCAGGCGGGTTGGCCGATGTTGGCGCGGACCCAGTCGACGACCTCGCCCGTGGAGGTGCCGGGGGTGAAGATCGCGGCCACGCCGAGTTCGGTGAGCGGCGGGATGTCGGCGTCGGGGATGATGCCGCCGCCGAAGACCTTGATGTCGGCCGCGTCGCGCTCGCGCAGCAGCTCGACCACCTTGGCGAAGAGCGTCATGTGGGCGCCGGAGAGGATGGAGAGCCCGATCGCGTCGGCGTCCTCCTGGATCGCGGTGTCCACCACCTGCTCGGGCGTCTGGTGCAGCCCGGTGTAGATGACCTCCATGCCCGCGTCGCGCAGGGCACGCGCGATCACCTTGGCGCCGCGGTCATGCCCGTCGAGCCCGGGCTTGGCGACCACCACGCGGATCTGTCCGGACACTCCCATTCGCTGCCTCCCTCACCATGGGACGCGGGCCGTACCGCGTAAACGAACGTTAGCGCCCGCGCGCCGCGCCCGACAGTTTTACGGGAGGCGGCGAGGGGGAAATCACACAGTGGGACACATTCACGACCAGGGCCGGGGCTGCCCGCGGTGGCCGGCGAGGGACACGCCGGAAGCCGGGGGGACGCCCGGCTCGTCCTTCGAGAGCCGCAGCCAGGGTGTCGTGCCGCCGCGTGTCGAGCCGCAGGGCGCGGCGGCACGGCGCCCGCTCCGGCTCCCGCTGAGGGCACCCGGTTCGACGACGACCCGGGCGCCGCGACGGGAGGTGGGCCATGGCCGCCCAGTCCTCGGAAAGCGAGCCGGACCCGGGGCCGACACCCCGCGACACCCCGGACGACGGCCGGCGGGACCGTATCCCCGGCCACGCGCTGTGGGGACGGCACGGCGCCGAGCTGGCCAAGGTCGCCGCCATCGACCTCGCCCTGTTCGCCGGGCACCTGCTGCTCTATCCCACCGGGATGCTCCCCGAGCGCGCCGCGCAGGGCGCCCCGCCCGCGGAGCGCGAGGGGCACGGGCAGCCCCCGGTCCTGCTGCTGCACGGCTTCGTGGACAACCGCTCGGCCTTCGCCCTGCTGCGCCGCTCGCTGCTGCGGCACGGCTGGACCCGGGTCCAGGCGCTCAACTACTCCCCGCTGACCGGCGACATCCGCACCGCGGCCGCGATGCTCGGCCCGCACATCGAGCGGGTCTGCGCGGAGTCCGGGCACGAGCGGGTGGACATCGTGGGCCACAGCCTGGGCGGCCTGGTCGCCCGCTACTACATCCAGCGGCTGGGCGGCGACGCCCGGGTGCGGACCCTGGTCACCATGGGCACCCCGCACTCCGGCACCCGCGCGGTGCCCGCCCTGGCGCCCCACCCGCTGGCCCGCCAGATGCGGCCCGGCTCGCCCGTGCTGGCCGAGCTGGCGGCCCCCGCGCCGGGCTGCCGGACCCGCTTCGCGGCGTTCTGGAGCGACCTCGACGAGTTCATGATCCCCGTCGAGTCGGCGCGCCTCGAACACCCGGACCTGTCCGTGGACAACATCCAGGTCCGCGGGATCGGCCATCTGGCCCTGCCGGTGCACGGCTCGGTGGCCGCGGAGGTCAGGCGGGCCCTGTCCGGACCGGGCCCGCTGCCCGCCGCCATCGACGCCGCATAACGGACACATAACGGTCGAATACCAACCGAACACCGGGCAAGGCGGGCGCCAGGTCGGGCCGGAAGATTGTCCGCGGCCGGTGCGGAGGGCTACAGTCGCCGCTAATTCTCCTGCTGCCTAGGCGAAAGAGAAGCTGGCGGTGAACCCACGTCCTCCGTCGGAGTACGACTCCGGCCACGACGCCCACGCGTACGACGCCTACTCCTCGGGTTCCTACCCGACTGTCGGCACCACATACGCGGATGACACGACCGGCAGCTACAGCTACGCCCCCATCCCGCAGCAGGCCGCGCCGTACGACCAGCAGTACGCCTACGGCTACGACCCGGACGCGGCGCAGCAGGCCCCCTCCGGCGGCTACGACCCGTACGCGTACGGCCACCGCAGCCACAACGGCCACAACGGCCACAACGGCTACGAACCGAACGGGTACGACACCGGGACCTACGCCGTCGGCGGCTACGACACCGGCGCCCACCCGGTCTACGACCCATACGCCGCCCCGGCCACCGGCACCGCCTACTACGACACGGGCAGCTACGACACCACCGCCTGGCAGACCGCCCAGCAGCCGGCCTACCCGCAGCAGCAGGAGTGGGACTCCGGGGCCTACCCGGTCCACGACGGCTTCGGCTACGGCTACGACAGCGGCGGCGACACCGGGATCTACGAGCAGGTGACCGCGCCCTTCGCGGCTCCCGAGGCGTACGAGGCGTACGAGGCGCCCGCCGGCCCCACCGCCGGCGGCTACGGCACCGGCTTCGACGCGCCTGCCGCCGCGCCCGGTTCGGCCGCCGCCACCGCGGCCGTGGGCGCGACCACCACCATGACGGCTACCCGCGGCACCCCGACGGTCAGCAGCGCTGCCCCGGTCCCCGACGACACCGAGCTGCTCGGCGCGGACCTCGCGTTCGACCTGCCCGCCGACGAGGCGCCGGTACGGCACGACTTCACCGCCGACGAGGTGCCCACCGCCCGCAGCCGCCGCCGCAAGCCGGCCCGCCGCTCGGCGCTGCTGACCGTCGGGGTGCCGTCGGTGGCCGTGATGGGCGTCGCGGCGGTCGGCGCGGCGGCGTACGGCGGGGTCGGCGTGGGCCACGACGCGTCGAAGACGACCGCCGACGCGGCCACCGGCAAGGCGCCGACCACCCAGCTGGACCGGCAGTTGAGCGGGGTGAGCCGGGACGCCGACGACTTCGCCACCCGCGCCAGCCGCTCCCAGGAGCGGGTGGACCTCGCGGACCGGCAGGCGGCGGCGAAGAAGGCCGCGGAGGAGGCGGCCGCCCGCAAGGAGGCGCTGCGGCCGAAGTACGTGCTGCCGGTCAAGCAGAAGGGCCTGAGCGCCTACTTCGGGCAGTCCGGCGAGCACTGGATGGCGCTGCACACCGGCATCGACTTCCCGGTGCAGGTCGGCACGCCGGTGATGGCCGTGACCGACGGCACCGTGCGCACCCAGTGGAACAGCTCCTACGGCAACATGGCGATCGTCACCGCGCCGGACGGCACCGAGACCTGGTACTGCCACCTGAGCAGCACGAAGATCCGGTCCGGCAAGGTCAAGGCCGGGACGGTGATCGCCTACTCGGGCAACACCGGCAACACCACCGGGCCGCACCTCCACCTGGAGGTCCGGCCGGGCGGCGGGTCCCCGATCGACCCGCTGCCCTGGCTGCTCTCCCACGGCCTCGACCCGCGGTAGCCGCGCGCCCCCGGCCCCCGGCCTGGTCCGCCGGGGCGACCCGCTACAGCTTCTCGACCGGGGCGTAGCGCAGCAGGAGCTGCTTGGGCCGCTCGTCGCCGAAGTCGATGGTGGCCTTCTCGTCGCCGGGGCGCCCTGTCACGGCGATGACGGTGCCGAGCCCGAACTGGTCGTGGGTGACGCGGTCGCCGACCGACAGGGAGATCACCGGGCGGTCGCCGGCGGAGCGGCGCGTGGCGAAGCCGCCGGTGCCCGAGCGCCCGCGGGCGGTGACGGAGGACGCGGCGGACGCCGCCGCCCTGGAGCCGCTGCCGCCGCCCGAGCCGGCGGACTGGGGCCGCCCGGTGCGCTTCCACTCTATGAGCGCGTCGGGGATCTCCTCCAGGAAGCGGGAGGGCGGGTTGTAGGAGGGCTGCCCCCAGGCGCTGCGCATCATCGACCGGGTGACGTAGAGCCGGTTGCGGGCGCGGGTGATGCCGACGTAGGCCAGCCGCCGCTCCTCCTCCAGCTCCTTGACCTGCCCGAGGGCGCGCATGTGCGGGAAGACCCCGTCCTCCATGCCGGTCAGGAACACCACCGGGAACTCCAGGCCCTTGGCGGTGTGCAGCGTCATCAGGGTGATCACGCCGCCGGTGTCCTCCTCGCCGTCGGGCGAGTCGGGGATCTGGTCGGAGTCGGCGACGAGCGCGACGCGCTCCAGGAACTCGGCGAGCGACCCGCTCTCCTCGCCCTCCCGCTCCTGCTCGAACTCCAGGGCGACGGCGGCGAGCTCCTGGAGGTTCTCCACCCGGGTCTCGTCCTGCGGGTCGGTGGACGCCTGCAACTCGGCGAGGTAGCCGGTGCGTTCCAGCACCGCTTCCAGGACGACGGCCGGGCCCGCGCCGGACTCCACGACGGTGCGCAGCTCGTCCATGAGCGTGTTGAACCGCTTGACCGCGTTGGCCGAGCGCGCGGCCATGCCGTACGCCTCGTCGACGCGCCGCAGCGCCTGCGGGAAGGAGATGCCCTCGCGCCGGCCGAGCGCGTCGATCATCGCCTCGGCGCGCTCGCCGATGCCGCGCTTGGGCACGTTGAGGATGCGGCGCAGCGGCACGGCGTCCTCGGGGTTGGCGAGCACCCGCAGGTAGGCCAGCACGTCGCGGACCTCGCGGCGCTCGTAGAAGCGGACGCCGCCGACGACCTTGTAGGGCAGGCCGACCCGGATGAAGACCTCTTCGAAGACCCGGGACTGGGCGTTGGTGCGGTAGAAGACGGCGACGTCGCCGGGGCGGGCGTCGCCGGCGTCGGTGAGCCGGTCGATCTCCTCGGCGACGTACTGCGCCTCGTCGTGCTCCTGGTCGGCGACGTAGCCGGTGATGACGGGGCCCTCGCCGGACTGCGTCCACAGGTTCTTCGCGCGGCGCCCGGCGTTGCGCTCGATGACGGCGTTGGCCGCGCTGAGGATGTTCTGGGTGGAGCGGTAGTTCTGCTCCAGCAGGATGGTGCGGGCCTGCGGGTAGTCCTCCTCGAACTGGAGGATGTTGCGGATCGTGGCGCCGCGGAAGGCGTAGATCGACTGGTCGGCGTCGCCGACGACGCACAGCTCGGCCATGGGCGTGGCGGGGGCGCCGTCCGCGGGCTCGGCGCCGGTGCCGACGAGTTCGCGGACCAGGGTGTACTGGGCGTGGTTGGTGTCCTGGTACTCGTCGACGAGGACGTGCCGGAAGCGCCGCCGGTAGTGCTCGGCGACGTCGGGGAACGCCTGGAGCAGGTTGACGGTGGTCATGATGATGTCGTCGAAGTCCAGCGCGTTCGCGTCGCGCAGCCGGGCCTGGTACATCGCGTACGCCTCGGCGAGCTTGCGCTCGAACGGATTCTCCGCCCGGGCGGCGAACGTCTCGTGGTCGACCAGTTCGTTCTTCAGGTTGGAGACCTGGGCGCTGAACGACTTCGGCGGGAACTGCTTGGGGTCGAGGTCCAGGTCCCGGCAGACCAGGGCCATCAGCCGGCGCGCGTCGGTGGCGTCGTAGATCGAGAACGACGAGGTGAAGCCGAGGGTCTTGGACTCGCGGCGCAGGATGCGCACGCAGGCGCTGTGGAAGGTCGAGACCCACATCGCGTTTGCGCGCGGCCCGACCAGCTCCTCGACCCGCTCCTTCATCTCGCCCGCGGCCTTGTTGGTGAAGGTGATGGCGAGGATGGAGCCGGGGTGCACGTCGCGGGCGGCGAGCAGGTGGGCGATGCGGTGGGTGAGCACGCGGGTCTTGCCGGAGCCGGCGCCGGCGACGATGAGCAGCGGCCCGCCGTGGTGCTCCACGGCCGCGCGCTGCTGTTCGTTGAGCCCCGCGACGAGCTGCGCGGGGTCGAGCACGGGGCGCGGCGCGCCGTTGCGGTAGTGCGCGTCGTGTGCCGGCGGGTCGTCGTACCGCCCCTGGAACAGGTCGTGCGGGACCTCCTCGCCGCCGGGGCCGTCGTCCGGTGGCGGGGGCTGCTCGCTGTCGGCGGGCCCGTGGGCCGCGTCCAGACCGTCCAGGAAGCTGTCGTCAAAGAGGCTGCTCATCGCCTCCCGAGTCTAGGGCCGACCGCCGACAGCTCAGGCCGGTCCGCGGAAGTCGCCGCGCGGACTCCCCCGGCTCAGCCTCAGCGCGGCCCCGGCTCCGCCCCACCACACCGCAGGCGCACAGCGAATGCAGGCCGTACGCACAGGAAACTCCTTGCCCGGGTAGCCCGCTCGCCACGCTGGGTGACGCCGGCGAGGCTTCGGCAAAAGATTACGAAAAGGTATCGACCCTTATCGGACATCGCCCTTCCCAGCCGTGCCGGGCTTTGGCTAGCGTGCCGCACCAGCCGGAACCGGCAGCGTCCGAGAGGAGTCCGTCCGCCATGGCGACGCACCGTAAGGCCCGTACCGCGCTCCTGAGCACCCCCGGCCCGCGCGCGGCCGTGGGGATCACCACCGCCGCGCTGGCCACCGTCACGCTGCTCAGCGAGAGCGCGAGCGCCACCCCCGCGCCCGCGAAGCCCGCGCAGCCGTCGATCAGCGAGGTCAAGAAGCAGGTCGACGCCCTCAACCAGCAGGCGGAGGCGGCGACCCAGAAGTACGACCAGGCGCAGGAGCAGACCACCTCGCAGAACGCGAAGGTCAACAAGCTGCTCGCGCAGGTCGCCCAGAAGACGCAGAAGCTCAACGACTCGCGGCGCGTGCTGGGCGAGTTCGCGGCGGCGCAGTACCGCAGCGGCGGCGACATGAGCACCAGCCGCTACCTGCTGTCGGACAACCCGCAGGACCTCGCCGCCGAGATCCACCTCACGGACGTGATGGGCAAGCGCGAGCGGGCCGCGGTCGTCTCTTACCAGACCCAGCAGGTCGCTGTCACCCAGCAGCGGGTCGAGGCGGCCAAGAGCCTGGCCACGCTGACGGCCAAGCAGAGCGAGCTGAAGTCCGCCAAGCAGGAGGTGCAGACGAAGCTCGGCGCGGCGCAGAAGCTGCTCAACAGCCTCACCGCGCAGGAGAAGAAGCGGCTGGCGGAGCTCCAGGCGAAGCAGGAGGCCGAGGCGAAGAAGAAGGCGGAGCAGATCGCCGCCCAGGAGAAGGCGAAGCAGGCGCAGGCCGCGAAGGCCGCGGCCACCACGTCCACGTCCACGTCCTCCTCGACGGCCGCCGAGCAGGCCATCGCCTTCGCCCGCAAGCAGCTCGGCAAGCCGTACGTGTGGGGCGCCACCGGCCCGGACTCGTACGACTGCTCGGGGCTGACCCAGGCCGCCTACAAGGCCGCGGGCGTCACGCTGCCGCGCACCACCTACGACCAGGTGAACGTGGGCACCCGGGTCTCGGAGTCCGACCTCCAACCCGGCGACCTGGTCTTCTTCGACGACGACGAGCACGTCGGGCTCTACATCGGCGGCGGCGAGATGATCCACGCCCCGCACACCGGCACCGTGGTGAAGATCGCGCCCATCACCGAGATGACCTTCTATGCGGCCGTCCGCCCGTAATAGGGGCGCGTCGGCCGTCTCGTCCGGGTCGCCACCGCATGACCCGGATGTCCGATCAGCAAGTCCGCAAAACCCAAGGTCACAGAGCGATTTCGGTCACATTGCGATCCAAACTCCCCGAGATCCGCTGAAGTTGACTACGGTAACCCGCTAGGTGGTCCGCCTCCCGTCGGCGAAGGTCCGGCAGCGCATCACCTCCGCCTAATCCGGCCGGCGCCGGAACCGGGGACCCAGAGGCACTTTGGGGTGAATCGGGGCAGACGCGACCCGCGTCCGCACCGTAGGGCGACCTTCCCCGCCCGAACCCGTCAGCTAACCCGGTCGGCGGTCCACGGAAGGAGTCGCCTCCTTGGCGTCGCACCGCAAGCCGCGTACCCCGCTCCTCGCGTCGACCGGCACCCGGGCCGCCGTCGGTCTCACCACCGCGGCCATCGCATCGGTCACCCTCCTGAGCGAGACGGCGAGCGCGGCCCCCGCGAAGCCCTCGCAGCCGTCGATCAGCCAGGTCAAGAAGCAGGTCGACACGCTCAACCAGCAGGCCGAGGTCGCCACGCAGAAGTACGACCAGGCCAAGGAGCAGACGGCGACCCAGCGCGCCAAGACCAACCAACTGCTGGCCCAGGTCGCCGACAAGACCGAGCAGATGAACGAGTCCCGGCGCGTGCTGGGGCAGTTCGCCGCCGAGCAGTACCGCACCGGCGGCTTCGGTGCCACCACGCAGCTGCTCTTCTCCGACGACCCGGAGAGCTTCCTGTCGCAGAACCACCTGCTGGACCGGCTGACCGCCACGCAGGAGCAGGCGCTCCAGAAGTTCAAGATCCAGCAGGAGCAGGCGTCGGTCCAGCGCGCCCAGGCCACCGCGAGCCTGAAGAAGCTGACGTCCTCGCAGACCACGCTCGCCACGCAGAAGAAGAGCGTGCAGACGAAGCTGGCCGCCGCGCAGAAGCTGCTCAACAGCCTCACCGCGGAGCAGAAGAAGAAGCTCGCCGCGCTCCAGCAGCCGAAGACGACGACTTCCTCCTCGTCGACCTCGTCGTCGTCCTCGTCCTCCAGCACCACCCCCACGTACACCGGCACCGCGACCGGCCGCGCCGCCACCGCGATCCAGTTCGCGCTGGCGCAGCAGGGCAAGCCGTACGTCTACGGAGCCACCGGCCCCGGTTCGTACGACTGCTCGGGCCTGACCCAGGCCGCCTACAAGGCCGCCGGGATCAGCCTCGGGCGCACCACCTGGGACCAGGCCAAGCAGGGCACCGCGGTCTCCGAGGCCGATCTGCGCCCGGGCGACCTGGTGTTCTTCTACTCCGGCCTCAGCCACGTCGGGATCTACATCGGCAACGGCAACATCGTGCACGCCCCGCACACGGGCGCCACGGTCGAGGTCGCCCCGCTGAGCTGGATGCCGTTCGCCACGGCCCGCCGCATCGTCTGACGCGCCCGGAGCCCGTTCACCCCGTCTTCGTCGCGGTGCTCAGGTCCAGAGCACCGCGATGAAGATGTTGACGACGGTCAGGCCGCCGACCGCGCCGAACAGGGCCGTCTCCACCTTCTCGTCGTCGCGCTTGACGTAGACCAGCGCGAGGATCACCAGCAGCACGGCCAGCTTGACGCCGATCTTGACGTTGCTGATGTGCCGGTCGTCGGCGTGCGCCAGACCGACCAGGGCGACGCCGGTCACCAGCATCGTGCACGCGCCGTAGAGCATGCCGGGCACGAAGCGCGGCTCGGCGCGGCCGGGGCCCAGCGCCTTGAGTTGGGTGAGGAAGCCGCCCAGCAGCGCCGCGATGCCGATGATGTGCAGCCCGACGAAGACATTGATGAGGGTGTCCATGCGCCGGACCCTACGGCGCGCATAGCAGCCGGCGGCGGGCGGGGTGCCCGATGGCGGGGTTCGGTCGCCGGGCGCCGGGATGCGGGCAGCGCGCCCGTCGCAACCGTGCCGCATCCGGTCGGCCGCGACGAATTGCGGGCAGTCCCGGACAGCGGGGCGGGGCGGGGCCGGGTGAAGGCTTAGCGTCGTCGGCAGGTGGTCGGTTCCCATCGCCGTCGGTCCGCCCGCGGCGCGGCCACCTCCGCCGAGCCCGGCGGCGCCGCGTCCCCCCGTGCGCGGTGCTGCCGGGCCTCCTCGACGAAGGAGCGGCGGCGCCCGGCCCGGCCGACGCAGGGGGTGGTCCGGCTCAGCGCAGGGTGACCCGGCTGGGGCCGTTGAAGGGGGCCAGGGACAGCACGGTCGCCGGGGTACGCAGGCCGTCGTGGTCGGCGAAGAGCGCGCGGACCTCGGCGAAGGACACCTCGCCGCTGGTGACGCGGGCCGCGATGTCGTACAGGTCGCGGAGCCCGGCGGGCAGTCCGGTGCCGGCGGCGCACTCCGGGTCGGCCTCGGAGCCGGGGCCCCACACGTCCCACAGCAGGGTCTCCACCTTGTTGAGGGCGGCCAGGTCGAGCCGGATGTCGCCCGCCACGAACCGCTCCCCCACCATCGGCCCCTGCGGCAGGGGGAGCCCGAAGGACAGCGGGTCCACGGTCCCGGCGCGGATCTGCCGCCACGCCTCGCCCGCGACGAGGAAGCGGTCCCGCGGCACGTCGGTCGCCTCGAACGGCATCGGGTACCACGCGGGGTCGGCGATCTGCGCGTCGGCCAGCAGCCAGCCGCGCTCGTCGTCCCAGTACTCGGTGACGACGTGGTCGAAGTGGAAGCCGTCGGTGCCGAAGTAGTCGGCGAACCCGGAGCGCAGCCGCGCCGGGATGCCGACGTGGCGCAGCAGCGACACGTGCAGCAGCGTGAAGTCCCGGCAGATCCCCACGAACCGGTCGGCCAGGTCGCGCCCCTTGCGCAGCGGCGCCCCGTCCCGGCTGACCACCAGCCGCAGGATGTCGTCCACGTAGCGGGTCTCCGCGTCGTCCCGCATCCGGTCCTCGGCGATCGGCACCCCGAACTGCCCGCCCTCCACGCGGTGGACCATCACCTCCCGCACCACCCGGGCGAGTTCGCCGACGTCCCGGGGCAGGTCGGCGTACCAGCCGACGAGTTCGCCCGGGTCGGAGAAGACGCTCTGCGCGGTGTAGAAGGCGGCTTCCGCCGGCGCGATCCGGTGTGCGGTCATGACGAAGCCCCCTGCTTGACCTTGCCCTTGGGACAGCCCCCATTGTGGTCGCACCGGCCCCACCGGGCCACCCCCGCCGACCCGCGACCCTGTCCCCGGCCCGGTCCCGCCCCGCGCGGTGACTGGAAGGAGAACCGTATGACCACGAGCGGAGCGCCGCTGCTGACCATCGGGGCGTTCGCCGCGGCGGCCCGGCTGTCGGCGAAGGCCCTGCGGCTGTACGACGACCTCGGGCTGCTCACCCCGGCCCGGGTGGACCCCGCCACCGGATACCGGTTCTACGCGCCCGAGCAGCTCGAACGGGCCCGGCTGGTGGCGTGGTTGCGGCGGATCGGCATGCCGCTGGCCCGCATCCGGCGGGTCTGCGCGTGCGCCACGAACGCGGCGGCCGCGCAGGAGGTGCGCGGGTACTGGGCGCAGGTGGAGGCGGAGACGGCCGCGCGGCGCGACCTCACCGCGTTCGTGCTCGCGCACCTGAACCGCGCACCCGGGGGGCCGGGGAGCACCGCAGGTCCCACCACGTCAGGAGAGGAACCACCCATGTCCCACGGCACACTCACCCTCCGCTACGCCGCCCGCTCGGACGCGGGCCTGGTCCGGCCGGGAAACCAGGACGCGGTCCACGCCGGCGACCGGCTGCTCGCGGTCGCCGACGGCTTCGGGCCGGCCGGCGCCCCGGCCAGCGCCGCCGCGATCGAGGCGCTCACCGGCCTCGAGACGGCCGGGGCGCTCCCGCCGGGCAACCTGCTCAACGTCCTCCAGGACGCGGTGGAGGCCGCGGCCCGCGCGGTCGACGCCAGCACCGGGGGCGGCACCAGCACCAGCACCGGCCCGCGCGAGGAGGGCGCGATCCCCGACGGCACCACCCTGACCGCCATGCTGTGGACCGGCACCCACCTCGCCCTGGTGCACATCGGCGACAGCCGGGCGTACCTGCTGCGCGACGGCGAGCTGTTCCTGATCACCCACGACCACACGCTCGTGCAGTCCATGGTCGACGACGGCCGCCTCACCGAGGCCGAGGCCGCCTCCCACCCCGACCGCGCCCTGCTGCTGCGCGCCCTGCTGTCCGGCAGCCCGGCGCCCTCCGCCGACCTGAAGCTGCACGAGCCGCAACCCGGCGACCGCTACCTGCTGTGCTCCGACGGGCTGCCCGCGGCCGCCTCCGCGGAGGAGATCCGCCGGGTGCTCACCGCCGAGGCCGCACCCGATGCCGCCACGGCCGCACTGATCGCGCTGGCCAACGCCGCGGGCGGCCCGGACAACGTCAGCTGCGTGGTCGCCGACGTGGTCTCCGCCGCGGCCACCCCGGCATAACGGGACCGACCGCCGCATCGGGCGCCCGGAAAAGGTCACGGTTCGGGCATTCAGGCCGGCGCCGCGGCCCACCGGCGTAGTGTCTACGTTCGCCCGATGAGCCGACCCGACGGGAGAACCACCGATGCAAGCCCTGGAGGCGAGTTGGGGCGACTGGATGGCGGCCTTCCGGCAGCGCTACGACCGGCTGCCCGCGGCGGCCCCCGACATGCCCTGCCCCAACTGCGCCGCGCCCGAGCTGAACCTGACCTTCTGCGGCCTGCCGGCCGACCGCGTCGGCTACGCGTCCTTCTGGTGCGGGCGCTGCCTGACCGGTGTCCACCTCAGCCGCTGCGCGGTGCCCGACGACGTCCCCATGGACTCCCTGCACACCCCCGTGGAACAGCGCACCGCCCCCACCCCCGACTACACCCTGGTCTGGCCCGCCGACGAGGAGGACGGCTGACGGTGCGGCGCCCGGCGGCGGATCACACCAGCCGCCGCGCGGTCGCCCACCGCGTCAGCTCGTGCCGGTTGGACAGCTGCAGCTTCCGCAGCACCGCGGAGACGTGCGACTCCACCGTCTTCACCGAGATGAACAGCTGCTTCGCGATCTCCTTGTAGGCGTAGCCGCGCGCGATCAGCCGCAGCACCTCCCGCTCGCGCTGGGTGAGCCGGTCGAGGTCCTCGTCCACCGGCGGCGCGTCGGTGGACGCGAACGCGTCGAGCACGAAGCCGGCCAGCCGCGGCGAGAACACCGCGTCGCCGTCGCGCACCCGGAAGATCGAGTCGACCAGGTCAGGCCCGGTGATGGTCTTGGTGACATAGCCGCGCGCACCGCCGCGGATGACCCCGATCACGTCCTCGGCCGCGTCGGACACCGACAGCGCCAGGAACCGCACCGGCCGCTCCGGGTCGGCGCTGAGCGCCGCGCACCGCCGCAGCACCTCCACCCCGCCGCCGCCGGGCAGGTGGACGTCGAGCAGCACCACCTCGGGCCGGGTCGCGGTCACCACGCTGACCGCCTGGTCCACGTCGGCGGCCTCGCCGACCACCTCGACCCCGGTCTCCGCGGTGACCCCGATCTCCGCCTGGACCCCGGTGCGGAACATGCGGTGGTCGTCGACGAGCACCACCCGGACCCGTCGCTCGTCTCCCGTGGGCGTAGTCATGCCGCCGCCACCCTCTCCATCTCCAGTTCGACTTCCGTGCCGCCGCCGGGCGCCGCCCGCAGCCGGGCCTCACCGCCGTTGCGCCGCATCCGTCCGATGATCGATTCTCTTACGCCCATGCGGTCGCCGGGAACCTGGTCGAGGTCGAAACCGGGGCCGTGGTCGCGCACCGAGACGAACACCTTCGCCTCCTCGACCTCCGCGTAGACCTGGACCGCGCCGCCGCCACCGTACTTCGCACCGTTGACCATGGCCTCGCGCGCGGCCTGCATCTGCGCCACCAGCCGCTCGTCCAGCGGGCTGTCGCCGACGCACACCACCTCCACCGGCACGCCGTGCGCGTCCTCCACCTCCGCGGCGGCGGCCCGTACGGCCTCGGCCAGCGTGGTCGGCTCGTCGTCGCGGCCGGTGCCCTCCGGGCGGTACAGCCACGCGCGCAGCTCCCGCTCCTGCGCCCGGGCCAGCCGGGCCACCTCGCGCGGCTCGTCCGCGTGCCGCTGGATCAGCGTGAGCGTGTGCAGCACCGAGTCGTGCACATGGGCGGCGACCTCGGCCCGCTCCTGGGCGCGGATGCGCATCAGCCGCTCCGCGGACAGGTCCTGCGTCATCCGCACCAGGTACGGGCCGGCGATCAGCGCCACCCCGACCAGCACGGCGAGCGCGGCCTGGAGGATGCCGCCGAGGTGCCCGCCCGAGCCGCGCACCACGATGAAGCCGGTCACCCCGGCGATCACCAGCACGATGCCGCCCGCGGCGCGCACCAGCGGCCAGAACCGCTTGCCGTGGCTCATCTCGACCCAGTGCGCCTTGCGGGCGTTGTCGGCCTGCCGCCACACCAGCGCCACGCCGACACCGATCACCAGCAGCGGCCACACCGCGCGGTTGGCCGCGCCGAGGTTGAGGTTGCCCACGAGGATGCCGGTGCCGATCGCCAGCGCGATCAGCGCCAGCACCTGGCCCTTGTCGGGCCGCTTGCCCGCGAGCCAGGAGCGCGCGTCGCGCGGCTCCTTCGCCTCGGCGACCCCGCCGACGCCGAGCGGCACGAAGAACCAGAACACCGCGTAGAGCAGGATGCCGATGCCGTTGAAGACGGCGAGCAGCACGAACAGGGCCCGCAGCCACAGCACCGGCAGCCCGAGGTGGCCGGCCAGCCCGCGCGCCACGCCGCCGACCATCCGGCCCTCGGAGCTGCGGTAGAGCTTGCGCACCCCGCCGGCGCCGGGTTCCGGGGGCGCGAGGAAGGACGCGCCGGAGACGCCGCCGGGCGCTGCGGGCGGCGGCGGGGGGCTGGCTGACATACCCCGATCGTCACACAGGCACGCCCCGCGGGGCATCAGGGTGAACCCCCGTTGATGCGGGAACGGGACCCCCAGGGGACGTCCGGGGCGGGATCAGGGTCGGACCAGGGTCGGGGCGGGTGCCGGCGGGGCGCCGGACGGGCGACCATGGTGTCCATGACCGACCAGCCCGCCGACGACGCGGCCACCGCCACCGGCGGCCCGGCCGGCACCGAAGCCACCGGGGCCGACGCCGCTGCCGCCGACGCCGACGCTGCCGCCACCGCCGTCCCGGCTGCTGGCGCCACCGCTGCCGACGGCCGTCCGACCCTGCGGCGCGGCCATGGCGACAACAAGGTGATCGCCGGTGTCTGCCACGGCGCGGGCCGCTACTTCGACGTCGACCCGGTCATCATCCGGATCGTCCTCGCGGTGCTCGCCCTGACCGGCGGCATCGGCCTGATCATCTACGGGCTGGGCTGGCTGGTCGTGCCGCAGGAGGACGAGCAGGAGAGCGAGGCGCACCGGCTGCTGTCCGGCCGGATCGAGGGCGCGCCGCTGGTCGCCGTGCTGATGGCACTGGTCGGCTGCGGGCTGTACGCCTCGCTGCTGGGCAACGCCGCCAACCAGGCGTTCTCGCTGATCCTGCTGGGTTCCACCGTCGCCGCGCTGTACTGGTCGCAGCAGCGGTCCCGGCTGCGGGCGGCCGGTGAGGGCCCGCTCACGGCGGCGGGTTCCGTCGCGGACGCGCCGCCCGCCGCCCAGGCGCCGCCCGGGCCGGGCAGCGCCCCCTCCTGGTGGCGCGACCCGCTGACGAAGGCGCCGCCCTACCTGTGGGGCCCGGACGACGGGCCCTACGAGGGGCCGGACCAGCAGCCGTGGCGGGAGCGGCGCAGGGCGGAGCGCAAGGAGCGGAACTGGCCGTTCGGGCTGGCGGCGTTCCTGCTGGCGGCCACCGCCGCGGTGGTGGGCACCTCGGTGTCGCTGCCGCGGACGTCGGTGGGCAGCAGCCTCGAGATCGGGCTGCTGTCGGCGCTGTTCGTGTTCGGCGCCGCCTATCTCGTGGCGTCCTTCGCGGGCCGGCCGCGCGGGCTGACCGCGTTCTGGACGCTGCTGACCGTGGCCGGGCTGGTCGGCGCGGCCTGGCTGCCGAAGGACCAGCCGGGGTGGGGCACCACCTGGGCGCCGGCGAGTGCGGCCGCGGTCCGGCCCGGGTACGAACGCGGGGTCGGCCACGGCGTGCTGGACCTGACGAACGCCGCCGCGCACGGCCGTACCGTCACCACGCGGCTGAAGGTGCGGGCCGGCGAGGCGCTGGTGCGGCTCCCGAAGGACGCCACCGTGGTGCTCAGCTACCACATCGGCGCCGGTGAGGTGCTGCTGCCCGGAGAGGACCACAGCGGAGTGGACATCAAGACCGGAGCCCATGACACGAAGGTGTACGCGGCCAGGCCGGGTACGGCGTCGGCCGGGACCGTGGAGGTGCGGGTCGACGTCGCCGTCGGGGACGTGCGGGTGGTCCGGTGAGGCGGCACCGCTTCGAGCCGGCGGCCCTGGTGACGGGCCTGGTCCTGGTCACGCTGGCGGTGTTCTTCCTGCTCGACGTGCTCGGCGTGTGGGACCTGTCGGACCCGCGCCTCACGAGTGCGCTCGCGGGGGCGGGTCTCGGCCTGGTCGTCGCGACGTCGGTCGTCACGCAGGGGGTGCGGACCGTACTGGCCCTGCGGCGGCGGCGCTCGCCTCAGCGGTAACCGGACCGGTGCCGCCTTCCGCGCCGCCGCCCGTCCCGGTGCGCCACTTCCTGATCAGCAGGTCGAGCGACAGGTACGGGGTGCCGGCGAGCAGCAGCGGCAGCCAGGCCATCAGGTAGATCAGGTCGTTGCCGTAGTAGTAGGGCGTGGTGGCCCAGCTGACCGTCAGCCACAGGCTCAGCGAGATCAGCGCGCCGCCGAGCGCGGCGACCCGGCCGAGCAGCCCGAAGAGCACACCGAGGCCGACCGCCAGTTCGCCGAGCGCGATCGCGTAGCCGAAACCGTGCGGGGCCTTGAGCGCGAGGTCGACCAGGCCCGGGATCGCCGCGGAGTCCCGCACGCCGTGCAGGGTCTGGAGCAGCGAGCCGTTCGCCGAGTCGGTGAAGAAGGTGTCGCTGGTCAGCTTGTCGAGCCCGGCGTAGGCGAAGGTCACTCCGAGGAAGATCCGCAAGGGCAGCAGCGCGTACCGGCGCGCGGTCTCCCGCCACATCTCCAGCATCTTCTTCCGCCTCTCCCGCCGCAGTTGGTGGGGTGGAAGTCGTCTTCCGTTGCAGCGGCGTCAGGAGGTGATACGTAGACCGGGGCGCCGCGACTCAACAGGCCGCGACTTTTCCCGGACCGGGCTTCGTGATGTCCCGGACCGGGCTCCGTGCCGGGCGGCCCGGCACGGCACGAAAAGCCCGCTCACTGCCGCCCGCTCACTCCCACTCGATGGTGCCCGGCGGCTTGCTGGTGACGTCGAGCACGACCCGGTTGACGTCGGCGACCTCGTTGGTGATCCGGGTGGAGATCCGGGCCAGCACCTCGTACGGCAGCCGGGACCAGTCGGCGGTCATCGCGTCCTCGGAGGAGACCGGGCGCAGCACGATCGGGTGGCCGTAGGTGCGGCCGTCGCCCTGGACGCCGACCGAGCGGACGTCGGCGAGCAGCACCACCGGGCACTGCCAGATGTCGCGGTCCAGACCGGCCGCGGTCAGCTCCTCGCGGGCGATGGCGTCGGCCTCGCGCAGCAGGTCCAGGCGCTCCCGGGTGACCTCGCCGACGATGCGGATGCCCAGGCCCGGGCCGGGGAACGGCTGCCGCTGGACGATCTCCTCGGGCAGGCCGAGCTCCTGCCCGACCATCCGCACCTCGTCCTTGAAGAGCTTGCGCAGCGGCTCGACGAGGGCGAACTCCAGGTCCTCGGGCAGTCCGCCGACGTTGTGGTGCGACTTGATGTTGGCGGTGCCGGTGCCGCCGCCGGACTCCACCACGTCCGGGTAGAGGGTGCCCTGCACCAGGAACTCCACCGGCTGGTCGTCCGGCGCCTCGGCGACGATCTCGGCCTGCGCCTGCTCGAAGACCCGGATGAACTCCCGGCCGATGATCTTGCGCTTCTGCTCCGGGTCGGCGACCCCGGCCAGCGCGTCGAGGAACCGCTGGGAGGCGTCGACGATCTTCAGCCGCACCCCGGTCGCGGCCACGAAGTCCTTCTCGACCTGCTCGGTCTCGCCCTTGCGCATCAGGCCGTGGTCGACGTAGACGCAGGTCAGCCGGTCGCCGATGGCGCGCTGCACCAGGGCCGCGGCGACCGCGGAGTCCACGCCGCCGGACAGCCCGCAGATCGCCCGCCGGTCGCCGACCTGGGCGCGGATCGCGGCGACCTGCTCCTCGACGACATTGGTGGTGGTCCACTCCGGGGTGATGCCGGCGCCGCGGTAGAGGAAGTGCTCCAGGATCTGCTGGCCGTGCGTGGAGTGCATCACCTCGGGGTGGTACTGCACGCCGTACAGCCGCTTCTCGTCGTTCTCGAAGGCGGCGACCGGCACCACGTCAGTGCTGGCGGTGACGGTGAAGCCTGCGGGCGCGGCCGAGCAGGCGTCGCCGTGCGACATCCACACCGACTGCTGGTCCGGGGTGCCCTCGAAGAGGGTGGAGCCGGGCTTGGCGACCTCCAGGGCGGTACGGCCGTACTCCCGGGCGCCGGTGTTGTCGACGGTGCCGCCGAGCACCGTGGCCATCAGCTGGAAGCCGTAGCACATGCCGAAGACCGGGACCCCGGCGTCGAACAGCTCGCGGTCCAGGCGGGGCGCGCCCGGCTCGTAGACCGAGGAGGGGCCGCCGGACAGGATGATCGCCCGCGGCCGCTTGGCCAGCATCTCGGCGACCGGCATCGACGAGGGCACGATCTCGCTGTAGACCCGCGCCTCGCGCACCCGGCGCGCGATGAGCTGGGCGTACTGCGCGCCGAAGTCCACGACCAGGACGGTGTCGGTGGTGGTGTCGGTGGCGGCGGCGCCGTCGGGAGCGGGGTCGGCTGGGGTCGCTGAGGACACGGGCGGCCTTCCGGCGAGAGTACGGGAGAGTGGCACCCAGTCTACCCAGCGCCGGAGCGCTCCCCGGACGGCGCCTGCCGCCCCCTGCCGGGCACCCCGCCGGGCCCGCCGGCCGGACGCGCACGCCGGACCCGCCTTGCGCCGGACCGGGGGCCGTGGTCCATACTGGCGCCATGCTCACGTACACCTTCGCGTTTACCTATGGCACCGGCCGGTCCGGCTGCCATGGTCGCGTCGCGTGAGCTGACAACCAAGCGACCTCCAGGCGCCCCGGGCCACTCGGCCCGGGGCGCCTGTCGCTTCCCCGGACCGCGGCCCGGGTCGTGACGAAGACGCCCACGACCCGAGGAGCAGACCGTGACCGACACCCTTCCCCCCGACGCCGAGCAGACCATCACCGAGGCCCGGCAGCGCATCGACGATCTCGACCTGCGGATCATCGAGCTGGTCCGGCAGCGCGTCGGGGTCTCGCAGGAGGTGCAGGCGGCCCGGATGGGCGCCGGCGGCCGCCGGCTGCACCTGGCCCGCGAGATGGAGGTGCTGCGGGTGTACGGCGACGCGCTCGGCCGCCCCGGCACCGCGCTGGCGATGACCCTGCTGGAACTGGGCCGCGGCAAGGTATGACCATATGACCGCGACCCGCGCCGTTCCCCTTTCGAGGGGGATCACCCGAACGGCACGTGACCGGCCGACGGCCCCTTCGTTGGAGGTGGTGTCCGTGCCAGCCAGGGGCGGTAACCCAACACCACGCGTGGATATGGACACCGCCCAGACGCAGCTGGGCGGGGTGTGAGCCGGTGCGATGAGGCGGCTGCGGCAACGCGGCCGCCGTGGGACCTCGCATCGGTCGAAGTGACCGGACGGCAGGGGACAGCAGCCCGGTCGCGACTGGAAAAGAGGCGGTCGGTTCTCGGGGACGCCCGGGGCCGACCGCTCTGCGACCACCACATTACAGCGTGTTCAGGGCGTTTTGGGCAGCCGCGGCGCTTCTTCCGCCCGCGGCACCCGGGGCACCGGCAGCAGCGGCAGCCGCAGCGCGCCGAAAGCGTCCGCCGGCACGGCCGGGGCGAGCGGTTCCACCGCGGCGATCCTGCGGTACGGCTCGCCCTGGGCGGGCCGCGGGTCCGGCATGCCCTTGTTCGGCCACAGCGACATCGCCCGCTCAGCCTGCGCGGTGATGGTCAGCGACGGGTTCACCCCGAGGTTCGCCGAGACCGCGGCGCCGTCGACCACATGGATGCCCGGGTGCCCGAACAGCCGGTGGTAGGGGTCGATGACGCCCTGCTCGGCGTCCGCGCCGATCGGGCAGCCGCCCAGGAAGTGCGCGGTCATCGGCCGGTCGGTGGCCTCGCCGACGTTGCTGCCGGCGAAGCCGTTGATCTCCTCGGCGATCAGCTCGGCCGCCCGCGCGCCCTCGGGGATGTGCACCGGGTTGGGGGCGCCGTGGCCCTGACGGGCGGTCAGCAGTCCCTTCCCCAGGCCCTTGTCCTTGCGGTAGGTGGTCAGCGAGTTGTCGCTGGTCTGCATCACCAGCCCGATGATCGTCCGCTCCGACCACCGGAAGTTCGACAGCGAGCGGAAGGCGACCGCCGGGTGCCGCAGGTAGTTCACCGCGAACTCCGCCCAGCGCGGCAGCTTCCCGCGGTAGGGCGCCGCCATGATCGACAGGTTGCCCATCGCGTTGGAGCCGCGGCCGTAGCGGACCGGCTCGATGTGGGTGTGGTCGTTCGGGTGCACCGAGGAGGTGATGGCCACGCCCCGGGTGAAGTCCAGCGGCCGGTCCGGGTAGCGCTTGCGGTAGCGCCCCGCGGAGGTCTGCGCGCCCACCAGCGCCTCGGAGTTGGTCCGGGTCAGCTCGCCCAGCCGCGCGGAGATCCGCGGCAGCCGCCCGCTGTCCCGCATGGCGTGCAGCAGCGTCTGGGTGCCGTAGGTGCCGGCCGCGACCACCACCTGCCGAGCCCGCAGCACCTGCCGGGCGCCCTTCCGGCGCCGGTCGGTCGGCACCGTGGTGACCAGGTAGCCGCCGGCCGGGTCCTCGGCCAGCTCCACGACCGTCGTCATCGCCCGGATCTGGGCGCCGGCCCGCTCCGCGAGGTGCAGGTAGTTCTCGTTCAGGGTGTTCTTCGCGCCGTGCCGGCAGCCGGTCATGCACTCGCCGCACTCGGTGCAGGCCCGCCGCCGCGGCCCGGCGCCGCCGAAGTACGGGTCCGCGACCTCCTCGCCGGGCGCCGCGCTCGGCCCGCCGGCGCCCTCGCCCTCACCGCAGGCGTCCCGCCCGTCGCCGAAGAACACCCCGACCGGCGCCAGGTGGAAGGTGTCCCCCACGCCCATCTTCTCGGCGGCGTCCCTGAGGTGGACGTCGGACGGCGTCATCGTCGGGTTCAGCCGCACCCCGAGCATCCGCCGGGCCTGGTCGTAGTACGGCGCCAGCTCCTGCTGCCAGTCGGTGATCGCGCCCCACTGCCGGTCCTGGAAGAAGGCGGCGGGCGGCACGTAGAGGGTGTTGGCGTAGTTCAGCGAGCCGCCGCCGACGCCCGCGCCGGCCAGCACCAGCACCTTGCCCAGTACGTGGATGCGCTGGATGCCGTACAGGCCCAGGGCGGGCGCCCACAGGTAGTTGCGCACGTCCCAGGAGTTCTTCGGCAGCTCGTCGCGGGCGAAGCGGCGGCCGGCCTCCAGCACGCCGACCCGGTAGCCCTTCTCGGTCAGCCGCAGCGCGGAGACCGCGCCGCCGAAACCCGACCCGACCACGATGACGTCGAAGTCGTAGCCGTCGCCGTTGCCGTCTTCCTGTGCCACCTGGTCCTCCGGAGGGGTCGGTCGGTCGCGCCGCGGCCGGCAGGCGCCTTTGCCGGCGGGGCGCGGCGCGGGCGTACGAGGTGCGGCGGGTGCGGACGTTCAGTTCAGCGCAGGCGCAGCGCCTTCATCAGCCGCAGCGAGACGTTCAGCAGCGCCGCGTACTTCTCGTCGTCCATGCCGAACGCCGGGCCCATCGGCATCAGCCGCTGCACGGCCACGGTCTGCGCCTCGGTGTACTTCACGATGCCCTCCGAGCCGTGCCGGCGGCCCAGCCCGGAGTCCTTCATGCCGCCCATCGGCGCCCGCACGCTGCCGTAGGCCGCCGCGTACGCCTCGTTGACGTTGACCGTGCCGGAGCGCAGCCGGGCGGCGAGCGCGGTGCCGCGGCGGATGTCACGGGTCCACACGCTGGAGTTGAGGCCGTACTCGCTGGCGTTGACCCGCGCGACCGCCTCGTCCTCGTCGCGGAAGCGGTAGACGGAGACCACCGGGCCGAAGGTCTCCTCCGCGCACACCGCCATCGGCGCCTCGACGTCGGCGAGCACCGTCGGCTCGTAGACGTACGGGCCGATGTCGGGGCGCGGGCGGCCGCCGGTGAGCACCCTGGCGCCCTTCTCCCGGGCCTCGTCCACGTGCCGGCTGACCACGTCGAGCTGCCGCTGCCCGACCAGCGAGCCCATGCCCGCGCCGTAGGCCAGCGCGGTGCCGAGCTTCAGCGACCGGGTCAGCTCGACGAACTTCGCGGTGAAGGCGTCGGCGACCGACTCGTGCACGAACAACCGCTCGATGGAGATGCACAGTTGGCCGGCGGAGGCGAAGCAGGCGCGGACCGCGCCCGCGGCGGCCCGGTCCAGGTCGGCGTCGCGCAGCACCAGCAGGGCGTTCTTGCCGCCGAGTTCCAGCGAGGCGCCGACCAGCCGGGCCGCGGCGCGCTGGGCGACCTCGCGGCCGGTGCGGGTGGAGCCGGTGAAGGAGACGTAGTCGGCGTGCTCCACGACCGCGGGGCCGACCACCGGTCCGTCCCCGATGACGATCTGCCACACGTCCTCGGGCAGCCCGGCCTCGATGAGCTGCCGGCGGGCCCACAGCGCGGTCAGCGCGGTCTCGGTGTCGGGCTTCATCACCACCGCGTTGCCGGCCGCGAAGGCGGGCAGCGCGTCGCCGACGGACAGCTCCAGCGGGTAGTTCCAGGGCGAGATCTGGCCCACCACCCCGCGCGGCTGGCGCAGTTCGAGCGCCTTGGTGAGCGTGGGCACGGCGCCGGTGTGCCGCCTGGGCCGCAGGTAGGCGGGCGCTTTGAAGCCGTAGTGCCGGGCGGACATCGCGACCACCTGGACCTCTTCGTGGGCGTGCAGCCGCGCCTTGCCGGTCTCCAGCTGGATCAGGTCCAGCACCTCGGCCTGCCGGGCGAGCACCAGGTCGTGGAAGCGCAGCAGTACCCGGGCCCGCTCGCGGACCGGGGTCGCCGCCCAGGCGGCCTGGGCGGCGCGGGCCCGGCGGTAGGCCTCGGCGACGTCGTCCGGGGTGGCCTCGGGCAGTTCGGCGAGCTGCTCGCCGGTCAGCGGGGTGTGGCCGGCGGTCCGGCCCGAGCCGAGCACGCCCGCGGTCAGCCGGGCGACCAGGTCGGGGGTGACGACGTCCCGCGGGCCGCGCGCGACGGCGGGCCGGGGCGCGACGGGGTTGTCGGCGCTGCCGTCGGTGCTGCCGAAGTCGGGGGATGCAGTGCGGGCCACGCTTTCCGGCGAATCCGTCATGCCGGTGAGGGTACGGCGGCCGGGACGCCCTGGGTACCCATCAGTAGCTTTTTTCTCCGCGACTTCCACAACCACGCCAGTATGTGATGGCATCGTAATGATCTTCGCAGCTCAGAAGGGCCGCGCGGGGCCGGGGCAGGGCCGGTGGGGAGGGGAGCCGCGACGCGCCGGGCTCAGTGCGCGGTGTACGTCTCGACGGCCTTGTCGAACGCCTGCTGGACCGCCGCGCGCTGGCTGTCGAGCCCGGTCACCAGCACCACGTGGTACTTGCCGTCGATCAGCAGGGCGAGGTTGCGCGCGTACACGCCCTGGCCGCTGGAGTTGCGGTAGGTGTACTCGCCCTCCGCGGCCGGGTGTCCGTCCAGCGTCAGGGACTGCAGGCCCGAGGCAGAGGACCAGGAGGAGGCGCGGAAGTCGGCCAGCTCCGGTTCGTTGAGCTGGTAGGCGACCGGGTCGGTGCCGCGCGCGGAGGAGCTGTCGCGGCCGGGCACCACCGTCAGCTGGAGGTCGTTGCCGGCGTAGGTGACCTCGTCCTGGCCGTTGGGGCCCGAGCGCTGCCAGCCGGTGTGCACCGCGACGGAGAAGCCCGCGCTGTCGTGCCGCAGCGCGTAGTCCGGGCCGAGCGCGGGTCCGGAGGGCGAGGCCGGCGCCGAGGTGGTGGCCTTCGCCGGGGGCGTGGTGGCGGGCGCCGACGTGGCCGGGGCGGTGGTGGCGCCGCCCTTGCCGTCGCTCTTGCCGCTGCCGGGCTTCGGCATCCCGGCCTGGACGGTGCGGTCGGCCTTCGCCCCGTCGCCGGAGCCGTCGCCGCGGTGCGGCATGAGCAGCAGCGCGTAGGCGACCGCGGCCGCGAGGATCACCAGCACCGCGATCAGCAGCCGCATCCCGAGCCGGCGCGGCGCGTCGTCGCTGCCGTCGGGACGCCGGTAGACGACGTCCTCCTCATGGATGGGCGGGCGGGCCGTGACGTGCGGGCCGCCGCGGGCCGCGGCCGGGCGGGCCGGGGCGGACGGGCGCGGCTGCCGGGGCGGCGCGGCCGGGCGGGCTGCCTCCATCGGCGCGGTGGCGGCGGGGCCGGCCGGTCCCAGGCCGGACATGCCCAGCGCGCTGGCCGGCCCGGCGGCCTTGCCGGGCTTGGGCAGCTTCGGGGGCCGGCCGGTCCTGGCCTGCTTGCCGCGCGCGTGCCGCCGGTGCTGGGTGCCGGCCGCGGCCTCGGCGGCCGCCTTCTTCCGGCGCCGCCGCACCAGTTCGCCGCGGCGCCGCTTGACCGGCAGCTTCGCCGGGTCGGTGGGCACCTGCACGGCGCTCACCCCGATGTCGGGCTCGGGCGCGGACCGGATCAGCGAGCGCAGCCAGCCGCCCAGCTCCTCGGCCTCCGGCCGCTCCTCGGGGTCCTGGCGCAGCAGCGACTCCACGACCGGCCGCAGCGGGCCGCACTCCTCGGCGAAGGCCGGCGGCTCCGCGCAGACCAGCTGGACGAGTTCGGCGGCGCTCTCCTCGGGGAAGGGCGGGTGGCCCTGGACGCTGCGGAACAGCAGCGAGCCGAGCGCCCACAGGTCGGCGGCCGGGCCGACCGGCGGCGACAGCCGCCAGTTCTCGTGCACGGCGTGCGCCTGCTCCGGCGCCCAGCGCTCGGTGACGGCGCCGACCACGGTGATCCGGTTCTGCCGGGCCCGCTCCTGTTCGAGCGCGGAGCGCGGGCCGTGCCAGTCGCCGGCCTCCTCGTCCTCGCCGCCGCCGGCGAGCACCTGCTCGGGCACCGGATCGTAGCCGCACAGCGCTTCCTGGGCGGCGCCCGCGGCCAGCCCGGCGAGCATGGCCCGGCCGTCGTCGCAGACCAGGACGGTGCTCGCGGTGACATTGCGGTGGGTCCAGCCGGTGGCGTGCAGCGCGCGCAGCGCGGTCAGCACGTCGGAGGCGACCTCGGCGGCGCGGTAGGCGTCGAGCGGGCGCTCGGCGAGCAGGGCGGCCAGCGGGCGGGCGGACACCAGTTCGCTCGCGATCCACAGGCTGCCGCCCTCGACGAAGATGTCGAAGACCTGGACCAGCCGCGGATGGTCGGGGATGGCGGCCGCGCTGCGGGCCGCCGCCAGGGCGCGCCGGGAGCTCTCGTCCAGCCCGTCGCCGTCGGGCCCGTCGGGGCCGTCGTCGACGCCGACCACCTCGGGCAGCAGCACCTGGTGGACCAGGACCTCCTGGCCGCTGTAGGTGTCGAAGGCGCGGCTCTCGACAAGTTCGAACCCGTCGGCGGGTGGCCGGGGCAGCCGGTAGCGTTCAGCGAGCACCCGGCCTGCGTACTCCTCCACGGCGCCCCCCTTCCGGTCCGCCCGTCCGCTCATCCGCCCGCCCGCTCAGGCCGAACCCCCGTAGCGGTCAGGCCTGTTCAGGTCCGGGCGCCTCTGACGGCGAGTCGGTCGGTTTCCGGCTGCGGACAGTCCACACGTATTCACCTTACGTGCTTCGGCCCGCTTACTTCGCCGGTTTGAAGGTACTGAAGAAGGTCTGGAGCCGCTCCTTGTTCACGGCGCTGCCCCACGCCCCGCTGGGCGTGGTGAACATCAGGGCGTAGCCGTGCTTGCTGTCCGTCACCATGCCGCGGTTCAGGACATGTACGGCCTTACCCTGCTGCTGCCGGGTGTATTCCCAGTCGGCCGCGTCGTAGTCGCGGTAGTCCACCGAGACGACCTTGATCTTGTGGTAGTCCTTCATCGTGCTCTGGGCGGCGGCCGACGAGGTCTGCCAGTCGCCCAGCGCGCTCTTGCCGGGCTTGTGGGTCCAGTCCACGAGCAGGTTCTCGCCGCCGCTGCCCTTGAAGCGCGAGCCGGCGCCGTACCCGTCGTCGCCGACCCGCTTCCACCCGGCGGGCAGGGCGATGGAGAAGCCCTCGGAGTCCTTGAAGACGTGCCAGCCCTTGGGCAAATCCGAGGAGGTGCCGGACGCGGTGGTCGAGGCGGTGGTCGCGGGGGTGGTGGCCGCGGTCGTGGGCTGCCCGGTGCTGCCGTCGGGGTCCTGGGCCTGGCCGGACTGGTCGGCGGCGTTCTTCCCGCTCCCCTGGGCGGCGGTGCTGGGGGTGGCGCCGGGCGTCTTCGAGCCGCTCTTGCCGTCGCCGCCGCCGGAGTTGGCTATCGCGACGCCGATCACGGTGCCCAGCAGCGCCAGCACCACCAACGCGACCACGATCACCATGGTGCGGCGCGGCACCACGTCGCTCAGCGGCGCGCGGGCCGGGCCGGCCGGCACCGCCGGGCCGGGCCCGGCCGGCACCTTGCGGTCGGCGGCCTTGCGCAGCGAGCGCAGCGCCTCGCGCGCCCTGGCCTGGTCGAGCGCGGCCTTGCGGGCGGCGGGCGGCGCGTCGGTGGGCACCGGCTGCGGGTCGGTGGCGCCGCCGGGCGGGGCGGCGGGGGCGGCCGGCAGGGCCATGGTGCGGGTGGCCTCGGCGGGCGGCACGGCCGGCTCGTCGGGGGCGTTGATCACCGCGTTGAGCAGCCGGCGCGCGCCCGCGTCGTCCAGCCGCCGGTCCGGGTCCTTCACCAGCAGCCCGGAGATCACCTCGGCGAGCGGCCCGGCGTTGCGCATCGGCCCGACCGGTTCGGTCATCACCGCGGTGAGGGTGGCGATCGCGGAGCCCTTGTCGTACGGCGGGTGGCCCTCGACGGTGGCGTACAGCAGCGCGCCGAGCGACCACAGGTCGGCGGGCGGGCCGGGCTTCTGGCCGCGGGCCCGCTCGGGCGAGATGTAGGAGGGCGCGCCGACCAGCATGCCGGTGGACGTCACCGAGGGGTCGCCGTCGATCAGGGCGATGCCGAAGTCGCCGAGCACCACCCGTCCGGCGCCCGAGGCGCGGCCTTCCTCGTCGTCGCCGGTCTCCGCGAGCAGCACGTTGGACGGCTTCACGTCGCGGTGCAGGATGCCCTCGGCGTGCGCCGCCTTGAGCACGTCGAGCAGCACCAGTCCGATCTCGGCGGTGCGCCGGGGGCTGAGCGGCCCGTCCTCGCGGATCGCGTCGGCGAGCGAGCGGCCCTCGACCAGCTCCATGACGATCCACGGCCGGTCGTCCTCCTTGACGACGTCGAAGACCGTGATGGCGCCGGTGTTGCGGATGCGCGCGGTGGCCTTCGCCTCGCGCAGGGTGCGGGTGACCAGCCGGCGCTTCTCGTCGTCGTCCACGTTGCCGGGGAAGCGCAGCTCCTTCACCGCGACGCTGCGGCCGAGCGTCTCGTCGACCGCGCGCCACACGGTGCCCATGCCGCCCCTGCCGAGCACGCCGCCGAGACGGTACCGGTCGGCGAGCACGCGTCCGTCGGTGACTTCGTCCTCGCTCATGGCTTCCCTCTGTCGTGTCGTACCGGTGCGGTGGCCCCCTGCGCCGCGGCTCCGGGCGGGTGCCGGGCCGGGGCGGGCGGCGCCCGCCGGGTCCGGCTGCGCGCGCGGTGCGGCGGGGCAGCCGCCAACTGCGGCACCGGCGGCGGTTGTCGGGCGGTTCGGCTCCCCATCATCCCCGAACGGGCGCGGTGGTTGCGAACCCGGCAGGTCAGTCGGCGGCCCGGAATCCGGCGACGGCGTTGTTGAAGACCGGCAGCCACTGCTGCCACTGGGCGTCCGGGGCCGACAGGTAGATGGCGTACTCGGTGGCGCCGGGCTGCCCGAAGCCGAGGTCGATGGCGTGCCAGTCGCGGACCTTGCCCTTGAAGGTGAACTCCCACAGCGCGGCCTTCTGGCCGAGGTGCACGGTGCGGTCCATCCGCTCGCGGTGATAGGTGTCACCCACCGCCTGCTCGGTCTGCGGCTCGATCTGCTGGAAGTGCTCCAGCGGGTCGGTGCTGGCGAACGGCAGCGCGTCGATCTTCAGCCCGACCAGCCCGTCGGGAGTGACCCAGTCGACCTCGTCGGTGCCGTTGGGGGTGGTGCGCTTCCAGCCCTCGGGCACCGGCACCGTGTAGTGGTAGCCGTCGTGGTCCTCGTCGGCGAGGCGGTAGCCGGCCGGGAGCGGCGGCGCCGGCGTGGTCTGCGCCGCCGTCGGGTCGGCGCCCGCCAGGTCGGTGGTGGCCGGGCCGGTCGGGCTCGCCGAGCCGCCGCTCTTCGCACGGCCGCCGGCGGAGGGGTGCTGGGAGCGGTGGACGGCGTACAGCGCGCCGCCGACCACCACGGCGGCCGCGACGACGGCGGCGATCCACGGCAGGGCGCGGCGGCGGCGCCGCGTCACGGGGGACGGGTCCGGCGCCGGGGACGAGGCCGGGACCGGGGCCGGGACCGGAGCTGGGACCGGGGACGGGACCGGCGGCGGGGGCGGCCCGAACGCGCCGGGGGCGGCGGCCTGCGGCGCCTGCCCCGGCTGCGGTGAGGAAGGCGGCACCGGGACGGCGGCGGACGGGGCGTAGGGGGACATCCGGGTGGTGGTGGTCTGGCCGGGCGGCGACTCGAAGCGGAGCCGGTCCACCTGCGCGGTGTCCGACTCGGCGGCCGGTACCCGCAGCATCTGCTCGGCCGCTTCGGCCGACAGCCGCTTGTCGGGTTCCTTGGCGAGCAGCCCGGTGATGACCTCGGTGAGGACCCCGGCCTTCGCCGGCTGCCGTACCGGCTCCTCGGCGATGGCGTACGCGGTCTCGATCGCGGTGGGGCGGTGGAAGGGCGAGTCGCCCTCGACCGCCTGGTACAGGGTCGCGCCCAGCGCCCACAGGTCCGACTCCGGCCCGGGCAGGGCGCCGCGTATCCGTTCCGGGCTCAGGAAGTCGATGGAGCCGATGAGTTCACCGGTGCGGGTCAGGGTGGAGGTGCCGGACGCCTGGGCGATACCGAAGTCGGTCAGGACGATCCTGGAGTCCTCGCCGAGCAGCACGTTGCCGGGTTTGACGTCGCGGTGCAGCACCCCCGCGCGGTGGGCGGCGCGCAGCGCGGCGACCATTCCGCGGCCGACCCGGGCGGCCTCGGCCGGCGCCAACGGGCCCTGCTCCTTGAGGCGTTCGCCCAGGGTGACGGAGGGGACGTACTCCATCACGATCGACGGCAGGCCCGCGTCGTCGACCACGTCGTGGACCACCACCACGTTGGGGTGGCTGATCCGCGCGGCGGCGCGGGCCTCCCGCCGGGTGCGCTCGAAGAGCGTCGCCAACTCCTCGTCGTCCATGTGCGGCTGAGGCGGGTGCAGTTTCTTCACCGCGACCCGGCGGCCGAGGAGTTCGTCCTCGGCCAGCCACACCGTGCCCATCCCGCCCCGGCCGACGCGTTCGAGCAGCCGGTAGCGGCCCGCGACGAGCCGCCCCTCGTCGCCGTGTCCGGACCCATTCATGTCGTGCCCTCCCCGCGGGCGCTCCCGGCTCGCGCCCAGGCGAACTCCGCGCCTAGAGGGGCACGATATCGGGCGCGCCCAGCCGCGCGGCGTCCGCGGTCTGGTCGTCGGGCTGGAGTTGGGACTCCCGCTCGGCCTCGACCCGCTTCTCGTAGTACGCCACTTCCTTGTCGATCTGCGCCTGGTCCCAGCCCAGGACGGGCGCGATCAACTCCGCGGCGGGGCGGGCGCTGCCGGTGCCGCGGTCGAAGGTCTCGATGGAGATACGCGTTCTGCGGGTCAGCACGTCCTCCAGGTGGCGGGCGCCCTCGCTGCGGGCGGCGTAGACGATCTCGGCGCGCAGGTAGTCGTCGGCGGCGGGCAGCGGTTCGCCCAGTGACGGGTCGTCGGCGATCAGCGCCAGCACCTCGTCGGTGAGGGTGCCGTAGCGGTTGAGCAGGTGCTCGACCCGGGCGACGTGCAGCCCGGTGCGGGCGGCCGTGCGGGCCCGGCTGTTCCATCCGGCCCGGTAGCCTTCGGCACCGAGCAGCGGCACGTCCTCGGTGCAGCAGCCGGCGACCTTGCGGTCCAGGCCGTGCACCGCCTCGTCCACCGCGTCCTTGGCCATCACCCGGTAGGTGGTGTACTTGCCGCCGGCCACCACCACCAGGCCCGGCAGGGGATGGGCGACGGTGTGCTCGCGGGACAGCTTGCTGGTGGCGTCGGACTCGCCGGCCAGCAGCGGCCGCAGCCCGGCGTAGACACCCTGGACGTCGTCCCTGGTCAGCGGGGTGGAGAGCACCGAGTTGACGTGTTCGAGCAGGTAGTCGATGTCGGCGCTGGAGGCCGCCGGGTGCGACTTGTCCAGGTCCCAGTCGGTGTCGGTGGTGCCCACGATCCAGTGCCGGCCCCAGGGGATGACGAACAGCACGCTCTTCTCGGTGCGCAGGATCAGCCCGGTGGTGGAGTGGATGCGGTCCTTGGGCACCACCAGGTGGATGCCCTTGGAGGCGCGGACGTGGAACTGGCCGCGCTCGCCGATCAGAGCCTGCGTGTCGTCGGTGAACACCCCGGTGGCGTTGACCACCTGACGGGCCCTGACCTCGTAGGTGCCGCCCGCCTCCAGGTCCTCCACCCGGGCGCCGACCACCCGCTCGCCCTCGCGCAGGAAGCCCACCACCCGGGCCTGGTTGGCCACCACCGCGCCGTAGGAGGCCGCGGTGCGCACCAGCGTCACCACCAGGCGGGCGTCGTCGACCTGCGCGTCGTAGTACTGCAAGGCGCCGACCAGGGCGTCCTTGCGCAGCGCGGGCGCCACCCGCAGGGCGTGGCGGCGGCTGAGGTGGCGGTGGACGGGCAGGCCGCGGCCGTGTCCTGAGGAGATCGACATCGCGTCGTAGAGCGCCACGCCCGAGCCGGCGTAGAGCCGCTCCCACCCCTTGTGCTGGAGCGGGTAGAGGAAGGGCACCGGCCGGACCAGGTGCGGGGCCAGCCGCTCCAGCAGCAGCCCGCGCTCCTTCAGCGCCTCCCTGACCAGGGCGAAGTCCAGCATCTCCAGATAGCGCAGCCCGCCGTGGATGAGCTTGCTCGACCGGCTCGACGTGCCGGACGCCCAGTCGCGCGCCTCGACCAGGCCCACCGACAGGCCGCGCGTGGCGGCGTCCAGCGCCGTGCCCGCGCCGACCACGCCGCCGCCCACGACCAGGATGTCCAGTTCGTGTTCGGCCATCCGGGCGAGAGCCTGGGCCCGTTCCGCCGGGCCGAGTGATGTCGTACGCATCCGTGCCTCCGTGACTGCGTCGCTGCGGTGCCGCTCGGTGAGTCGCCGTACCGCTCGGTGAGCCGTGTACCGCTCGGTGAGCCGCCCTCGTCCGGGCCGGTGACGGCCGTGGGGTACCTACCCGCTCCTTCGATAGTGACCGCCACCGCGCTGCCCGGCCAGCGCTGCCGGGCGCCGCACCGGTGCCGCCCCGGCGCGCCGCGTGGTCATATCAGTCATTTGTCTGGTTAGCCTGCTTTAGAGTCCTTTGTGAGTCCGTTCGTGCGTCTCGCCAGAGGGCGGCTCCAGGGAGAGGACCGGAAACCATGCCCGCAGACCTCGCCGTACTCGGACTGGGCCACACCGGTCTCCCCCTCGCGCAGGCGGCCGCCGCGGCCGGCATCGGCACCATCGGGTACGACCCCGATCCGGCCGTGGCCGCCGACGTCAACGCCGGCCGGGTGCCGCCGGGCACCCTGGCCGCGGCCGAACTGCGCCGGATGCTGGCCGGCGGCTTCCGCGCCACCAGCGACCCCGCCGCGCTGGGCCGGGTGCGGACCGCCGTGATCTGCGCGCCCACCCCGCTCGGCGAGGACCACGCCCCGGACCTGACCGCGCTCACCGCGGCCGCCCGCGCGCTCGCCGGCCACCTGCGCCCGCACACCACGGTGGTGCTGGAGTCCGCGGTGCACCCCGGCACCACCGAGCAGTACCTGCGGCCGCTGATCGAGGCCGGCGGGCTGCGGGCCGGCCGCGACTTCCACCTCGCCTACTCCCCCAGCCGGCTCGACCCGGGCAACCGCGCCTTCCCGCTCACCCACATCCCCAAGGTGGTCGGCGGCCTCACCCCCGCCTGCACCGAGGCCGCCGCCGCGTTCTACAGCCGGCTCAGCGAGCGGGTGGTGCGCGCCCGCGGCCCGCGCGAGGCCGAGGCGGTCAAGCTCCTGGAGACCAACTACCGGCACGTCAACATCGCCTTCGCCAACGAGATGGCCGTCTACTGCCACGACATCGGCGTCGACCTGTGGGACGTGATCCGCTGCGCGGAGACCAAGCCGTTCGGCTTCCAGGCATTCCGCCCCGGCCCCGGCGTCGGCGGCCACGCCGCCCCCCTCGACCCCAACGCCGCGCCCCACTTCGCCACCGGCGCCGGCCGCCCGCGCACCCCCGGCCACCCCCTGCGCATGGTCGAACTCGCCCAGGAGGTCAACGGGCGCATGCCGCGCTACGTCGTCCAGCGCGCCGCGGCCCTGCTCAACGAGCACGGCAAGTCCCTGCGCGGCGCCCGGGTACTGCTGCTCGGCGTCACCTACAAGGCCGACCTCGCCGACCAGCAGGGCGCCCCGGCCCGGGAGATCGGCACCCGGCTGATGGAGCTGGGCGCGCAGCTGTGCTACCACGACCCGTACGTGCCGCAGTGGCGCGTTCTCGACCATCCGGTGCCGCGCGCGGACTCGCTGTGGGAGGCCGCGGCCGACGCCGACCTGACGCTGCTGCTCCAGCACCACCGCACGTACGACCTCCAGGGGCTGGCGGTCAAGGCCCAACTGCTGCTCGACACCAGGGGCGCGACCCCGGCGGGCGCCGCGGCCCGCCTCTAGGCGGCGCCTGCCGCGTCTGGCCTGCCTGACCTGCCTGACGTGGGACAACAGCGCTTCGTGGGGCGGAGGTTGTGCGGGCTTGTCGTGGTCCTGTAACGACCGGATGAATCGTCTTGTCCGATTGTCTGCGCCCACTGCTAGATTTCGGCATCACTGTTTCGCACGGGGGCGCAACCCTGTGCGCTACCCGCTTCCGTCCCCGGGGGAACCTTTCGTGAGCGCCAACTACCCGCCTCCACAGCAGCCTTCCGGCCAGAACCCGTACGCGGCCGGCCCGCAGGGGGGCAACCCCTACGGCCCGCCGCCGGCCGGCAGCCCGTACGGCGCGCCGCAGGCCGCGCCCGCCTTCAACCCGAACGCGTACCCGCCGCCGGTCGCGGCCCGGCAGAACGACAACACCGGCCTCGGCATCGCGGTCGGCGTCGTGGTCGCCATCGTCGCGGCGCTCGCCTACGGCGGCCTGCTGCGCGCCCTGGCCAAGAGCGACGGCACCACCGTCGAGTTCCGGTACGCCGCGCTCGCGGTCGGCGCGCTGATCGGCGTCGCCATGGGCAAGCTCGGCGGCCGCAACATCGCCCTGCCGATCCTGGGCGCCCTGCTCGCGATCGCCGCCGTGATCTTCGGTGAGATCTTCGGCGGCGCGCTGATCATCAGCCACTACGCCAGCGAGCACGGCGGCAGCATCTCCGTGTCCACCCTGCTCTTCCACCACTTCGGCGACCTGTTCAAGGCGTGGAAGTCGGACTTCGGCGCGATGCGCGCCTTCTTCCTGATCTTCGCCGGGGTCGCGGCCGCGGGCCTGGCCAAGCGGATGGGCGAGAACTGAGCCACCCCGCCGCCGCGCCGGCGGCATGACGGGAGGGCCCGCACCGCGCAGCCGCGGTGCGGGCCCTCCCGTCGGTGCGGCACAGACCGCGGACGCCGGTGCCGGCGGGCTCAGCGGTGGTGCGTGGGCGAGACCGTGACCTCCACCCGCTGGAACTCCTTCAGGTCCGAGTAGCCGGTGGTGGCCATCGAGCGGCGCAGCGCGCCGAAGAAGTTCATCGAGCCGTCGGGGGCGTGCGAGGGGCCGAGCAGGATCTCCTGGGTGTTCCCCGCGGTGCCGAGGTTCATCCGCTTGCCGCGCGGCAGTTCGGTGTTGACCGCCTCCATGCCCCAGTGGAAGCCGCGGCCGGGCGCGTCGGTGGCGCGGGCCAGCGGGGAGCCCATCATCACCGCGTCCGCGCCGCACGCGATCGCCTTCGGCAGGTCGCCGCTGGCGCCGAAGCCGCCGTCCGCGATGACGTGGACGTACCGGCCGCCGGACTCGTCCATGTAGTCGCGGCGGGCGGCCGCGACGTCCGCGACGGCGGTGGCCATCGGCACCTGGATGCCCAGCACGTTCCGCGTGGTGTGCGCGGCGCCGCCGCCGAAGCCGACCAGCACGCCCGCCGCACCGGTGCGCATCAGGTGCAGCGCCGCGGTGTACGTGGCGCAGCCGCCGACGATCACCGGCACGTCCAGCTCGTAGATGAACTGCTTGAGGTTCAGCGGCTCGTGCGACCCGCTGACGTGCTCGGCCGAGACCGTGGTGCCGCGGATCACGAACAGGTCGACGCCCGCGTCCACCACGGCCTTGGAGAACTGCGCGGTGCGCTGCGGGGAGAGGGCGGCCGCCGTGGTCACCCCGGCGTCCCGCACCTCCTTGATCCGCTGCCCGATCAGCTCCTCGCGGATCGGGGCGGCGTAGATCTCCTGGAGGCGCGCGGTGGCCCGCGAGTCGTCCAGCTCGGCGATCTCCGCGAGCAGCGGCTCCGGGTCCTCGTACCGCGTCCAGAGCCCTTCGAGGTTCAGCACCCCCAGGCCGCCGAGGTTGCCGATCCGGATCGCGGACTCCGGGGAGACCACCGAGTCCATCGGCGCGGCCAGGAACGGCAGCTCGAAGCGGTACGCGTCGATCTGCCACGCGATCGAGACCTCCTTGGGGTCCCGGGTCCGCCGGCTGGGCACCACGGCGATGTCATCGAACGCGTATGCCCTGCGGCCCCGCTTGCCCCGCCCGATCTCGATCTCAGTCACGTCCTACGCCTCTCTGTCCGTCCTGCGGTCCCCAGTATGGCGGGTCCCCCCGAAGCGGGCGCTTCCGCCCGTCCGAGGACCACCTGCCCGTGGACGGCCGCTCGCGCCGCGGACCGCGAGGCCATGGCGCCACAGGACGGGGCGGCCCGGGGGGACCGCCCCCGGATCAGCCGTGGTAGTTGGGGGCCTCGACGGTCATCTGGATGTCGTGCGGGTGGGACTCCTTGAGCCCGGCGGCGGTGATCCGCACGAAGCGCCCCTTGGACTCCATCTCCGCGATGCCCGCCGCGCCGACGTACCCCATGGTCTGGCGCAGTCCGCCGACCAGTTGGTGCAGCACCGCCGAGAGCGGGCCGCGGTAGGGCACCTGCCCCTCGACGCCCTCGGGGACGAGCTTGTCGTCGGAGGAGACCTCGGCCTGGAAGTAGCGGTCCTTGGAGTACGAGCGGCCCTGCCCGCGCGACTGCATCGCGCCGAGCGAGCCCATCCCGCGGTAGGACTTGAACTGCTTGCCGTTGATGAACAGCAGTTCCCCGGGCGACTCCTCGCACCCGGCGAGCAGGCTGCCGAGCATGACGCTGCTCGCGCCCGCCGCCAGCGCCTTGCCGATGTCGCCGCTGTACTGGAGGCCGCCGTCGCCGATCACCGGCACCCCGGCGTCGAGGCAGACCTGCGCCGCCTCGTAGATCGCCGTGACCTGGGGGACGCCGATGCCGGCGACCACCCGGGTGGTGCAGATGGAGCCGGGCCCGACGCCGACCTTGACGCCGTCGACGCCCGCGTCCAGCAGCGCCTTGGCGCCGTCGCGGGTGGCGATGTTGCCGCCGACCACGTCGACCTGGACGCTGGACTTGATCTTGGCCATCCAGTCCAGCGCGTTGCTGTTGTGGCCGTGGGAGGTGTCGACCACCAGGAAGTCCACGCCCGCGCCGGCCAGCGCCTGGGCCCGGTCCAGCGCCTCGGGGCTGGCGCCCACGGCCGCGCCGACCAGCAGCCGGCCGTCGGCGTCCTTGGCCGCGCTCGGGTACTGCTCGGCCTTGACGAAGTCCTTGACGGTGATCAGGCCCTTGAGCAGGCCCTCTTCGTCCACCAGCGGCAGCTTCTCGATCTTGTGGCGGCGCAGCAGCTCCATCGCGTCGGCGCCGGAGATGCCGACCTTGCCGGTGACCAGCGGCATCGGGGTCATGACCTCGCGCACCTGGCGGGAGCGGTCGGACTCGAAGGCCATGTCGCGGTTGGTGACGATGCCGAGCAGCCGGCCCGCCTCGTCGGTGACCGGCACACCGCTGATCCGGAACCGGGCGCACAGCGCGTCGGCCTCGCCGAGGGTGGCATCCGGCCGGACCGTGATCGGGTCGCTGACCATGCCGGCCTCGGAGCGCTTGACCAGGTCGACCTGGCTGACCTGGTCCTCGATCGAGAGGTTGCGGTGCAGCACGCCGACGCCGCCCTGGCGGGCCATCGCGATCGCCATCCGCGCCTCGGTGACCTTGTCCATGGCGGCGGAGAGCAGCGGGATGTTCACCCGGACGTTCCGCGAGATGAGCGAGGAGGTGTCCACCTCGTTGGGCAGCACCGAGGAGGCCCCCGGGAGCAGCAGCACATCGTCGTAGGTGAGTCCGAGCGTGGCGAACTTCTCGGCTACTCCGTCGGCGTTCAGCGACATGACACCTTCCCGAATGGTCTTGCCCGGCGAGTTGTTCAATGGTAGTGGCTGCGCCGCTATTCCCCTGACCGCCCGGAGCCGTCCGGTCTGTCGGGTTCGCCACCTTCGGCGACACCTTCAGCGCGCGCCTCCACGGCCCGCCTCCACCGCCCGCCCCGGGCCGCCGGAACCGCGGCCCGCCGGTCCCGCCGCTCCCGGCTACGCGCTCAGTCCGGGCGCGTCCGGTTCGGCCGCCGACACCGCGCCGGACTCCTCCGCGATGGCCCGCAGCCGGCTGAGCGCGCGGTGCTGGGCGACCCGGACCGCGCCGGGCGACATGCCCAGCACCTGACCGGTCTCCTCCGCGCTCAGGCCCACCGCGACCCGCAGCAGCACCAGCTCGCGCAGGTGGTCGGGGAGGCGGGCGAGCAGCGTACGGGCCCAGGCGGCGTCGCTGTTGAGCAGCGCGCGCTCCTCGGGCCCGAGCGAGTCGTCCGGCTTCTCCGGCATCTCGTCGGCGGGCACCGGCGCACCGGGACCGCGCATCGCGGCCCGTTGCAGGTCGGCGATCTTGTGCGAGGCGATCGACACCACGAACGCCTCGAACGGCCGGCCCAGGTCGCGGTAGCGGGGCAGCGCGCACAGCACCGCCAGGCACACCTCCTGGGCGAGGTCGTCCACGAAGTGCCGCGCGTCGCCCGGCAGACGGGACAACCGGGTGCGGCAGTACCGCTCGGCGAGGGGGTGGACGGCGGCGAGCAGGTCGTGCGTGGCCCGCTGGTCCCCGTCGACAGCGCGACGAACGAGGGCACCGATGGCCGGGGGGTCGTCGTCACGCATCCACCCATGGTGCCTCGCCGCCGGACGATTCGCCGCATCGCGTCCGGACTTCTGCACCGAAGCGTTATGCGGTCCGTCCGCCGGGGCGCCCGCCGCGGCCGCGGGAGCGGTGCCGTCGACACTGCCCGAAGCGGTGTCGGGCGCGGTGCCCGCCGCGGCATCGGCCCTGCTGCCGGGCCCTGTTGGCGCCTGGGCCGGGACGGACCCGGCCCGCGCGCCGCGCGCGCTCTCCCGCCCGCCGTTCACATCGGCCGCGAGCACGGACGACTGCGCCCGCGGGCCCGCCGCAGTCATCTCCGCCATACCCGGCCCCCGCCGATCCCCGAGGAAGTCCATACGTCAAGCATGCGTCCTCCGCCGGGAAACCGGGGACCCGCCGGTGGGCACCCGGCGTTCCCGCGGCTGTGCCACGGGAGTTCGCCGAGGTCGCCGGGGGTCCGGCCGGGTGCGTACGACTGCCGGCCCGCGGCGTGCCGCCGGCCGGCGGGCGGTCAGCGGACCAGGCCCCAGCGGAAGCCGAGCGCCACCGCGTGCGCGCGGTCGGAGGCGCCGAGCTTCTTGAACAGCCGCCGGGCGTGCGTCTTGACGGTGTCCTCGGACAGGAACAGCTCACGGCCGATCTCCGCGTTGGAGCGGCCGTGGCTCATCCCTTCGAGCACCTGGATCTCGCGGGCGGTCAGGGTGGGCGCGGCGCCCATCTCGGCCGAGCGCAGCCGGCGCGGGGCCAGCCGCCAGGTCGGGTCGGCGAGCGCCTGCGTGACGGTGGCCCGCAGTTCGGCGCGCGAGGCGTCCTTGTGCAGGTAGCCGCGCGCACCGGCGGCGACGGCGAGCGCCACCCCGTCGAGGTCCTCGGCGACGGTGAGCATGATGATGCGGGCGCCGGGGTCGGCGGACAGCAGCCGCCGCACCGTCTCCACGCCGCCGAGGCCGGGCATGCGGACATCCATCAGGATGAGGTCCGAGCGGTCGGCACCCCAGCGGCGGAGGACCTCCTCGCCGTTGGCCGCGGTGGTCACGCGCTCGACGCCGGGCACGGTGGCCACCGCGCGGCGCAGGGCCTCTCGGGCGAGCGGGGAGTCGTCGCAGACGAGGACGGAAGTCATGACCGCCCCCCGCAGCTGAACCGCGTCACTTGTGCCTCCAGGCTGTACGAAGTACGAATCTTCACCGTTGGGGCTGACGGCTCGGGCATCTGCCCGAATCACGTGATTCCGCCAACCGCTTCCGCCACACTCAACGACCCTCACCCGAAAGAGTTACGACGTCGGATCGCAGTCGTGTGCACTCTACGTGATCATGCGTGTACGGATCGACCATGTCGCAGGTCAGATGGGCGAGGCGGCCGTGTTTTCCGAGGCGGCGGGCGGTCCGATTCATCCGCGCGAGGGGTACCGCGCCACTCGCGCGGCGCATCACGCGCGGTCGCGAATTATGCCAAACGGGTCTTAGGACGGATTTTGCACTGTTTGGCGGCTCTTTCCTGGTGCGTGGGGTAATCGTCGCTAGATTGGCGAAGAGTCATATTTACATCTACTACGACAGTAGATGTACGGTCGGACGTGCGGCTGAGCGAAGCCGAGCTCCCAGGCCGTCACCCACGTTTCGAGGGGATGAGCAATGGCAGACTTCTCCCGCCTTCCCGGCCCCAACGCGGACCTATGGGACTGGCAGCTGGTCGCCGCCTGCCGCGGCGTCGACAGCTCGCTGTTCTTCCACCCCGAAGGTGAGCGCGGCGCCGCCCGCAGCGCGCGGGAGGCCGCCGCCAAGGAGGTGTGCATGCGCTGCCCGGTCCGCGCGGAGTGCGCCACCCACGCCCTGGCGGTACGCGAGCCGTACGGCGTGTGGGGCGGCCTGACCGAGGACGAGCGCGAGGCCATGATGGGCCGCTCCCGCCACCGCGCCACCCCCGACCGGGACGACGACGAGCGGGAGCGCGAACGCGAGCGCAAGCGGTACGACCGCTACGCCGACACGGACCTCGACGACGCCGACGCCGCCGACGAGGCGGACGCGGCCGCGACGGACGACGACGGCCCGCACGGCCGACACGACGACTACGACCCGTACGACGGGGACGGCGACCTGGACCTGGAGCCGGACCGGGACGGCCAACCGCTGCGCATCTACTGAGGTCCGGCGCCCCGCGACCGGCACCGAAGAATCGATTCTGCACACCCGGCGCACCCGGCACGGCCGCGGGCGGCTGCTCTACGGCCGCACCGCCGCCCGGCTCAGCCAGGTGAGCATCATGTCCACCGCGGGTACGCGGGCGAGGTCGGGGAGGGTGAGCGCCACGACCTCGCGCTCCACCGCGGGGGCCAGCTCCAGCACCGCCACCCCGTCGGTCCGCACCGCCGCCAGGGCGAGTTCGGGCAGTACCGCCACGCCCAGACCGGCCGCGACCAGGCCCACCACCGCCGGCGAGTCGTCGGTGGCGAAGTCGATCCGGGGGGTGAACCCGGACCGCTCACACACCTCGACCAGGTGCCGGCGGCAGCGCGGGCACCCGGCGATCCACTGCTCGGCGGCCAGCTCCTCGTACGGCACGGGCGGCGCCGTCTCGGGTGAGCGCCGCGGGCCCGCGGCGGCGAGCCGGTGCTGCTGCGGGACGAGCCCCACCAGCCGGTCGGTGAGCAGCGGGCGCACCACCAGGTCCGACCAGGACTCCTCGGACGGGGTCGGCAGGTCCACGTAGCGGAACGCGAGCGTGATGTCGCAGTCGCCCGCGCGCAGCATCTCCACCGAGGCGGGCGGCTCCGACTCGACCAGCGAGACCCGGGTGTCCGGATGGCGGGCGCGCAGCGCGGCCACCGCGGCCGGCACCAGGGTGGAGCTGCCCGAGGGGAAGGAGGCGAGCCGGACCCGTCCGGCGCGCAGGCCCGCGATCGCCGCGACCTCCTCCTCGGCGGCGGTCAGCCCGGCGAGGACTCCCGCGGCGTGGCGCACCAGCGCGTCGCCGGCCTCGGTCAGCCGCATCTCGCGGGCGCCGCGGACCAGCAGCGGGGTGCCGACGGCGTTCTCCAGGGCCTTCATCTGCTGGCTCACCGCGGGCTGGGTGCAGCCGAGGTCGCGGGCGGCGGCGGAGAAGGAGCCCGTGCGCGCCACCGCGCGCAGGACCCGGAGATGGCGTGGCTCGAGCACAGGCCGATTTTATGGCCTGCACGGCCCGGCCGGGTGCTCCGGGGCGAGCCCCCGCCCCGGGGGTAAATGGGAGGTGGCTGCTCAGGGCGCGGTCTAGGGTGCCCGGATGGACATCACGGTGGTGCGGGAGACGTTCGACGCGCAGGTCAGGCGGGGCGCGGGAGTGGTCACGCCGGAGGGGGTGGTGCGGCTGGTGGAAGGCGAGGGGGCGGCCGGGTGGGCCGGGGTGGTGTGGTCGGGGTTCGCGGCGCACGACGGTGCGCGGGCGGACGCGGCGATCGCGGCGGAGCGGGCGTGGCTGGGGTCCGCGGAGGGGGCCGGGCGGGAGTACGAGTGGAAGCTGTACTCGTACGACCTGCCGGCGGACCTGCCGCAGCGGCTCACCGCGGCCGGGTTCACCGCGGAGCCGCCGGAGACGCTGATGGTCGCGGAGGTCGCGGAGCTGGCGCAGGACACGCCGGTGCCCGAGGGCGTCCGCTTCGCGGAGGTGCGGGACGCGGCCGGGGTGGACCTGATGGCGAAGGTGCACGACGAGGCGTTCGGCACGGACTCCGGGCGGCTGCGGGACCGGCTGCTCGACCAGCTCGGGGACCCGGACGTCGGCATGACGCTGGCGACAGCCGGCGGCCGGCCGGTGTGCGGTGCCCGCGTGGAGTTCCACCCGGGCACCCAGTTCGCGAGCCTGTGGGGCGGGGGCACCGTCCCGGAGTGGCGCGGGCGCGGCATCTACCGGGCCCTGGTCGCACACCGCGCCCGCACGGCCGCCGCCCGCGGCTGCCGCTACCTCCAGGTGGACGCCTCGGACCAGAGCCGCCCCATCCTCGAACGCCTCGGCTTCGCCCCACTGGCCGTCACCACGCCCTACGTCCTGCCGTCAGCCGACCAGTGAACATACAGTCCGTCAACATCGGCCGCCCGCGCCGCTGAGCGGCGCGGCCTGCGGGACGGGGCCGCCGCCGCTGTCGCACCGTGTCGCGGGGGGTCGGTGCGCTTCTAGGGTGGCGGTATGACGACTTCTGTAGTGACCGGGGCGACCGCGGGGCTGGGGGCGGCGTTCGCGCGGCGGCTCGCCGCTGACGGGCACGGGCTGGTGCTGGTGGCGCGCGACGCCGAGCGGCTGGAGCGGTCCGCGGCGGACCTGCGCGAGCGGTATGGCGTCGAGGTGGAGGTGCTTGCCGCGGACCTCGCGACGGACGCCGGGATCGCGGCGGTCGAGGAGCGGCTGAGCGCGCCCGGCCGGCCGGTGGACGTGCTGGTGAACAACGCCGGGTTCGGCAACCGCGGGGCCTTCCTCGACGCGCCGGTCGAGGACGAGCTGCGGATGCTGAAAGTGCACTGCGAGGCGGTGCTGCGGCTGACCACGGCCGCGGTGCCGGGCATGCGCGAGCGGCGCCGCGGCTTCGTGGTGAACGTCGCCTCGGTCGCCGCCTACCTGCCGCGCGGCACCTATGCGGCGAGCAAGGCGTGGGCGGTGCGGTTCACCGAGGGCGTGGCGAGCGAACTGCGCGGCTCGGGTGTGCGGTTCCTCGCCCTGTGCCCGGGGTTCGTGCGGACCGAGTTCCACGCGCGGGCCGGTATGGACTCCTCCGGGCTGCCGCCGTGGGCGTGGCTCGACGCGGACGAGGTGGTGGCGGCCGCGCTGCGCGACCTGGCCCGGGGCCGCACGGTCAGTGTCCCCTCGGCCCGCTACAAGGTGGCGGTCTCGCTCGCCCGCCATGTGCCCCCGGCCCTGTTCGGCGCCGCCGCGGGCCGGGCCGGCCGGTTCGACCCGAAGCTGCGCGGCACCCGGGGCTGAGCCGGAGCGGCGGGCGGAAAACGACCGGGCCCGCCACCCCGTGACCGAGGTGGCGGGCCCGCAAGGCCGCGGAGGGGCCTGCGACGCGGTGACGCGTCAGTGGCTGTGCCCGTGACCGCCGGCGGCGGCCTCCGGCTCCTCTTCCTTCTTCTCGACGACCAGGGTCTCGGTCGTGAGCAGCAGGGAGGCGATGGACGCCGCGTTCTCCAGCGCGGAGCGGGTGACCTTCACCGGGTCGATGACGCCGGCCTTGACCAGGTCGCCGTACTCGCCGGTGGCGGCGTTGAAGCCGTGGCCCTTGTCGAGCTCGGCGACCTTGGAGGTGATGACGTAGCCCTCCAGGCCGGCGTTCTCGGCGATCCAGCGCAGCGGCTCGACGGCGGCGCGGCGCACGACGGCGACACCGGTCGCCTCGTCACCGGACTTGCCGAGGTTGTCGCCGAGCACCTTGACCGCGTGCACGAGCGCGGAGCCACCGCCGGAGACGATGCCCTCCTCGACGGCCGCGCGGGTCGCGGAGATCGCGTCCTCCAGACGGTGCTTCTTCTCCTTCAGCTCGACCTCGGTGGCCGCACCGACCTTGATCACGCAGACACCGCCGGCCAGCTTCGCCAGGCGCTCCTGGAGCTTCTCGCGGTCCCAGTCGGAGTCCGTGGTGGCGATCTCGGCCTTGATCTGGCCGACCCGGCCCTCGATCTCGGCCTTGTCGCCGGCACCGTCGACGATGGTGGTCTCGTCCTTGGTGACGGTGACCCGGCGGGCGGAGCCCAGCAGGTCCAGACCGGCCTGGTCGAGCTTGAGGCCGACCTCCTCGGCGATGACGGTGGCGCCGGTCAGCGTGGCGATGTCGCCCAGCATGGCCTTGCGGCGGTCACCGAAGCCCGGCGCCTTGACCGCGACCGCGTTGAAGGTGCCGCGGATCTTGTTGACCACCAGGGTCGACAGGGCCTCGCCCTCGACGTCCTCGGCGATGATCAGCAGCGGCTTGCTGGAGTTGGCCTGGATGACCTTCTCCAGCAGCGGCAGCAGGTCCTGGATCGAGGAGATCTTGCCCTGGTGGATGAGGATGTACGGGTCGTCGAGGACGGCCTCCATCCGCTCCTGGTCGGTGACGAAGTACGGCGACAGGTAGCCCTTGTCGAACGCCATGCCCTCGGTGAAGTCCAGCTCCAGACCGAAGGTGTTGGACTCCTCGACGGTGATGACGCCGTCCTTGCCGACCTTGTCCATCGCCTCGGCGATCAGGTCGCCGACCTGCTTGTCCTGCGCGGACAGCGCGGCGACGGCGGCGATGTCCTCCTTGCCCTCGATCGCGCGGGCGGTGGCGATCAGGTCGTCCGAGACCGCCTTGACGGCCGCGTCGATGCCCTTCTTCAGGGCGGCGGGGGAGGCGCCGGCGGCGACATTGCGCAGGCCCTCGCGGACCAGCGCCTGCGCGAGCACGGTCGCGGTGGTGGTGCCGTCACCCGCGATGTCGTTGGTCTTGGTCGCCACCTCCTTGACGAGCTGGGCGCCCAGGTTCTCGTACGGGTCCTCGATCTCCACCTCGCGGGCGATGGTCACGCCGTCGTTGGTGATGGTCGGGGCGCCGAACTTCTTGTCGATGACGACGTTGCGGCCCTTGGGGCCGATGGTCACCTTCACGGTGTCGGCGAGCTTGTTGACGCCGCGCTCAAGGGCGCGACGGGCGTCCTCGTCGAACTTCAGGATCTTGGCCATGCCTGCGAACTACCTCATCTACTCGTATGTCGTCGTCAGTCAGTGAGGACGGTCAACGAAACCGCCCCGGCCCCGGCCGGAAGAGGGCGCGGAGTCCCGGGGCGGGATCACGGCTGTGGTGGGCCGGAAGACTACTTCTCGATGATCGCGAGAACGTCGCGCGCCGAGAGGACGAGGTACTCCTCGCCGTTGTACTTCACCTCGGTGCCGCCGTACTTGCTGTAGAGCACGACGTCGCCGACGGCGACGTCGAGCGGCAGGCGGTTGCCGTCCTCGAAGCGGCCCGGGCCCACGGCCAGGACGACGCCCTCCTGGGGCTTCTCCTTGGCGGTGTCCGGGATGACCAGGCCCGAGGCCGTGGTCTGCTCGGCATCGAGCGGCTGGACCACGATGCGGTCCTCGAGCGGCTTGATGGCAACCTTGGTGCTGGCGGTCGTCACGATCCGACCTCCCCCTTCAAAGGGCTCACGGGAGTGTCTGTCTGGGTCGGCGACCTGGTAGGCCCGTCGTCGCGGGTGCCGGACCTGCCCGTCGCTGAGTTCTGGCACTCAGCGGTGCCGAGTGCCAGAACCGAGACTAGGACGCACTTAGCACTCGGTCAAGCGGAGTGCCAACGGATGCCCCGAAGGGGGTCGGCGACCGGCGGCGCCCGCGCGCCGGGGCCGCCGCGGCAGCGCGCACAATGGGGCGGGTGACACCCGAGGACCTCGATGCCCTGCTCGCACCCGAAGGGCAGGAACTGCTGCGCGAGTTGCGCGACCACGACCCGGCCGACGAGCTGGCCGCGGCCACCCGGCTGCGGCGCACCCACCCGCCGGAGCTGGTCTCCGCGGCGCTCGGACAGGCCCGGCTGCGGCAGCGCGCCGCCGCGAAGTTCGCCGCCGATGACGCCGCGCGGATGTACTTCACGCCCAACGGCGTCGAGCAGGCCACCCGCGCCGCCGTCGCCGCCCACCGGGCCGCCCGCTTCCGCGCGTTGGGCGTGCGGCGGCTGGCCGACCTGTGCGGCGGCATCGGCGGCGACGCGGTCGCGCTGGCCCGCGCGGGCATCGAGGTGCTCGCGGTCGACCGGGACCCGCTCACCTGCGCGGTCGCCCGGGCCAACGCGCGGGCGCTGGGCCTGGCCGACCGGATCGAGGTGCGCTGCGCGGACGTGGCGGACGCGGACACCGCCGGCTGCGACGCGGTGTTCGTGGACCCGGCGCGCCGTTCGGGGCGGGGCCGCACCTTCGACCCGGAGGCGTACTCCCCGCCGCTGTCCTGGGCGCTGGCCGCGGCCCGCACGGTGCCGTACGCGGCGGTGAAGGTGGCGCCCGGGGTGCCGCACGAGGCGGTGCCCGCCGACGCGGAGGCGGAGTGGGTCTCGGACCGGGGCGAGGTGAAGGAGGCGGCGCTGTGGTTCGGCACCGGGCCCGGCACCGTACGCGCCACGCTGCTGCCGGGCGGGGCGGAGCTGACCGCGCCCGGCCCGCCGCCGGCCCCGCCGGTGCGGCCGGTGGGGCGGTACCTGTACGAGCCGGACGGCGCGGTCATCCGCGCGCACCTGGTCGCCCTGGTGGCGAGCGAGGTGGGCGGCGGGCTGATCGACCCGACCATCGCCTACGTCACCGGCGACGACCCGCACCCGACGCCGTACGCGGCCGCGTACGAGATCCGGGACGCGCTGCCCTTCGGCCTCAAGCGGCTCAAGGCGCTGCTGCGCGAACGCGAGGTGGGGCGGCTGACGGTGAAGAAGCGCGGGTTCGCCATGGAGCCGGAGGAGGTACGGCGCCGGGTGCGGCCGCAGGGGCCGCACGAGGCGACGGTGTTCCTGACCCGGGTGGCGGGCGAGCCGGCGATGCTGATCGGCGCGCCGGCGGCGTGGGACGGGCGGCTCAGGGCCTGACCGCGACCGACACGAACCGCCAGCGGTGCACCTGGCGGCGGACCAGTTCCGGCGGCGGGTCCGGCAGTTCGGGCAGCTCGGCGCCGTAAGGCGCGTCCCACCAGCTGATGACGAGCACCCGGTCGCCGGGCGCGGTCAGGTACTCCACCCGCTGGGGCTGCCCGGCCAGCTCCTGCTGCCGTGCCCAGTCAAGGAGTTCGGCGCCGCGCTCGTCGGCCGCGGCCGCCTCCCACATCAGCGTGACGGTCATCCGTACAGGTTGTCCTTGCTCAACTCGTGCACATGGTCGTGGTCATGGGCGTGGCTGTGGGTGTGGCCGTGCTCGGGGCCGTGATCGGGGCCGTGGGTGTGGCCGGGCACCGAGATCTCGGTGACCGGCAGCGAGGAGTCCGCGGGCAGGTCGAGCGTGGAGGCCGAGCGGCCGCGGGCGACCATCTCGGCGCCGAGCGCGGCGACCATCGCGCCGTTGTCCGTGCACAGCCCGGGGCGGGGCACCCGCAGCCGGATGCCCGCGTCCTCGCAGCGCTGCTGGGCGAGCGCGCGCAGCCGGGAGTTGGCCGCCACTCCCCCGCCGATCATCAGGTGGTCGACGCCGTTGTCCTTGCAGGCGCGGACGGCCTTGCGGGTCAGCACGTCGACCACGGCCTCCTGGAAGGACGCCGCCACGTCGGCGACCGGCACGTCCTGGCCGTCCCGGCGGCGGGCCTCGACCCAGCGGGCGACGGCGGTCTTCAGGCCGGAGAAGGAGAAGTCGTAGCGCGGGTCGCGGCCGCCGGTCAGGCCGCGCGGGAAGGCGATCGCCCGCGGGTCGCCGTCGCGGGCGTAGCGGTCGATCACCGGGCCGCCGGGGAAGCCGAGCCCGAGCACCCGGGCGACCTTGTCGAACGCCTCACCGGCCGCGTCGTCGATGGTCGCGCCGAGCGGGCGGACGTCGCTGGTGATGTCGGGGGCCAGCAGCAGCGAGGAGTGGCCGCCGGAGACCAGCAGCGCCATCGTCGGCTCGGGCAGCGCGCCGTGTTCGAGCTGGTCGACGCAGATGTGCGAGGCGAGGTGGTTGACGCCGTACAGCGGCTTGCCGAGCGCGTACGCGTACGCCTTGGCGGCCGAGACGCCGACCAGCAGCGCACCGGCCAGGCCCGGGCCCGCGGTGACGGCGATGCCGTCCAGGTCGCGGGCGCTGACCCCGGCCTCCTTCAGGGCGCGCTGGACGGTCGGGACCATCGCCTCCAGGTGCGCGCGGCTGGCTACTTCGGGCACCACGCCGCCGTACCGGGCGTGCTCGTCGACGCTGGAGGCGACGGCGTCGGCGAGCAGGGTGTGACCGCGGACGACGCCGACGCCGGTCTCGTCGCAGGAGGTCTCGATCCCCAGGACCAGGGGTTCGTCTGCCATTACTTCCTCAGATCCTCGGTTCCTCAAGGTCAACGGCGAAGGTGCGCGCCGGGTCGGACAGCCGCATCACGAGCGCGTCCACGTTGCCGGGCTGGTAGTAGCCGCGGCGCACGCCGATGGGCTCGAAGCCGAAGCGCTGGTAGAGGCGCTGGGCGCGGGGGTTGTCCACCCGCACCTCCAGCAGGACCTCGTGGCACTCGGCGGCGGTCGCCGCGCGCAGCAGTTCGGTCAGCAGGCGGCCGCCGAGGCCGCTGCCCCACTGGTCGCGGGCGGTGGCGATGGTCTGCACGTCGCCGGTGCCGGCCACGGCCGCGAAGCCGGCGTAGCCGACGATCCGCGGGGCGGGCCCGTCCTGCTGCTCGGCGACGAGGTAGGTGCGGGTGGCGGCCGGGTGCCGGGCGTCGGCGAGTTCGGACCAGAACATGCCGCGCGACCAGGCGTCCTCGGGGAAGAGGTCCTGTTCGAGGGCGGTCACGGCGTCCAGGTCCCACCAGCGCATGGCCCGCAGGGTGGCGCCGCCCGCGGGGGCCGCGCCGGTGTGCTCGGTCACTTCGGCAGGACCGCCTTGTAGCCGGCCGGCACCTGGGCGTCGGGGCGGCGCAGGTACAGCGGCCGGGCGGGCCCGAACTCCTCGCCCGCGGCCAGCCGGTGGGCGGCGAGCGCGGCGAGCGCGCCGGCCGACTGGTGCGCCGGGTCGGGGCGGTGGTCGGTGAAGACCTCCGGGTAGAGCGCGGCGCCCGCGCCGACCGCGGGCAGGCCGGCGACTGCGGCGGCGATGTCGGCCGGGCGGTCCACGGCGGGCTCGCCGGCGCGGTGCAGCGGGCCGTCGTAGCGCGCCCAGTAGACCTCCTTGCGGCGGGCGTCGGTGGCCACCGCGAACGGGCCGTCGAGCCCGGCCTCGCCGGCCGCCCAGGCCAGCCCGTCGAGCGTGCAGACGCCGTGCACGGGCACGCCGAGCGCGTCGCCGAAGGACGCGGCGGTGACCAGGCCCACCCGCAGCCCGGTGTACGGGCCGGGGCCGGTGCCGACCACGACGCCGGTGACGTCGGCGAGGGCGCGGCCGGCGGCGGCCAGCACCCGGTCGACGGCGGGCACCAGCAGTTCGCCGTGCCGGCGCGCGTCGATCACGGTGGACTCGGCGAGCACCTGCTCCCCGTCGTGCAGGGCGGCGGTCACGGCGGGTGTGGCGGTGTCGAAGGCAAGCAGCAGCACGCCCCAAGCCTACGGCGCGCGGGCGGCGCGGCGGGGCGCCAGGGGCGCAGCCGGCCTGACTGCTACGTTCAATTCAGACAAAAGCCTTATTCGGTATATATGACAGCCGGTGCGGCGGTGGGCCGACCCGGCGGGAGGACGGCGGCCGTGGTGCGGATCGGTTCGGGGGTCGCGGTGGCCGGGTTCCTCGCGACGGCGATCGCGGTGGTGGGGGTGCTCACGGCGGCCGCGGTGGACGCGCCGCCCCGCCACCCCGCGGGCGGCGCGCACGGGGGCGCGAGCGGCACGCCCGCCCCGCCGGCCACGGCGTCCGGCTCCCCCGCGTCCGCCGCGCCGACCGCGCTCCCCTCCGCCGGCGGGCACGGCGCCCGGGTCGTCTACAGCCTCGGCCGGCACCGGGTGTGGCTGGTCGACGCGCGGGGCGGGGTGCTGCGTACCTACGAAGTGCGCGCGGGCCGGATCGCCCCGGCGCGCGGCACGCACCGCGTCTTCGCCCGCGAGCGCGGGCAGGTCGTGCTCTTCGCATCCACCGATGGAGTGAACGTCGGATTCGCGCCCGCCGCGGGCGCGGGGGCCTCCGGCGCCGTGATCCGCGAGGCGCCCGACGACGCGGCCGCGCTCTGGCAGCACGCGCCCACGGGCTCCCTCGTGGCCGTGGTGCCGTAATCCCCGGCCGCAGGGAGGGCGGCCCTTACGCCGTACGGTGCTCCGGGTGCTCCGGGGCCGTGCGCCGCTCCTCGTCGCCGGAGGGCGGGGTGGAGACCGTACGGGCGGCCGCGCAGGCCACGAGGAGGTCCCGCACCGAGGGCACCGCGCAGGCGGGCTCGGGGCCGGCCCCGGCGGCACCGGGTTCCACCGGCCCGGCGGGCGCGTCGGCTGTGTCGGGCGCTGCGGGTGTTTCGGGCGCCATGGGCGTTTCGGGTCCTGCGGGCACCACGGGCTCCGCGGGCGCCGTCGGTGCCGGAGCCTGTGCGGCGGCGTCGCCGTGGGACGTCATGCGCGCCTCCCCGGGGAGAGAAGTTAGGCAACCCTAAGAGGGTGGCCGCTACCAGCACACCACGGCCACCCGCTCCCGCGCAACATCTTCCCGACAGAGTGTCGGCGCGAACCTCCGGCCCGCGCGGGCCGCTCAGAGGACCAGCGGCGCCAGGTCCTGACCGGCCCAGCGCGGCCCGATCCCGATCACGGTCACCTCACGCGTGTCGTCGCCCTCCGCCGGCTCCGCTCCGGCCGCGGCTCCCTCCGTACCGTGTGCGCCGCCCTTCGCGTGGCCGCGCTCCTCGCCGAGCGTGCGGCCGATCACCACCTGGAGCCGCGCGTCGGACAGGTCCTCGACCTTGCCCTCGCCCCACTCCACCACCACCACGGACTCCGGCAGCGAGACGTCGAGGTCCAGGTCCTCCATCTCGTCCAGCCCGCCGCCCAGCCGGTAGGCGTCCACGTGGACCAGCGCGGGACCGCCGGTGAGCGAGGGGTGCACCCGGGCGATGACGAACGTCGGCGAGGTCACCGCCCCGCGCACGCCGAGCGCCTCGCCCAGTCCCCGGGTGAGCGTGGTCTTGCCCGCGCCCAGCTCGCCGGTGAGCAGCACCAGGTCGCCGGGAAGCAGCAGCGCGGCGAGCCGTCTGCCCAGCTCACGCATGTCTTCCGCGGTGTGTACGGTGATCCGGACCGCGTGCGCGTCCTCGGCGGTGCCCGCGCCCGCGGGATAAGGGTCGTGCGGATTGCCCATGGTGGCGAATGCTACGCGTCGAGCGCGGCCGTCAGCTCGCGCAGCCGCGGCGGTACGGGCACGCGCGCGCCCTCCGCGGCCCGGGCGACCAGTGCCGCCAGCGCCGGCCCGACCAGCTCGGGCCGCTCGAACAGCACCAGGTGGCCGGCGCCGGGCACCACCACCAGCTCGGCGGCCGGCAGCTGCGCCGCCATCTCCGCGCTGTGCGCGCTCGGCAGCAGCAGGTCCGCGCTCCCGGCCAGCACCAGCGCGGGCAGGCCGTCGAACGCGGCCAGCGCCTCGCTCTTCTCGTGTGCGGTGAACGCCGGGTAGAACTCGGCCACCACATCGATCGGGGTGGCCTCGATCAGCCGCTCGGCGAACCGGGCCACGGCCGGGTCGACGTCCTTCGAACCGAAGCTGTAGCGCTTGATGACGCCCCCGAACAGCTCGGCGGTGGCCCGCCGGCCGCGCTCCACCAGCTCCGCCTGCCGGCCCATCACCCGCAGCAGCCCGGGCGCGACCGCGCGGAACGCCCGCGCCCCGACCGCGGGCAGCCCGAGCGTGTCCGCGGCGAGCTTGCCCGACGCGGTGGAGATCAGCGCGACCCCGGCGACGCGCTCGCGGACGTACCGCGGGTACTGGTCGGCGAAGGCCATCACCGTCATGCCGCCCATGGAGTGCCCGACCAGCACCACCGGGCCCTCCGGCGCCACCGCGTCCAGCACCGCCTTCAGGTCGCGGCCCAACTGGTCGATGGTGGCGGGCTCCCCCGCGAGCTGGTCCCGGCCGCGCTCGCTGCGGCCGTGGCTGCGCTGGTCCCAGTAGACCGAGCGCACCACGCCGCGCAGCAGCGCCCGCTGGAAGTGCCAGGAGTCCTGGCTGAGGCAGTAGCCGTGGGAGAAGACCACGGTGAGCGGCGGCCGCGGCCCGGCCGCACCGGCGCCCTTGCCCGCCTCCGGCCCCGGGTCCGCGCCGCGCCCGCGCAGCCAGCCGCGCCTGGCGGCCCGCGGCGGGCGCACCGGCTCCGGCTCGGTCTCGGACCGCGGCGCGGGCGCCGCCTCGTCGACCTCGTAGTACAGCTCGGTGCCGTCCTCGGCGACGGCGATGCCGGGGGTGCCGCGCAGGCTGCCGTACGGGCCGGCGGCGTCGAGGGCGAGCTGTGCGCGGCGGCGCACCCCGCGGCCCACGGTGGCCCGCTCGATCGCCACGCCCGCGGCCGCGCCCGCCGCCACCACGCCGATCGCGGCACCGACCAGCCCGGCCCGCTCCCACTTCATCCCCGCTCCCTCCGCCATCGGTCAGCCGCTCCGGCCGTACGGTCCCCGCGGGCGGCCGCGCACCGGCGCGGCAGGGACGAGGACACAGGCGCGGGCGCGGACGGGGGCGCAGGTGCTCATGCCGACTCGCCGACGTACAGCCGCGGCACCCGGGCGCCGATCCGGGTGACGATCTCGTAGGCGATGGTGCCGCAGGCGCGCGCCCAGTCCTCGGCGGTCGGCTCGCCCGCGTCGCCCGGGCCGAAGAGCACCGCCTCGTCGCCCGGCGCCGCGCTGTCACCGCCGAGGTCCACCACGAACTGGTCCATCGCCACCCGTCCCGCCACCGTGCGCCATTTGCCGGCCACCAGCACCGGGCCGGTGCCCGACGCGTGTCGCGGCACACCGTCTGCATACCCCAGGGGCACCAGCGCAAGCGTGGTCTCACCCGGGGTGACGTAGCGATGGCCGTAGCTGACGCCGTGCCCGCCGGGGACGCGCTTGACCGAGGCGAGCCGGGCGGCCAGCGTCATCACCGGGCGCAGCCCGAAGTCCGCGGGGGCGCCGAGCTGGGGCACCGGGGAGATGCCGTACATCGCGACGCCGGGCCGCACCAGATCGAAGTGGGCCTCGGGGAGGGTGAGGGTGCCGGGCGAGTTCGCCAGGTGCCGCACCTCCGGGTCGAGCCCGGCGTCCGCGGCCTGGGCCAGCGCGGTGCGGAACGCGGCGAGTTCGCGGGCGATCGAGGGGTGGTCGGGTTCGTCGGCGCAGGAGAAGTGCGACCACACCCCGGTGACGCGGATGGTGCCCTCGCGCTCCGCGGCGCGGGCGGCGCGGGTCAGGTCCGGCCAGTCCGCGGGTTGCGCGCCGTTGCGGCCCAGCCCGGTGTCGATCTTCAGCTGGACGCGGGCGGTGCGCTGGGCCGCGCGGGCCGCGGCGACCACCTCGTCCAGGGCCCAACGGGCGCTGACCGTCACGTCGATGTCGGCCTCGACGCACTCCTGCCAGGGCCCGCCGGGGGTCCACAGCCAGCACAGGACGCGGCCGGTGAGGCCGGCCGCGCGCAGGGCCAGCGCTTCCTGCGGGGTGGCCGCGCCCAGCCACTGCGCGCCCGCCTGCTGTGCGGCGCGCGCGCACGCCACCATGCCGTGGCCGTACGCGTCGGCCTTCACCACCGCCATGAACGCGGCGGTGGGCGCGTGCGCGCGCAAGGTCGCGACGTTCGAGCGGAGCGCGGCGAGGTCGATCAGGGCGGTGGCGCGCAGCGCGGGGGGGAGGGGCGAGGGGGTGGGCATGGTGGCAGGTCCTTGCGGGTCCTTGCAGGGGGCTTTTTGCGGGGGCGGGTTCGGGTCGGTTCGGTTTCGTCTGTAAGTGTCGCAGGCTGCGGGCTCGGGGGCCTGGACCTGGTCGGTGCGAGGGTTTGTGGCTGGCCGGGGGGCGGCGACCCGCCGGTACGGTTCCGCGTTCGTCGCCGGCTGCCCGACGTCTGTGGAGTACGGCAACCCGCCGCTACGGTTCCGCGATCGTCGCCGGCTGCCCGACGTCTGTGGAGTACGGCAACCCGCCGCTACGGCTGCGCGTTCGTCGCCGACAGCTCGCCGCTGGGCGGCTGGGCGCGCAGTTCCCCGCGCCCCCGAAGGGCACCCTCCGCCCCGCCAGGGCGGCAACCCGCCGCTACGGTTCCGCGTTCGTCGCCGACAGCTCGCCGCTGGCCGGCTGAGCGCGCAGTTCCCCGCGCCCCCGAACGGCACCCTCCGCCCGCCAGGGCGGCAACCCGCCGCTACGGCTGCGCGTTCGTCGCCGACAGCTCGCCGGTGGCCGGCTGGGCGCGCAGTTCCCCGCGCCCCCGAAGGGCACCCTCCGCCGCTACGGTTCGCCGGAGGTCGCCGCGACCCCGAAGGGCACCCTCTGGGCAGTTTGCCGTGATGTTCAGGGGAGGAGGTTGTGCCAGGCGGAGGGGAGGGAGTCGGCGAGGTCGAGGGCGGTGAGGGGGGTGGGGGTGAGGCGGGCGGAGAGGCCGTGGAGGTAGGCACCGAGGGAGGCGGCGTCCTGGGGGGCGAGGCCGGCGGCGAGAAGGGAGCCGGTGAGGCCGGAGAGGACGTCGCCGCTGCCGGCGGTGGCGAGCCAGGCGGTGCCGGTGGGGTTGACGCGGACCGGGCGGACCGGGTCGGGGTCGGCGACGAGGGTCGTGGAGCCCTTGAGGAGCACGGTCGCCCCGAAGCGCGCGGCCAACTCCCGTACGGCGTGCAGCCGGCGCCCCTCGACGTCCTCGCGGGCCCATCCGAGCAGCGCGGCCGCCTCACCGGCGTGCGGGGTCAGCACGGTGGCCGCCGTACGCCGCTTGACCGCCTCGGGGGTGAGCAGGCGCAGCCCGTCGGCGTCCACGAGGATCGGCACGTCCGAGGCCAGCGCGTCGTCCACCGCGGTGCGCGCGTCCGAGGTGTCGCCGAGCCCGGGCCCGACCACCCACGCCTGCACCCGCCCCGCGGAGCGCGGCGAACCGGGTGAGACCAGCGTCTCGGGGTGCCGGGCCAGCACCGCGGTGCCGCCGGGCCCGGCGTACCGCACCGCGCCCGCGCCGCCGCGCAGCGCCCCGGACACCGCGAGCACCGCCGCGCCCGGGTACCGCTCGGAGCCGGCGGCCACTCCGACGACGCCCCGCCGGTACTTGTCGCTCTCCCCGGTCGGCCGCGGCAGCAGCGCCGCGGCGTCGGCGTGCTGGAGCGCTTCGAGTTCGGGCGCCCCGAGGTCGCCGCCGAGGCCGATGTCCACCAGCCGCAGCGCCCCCGCGTACTGCGCCGCCGGGTCGATCAGCAGCGCGGGCTTGTACGTGCCGAACGTGACGGTCGCGTCCGCGCGGACCGCCGGGCCGTGCACCTCGCCGGTGTCGGCGTCCACCCCGCTGGGCAGGTCCACGGCGAGCACCGCGGCCGGACCGTCCGCCGCGGCCGCCGCCAGTTCGGCCGCCTGCGGGCGCAGACCGCCCCGGCCGCCGATGCCGGTGACGCCGTCCAGCACCAGGTCCGCGCGCGCGACGACCCGCGCGCCCTCCTCCGCGGCGGCCACCCGGCCGCCGGCCGACCGGAACGCCGACAGGCCCTCGGCGTACGCCCGTTCCGGGGTCAGCAGCACCGCCGTCGCCGCCGCGCCCCGGCGCAGCAGCCGGGCCGCCGCGAAGAGCGCGTCCCCGCCGTTGGCGCCGCTGCCGACCAGCACCGCCAGCCGCGCGCCGTACACCCGCCCGAGCAGGTCCGCGCCCGCGCCGGCCAGCCCGGCTGCCGCCCGCTGCATCAGCGCGCCCTCCGGCACCCGCGCCATCAGCGCCGCCTCGGCCCGCCGCACGCTCTCCACACTGTGCCCGTACCTCATCAGCAACCTTCCCCTCGGCGCCCCACCCGAGCCTACGGACCCGTCCAACTCCTCGCCACGCCACCCCGGGCCGCGCGTGTTGTACAATTTTCCGTACAAGAAGGAGGTGCCATGAAGACTATGACGTACTCCGAGTCTCGTGCCCGGTACGCCGAGGTGCTGGACTCGGTGAACAGCGACCGCGAAGAGGTCGTCATCACTCGCGCCGGCCACGACCCGGTGGTGATCATCTCGCTGGACGAGTACGAATCACTTCGCGAGACCGCGTACCTGCTCCGCAGCCCGGCCAATGCGCGCCGACTCCTCGCGTCGATCGACCGGCTGGAGAGCGGCGCCGGCGCCCCCCGTGAACTGGTCGACGACGAGTGAAGATCGTCTTCGACGATGCGCCCTGGGACGACTACGTCTGGTGGCAGACCCAGGACCGCAAAGTGCTCAAGCGCATCAACGCCTTGATCAAGGACATCGAGCGCAACGGCAATGAGGGCATCGGCAAGCCGGAGCCGCTGAAGCACGGCTTCCAGGGCTACTGGTCCCGCCGCATCACCGACGAACACCGCCTCGTCTACAAGGTGGTCGAGGACGAGATCCGGATCGCCGCCTGCCGTTACCACTACGAGGGTTGACCTCAGCTCTCGGCGATGACCACCGCGGAGGCGATGCCGGCGTCGTGGGAGAGGGAGACGTGCCAGCTGCGGACGCCGAGGGCCGCGGCGCGGGCGGCGACGGTGCCCTGGACGGCGAGGTGGGGCTGTCCGGTGGGCGACGTGGTGATCTCGGCGTCGAGCCACTGGAGGCCGGCGGGAGCGCCGAGCGCCTTGGCCAGGGCCTCCTTCGCCGCGAAGCGGGCCGCCAGGGAGGCGGAGCCGCGGGGCGCGCCGGAGGGCAGCAGCAGCTCGGCGGGGGTGAACAGGCGCGCGGCCATCGACGGGGTGCGCGCGAGGGCCGCCTCGAAGCGCTCGATCTCGGCGACGTCGATGCCGACCCCGACGATCATGCCGCGCCCGCCGTCGCAGCGGTGTGCTCGTCCTGCGGTGGGTGGGCGTCCATGGGGGTCAGCTTAGAGGCGCCCGGCGCGCGCTGGACAATGTTCCGGTGCCGACCACGCCGCCGCCCGCCGCCGCCACGAGTCCCTACGTCGACCTGACCCGCGCCCAGTGGAGCGCCCTGCGCGACCGCACCCCGCTGCCGCTCACCGCCGAGGAGGTGGAGCGGCTGCGCGGGCTCGGCGACGTCGTCGACCTGGAGGAGGTCGAGGACGTCTACCTGCCGCTGTCCCGCCTGCTGAACCTGTACATCGCCGCGCACAGCGGGCTGCGCGGCGCGCTCAACACCTTCCTCGGGTCGGCCGCGGGCCGGGCCGGCGCCCAGCCCGGCACGCCGTTCGTGATCGGCGTCGCCGGCAGCGTCGCGGTCGGCAAGTCCACCACCGCCCGGGTGCTGCGCGAACTGCTCGCCCGCTGGCCGGAGCACCCGAAGGTCGAACTGGTCACCACCGACGGGTTCCTGCTGCCCAACGCCGAGTTGGAGCGGCGCGGGCTGATGGCCCGCAAGGGCTTCCCCGAGTCCTACGACCGCCGTGCGCTGGTCCGCTTCGTCGCCGACGTGAAGTCCGGCCGCCCCGAGGTGACCGCGCCGGTCTACTCGCACCTCAGCTACGACATCGTGCCCGGCGAGCGGCTGACCGTGCGCCGCCCGGACATCCTGATCGTCGAGGGGCTCAACGTCCTCCAGCCCGCCCTGCCCGGCACGGACGGCCGCACCCGGATCGGCCTCGCCGACCACTTCGACTTCAGCGTGTACGTCGACGCGCGCACCGAGGACATCGAGCAGTGGTACCTCGGCCGGTTCCGCAAGCTGCGCGACACCGCCTTCCAGGACCCGGACTCCTACTTCCGCAAGTACACCCAGGTGCCCGAGGACGAGGCGCTGGCCTACGCCCGCATGGTCTGGCGGACGGTCAACCTGCCCAACCTGGAGGAGAACGTGCTGCCCACCCGCGGCCGAGCCACGCTGGTGCTGCGCAAGGGCGCCGGGCACAAGGTGCAGCGGCTGCGGCTGCGCAAGCTCTGAGGGCCGGCCGCCCGGTACGAAGGCGCCGGGCGCGGCGCGGGGCCCGTACGGCCGCCGCGCCGCGCCCGCCGTCCTCAGCCCAGCGTCGCCTTGACCAGGTCGGCCAGCCGCCCGGCCACCGTGCGCGCGTGGTCGATGTCGGCGGCCTCGACCATCACTCTCACCAGCGGCTCGGTGCCCGAGGGGCGCAGCAGCACCCGGCCGGTGGCGCCGAGTTCGGCCTCGGCCTGGCTGACGGCCACCGCCAGTTCGGGGGTGCGCGGCATCCGCTCCTTGTCCACGTCGGGCACGTTGACCAGCACCTGCGGCAGCCGCCGCATGACGCCGGCCAGGTCCGCGAGCGGCCGGCCGGTGGCCGCGACCCGGGCGGCCAGCAGCAGCCCGGTCAGGGTGCCGTCCCCGGTGGTGGCGTGGTCCAGCACGATGACATGCCCGGACTGCTCGCCGCCGAGCGCGTAGCCGTGCTCCTTCATCGACTCCAGGACGTAGCGGTCGCCGACCGCGGTCTGCACCAGGTTGATGCCCTCGCGCTCCATCGCCAGCTTGAAGCCGAGGTTGGACATGACCGTGGCGACGACGGTGTTCTCCCGCAGCGCGCCCTGCTCGCGCAGCGCCAGCGCCAGCACCGCGAGGATCTGGTCGCCGTCGATCTCCTCGCCGGAGGCGTCCACGGCCAGGCAGCGGTCGGCGTCGCCGTCGTGCGCGATGCCCAGGTCCGCGCCGTGCTCGACCACGGCGGCCTTGAGCAGGTCCAGGTGGGTGGAGCCGCAGCCGTCGTTGATGTTGAGGCCGTCGGGCTGGGCGCCGATGGTGACGACCTCGGCGCCGGCCCGGGAGAACGCCTCGGGCGACACCCGGGAGGCGGCGCCGTGCGCCTCGTCGAGGACGATCTTCAGGCCGTCCAGCCGGTTGGGCAGCACCGCGACGAGGTGGGCGACGTACCGGTCGAAGCCCTCGTCGTAGTCCCGGACCCGGCCGACGCCGGCGCCGGTCGGGCGCACCCAGGGGGCGCCGGTGCGGTGCTCCTCGTAGACCGCCTCGATCCGGTCCTCCAGCTCGTCGTCGAGCTTGTGGCCGCCGCGGGCGAGGAACTTGACGCCGTTGTCCGGCATCGCGTTGTGGCTGGCGGAGAGCATCACGCCGAGGTCGGCGCCCAGCGCGCCGGTGAGATACGCCACCGCGGGAGTGGGCAGCACACCGACGCGCAGGACGTCCACGCCCGCGCTGGCCAGGCCCGCCACCACGGCGGCCTCCAAAAACTCGCCCGAGGCCCGTGGATCGCGCCCGACCACGGCCACCGGCCGGTGCCCGGCGAAGCTGCCCGCCTCGGCCAGTACGTGTGCCGCCGCGACCGACAGGCCGAGCGCCAGCTCCGCGGTCAGGTCGACGTTGGCGATGCCCCGCACCCCGTCGGTGCCGAAGAGTCGTCCCACAGTGTTTCCTCCGATGCGATGCGGCGGCTCTGCTTGCGTGTGCCACGAACCTGCCGGGTCGTACAAGCACACATATACGCCCCTAGCTCATCATGCGAACGCCCCGGAGGCACCGATGTGCCTCCGGGGCGTTGCGTCGCGCGTCGAGCGGGGGTGGGGGCGGACCGCCCGGCTCCCCCGCCGGGACGACTAGCGCTTGCTGAACTGCGGCGCCTTGCGCGCCTTCTTCAGACCGGCCTTCTTCCGCTCGACCGCGCGGTCGTCACGGGTGAGGAAGCCGGCCTTCTTGAGCGGGCCGCGGTTGTTGTCGACGTCCGCCTCGTTGAGCGCACGGGCGACACCCAGGCGCAGCGCACCGGCCTGGCCGGAGATGCCGCCGCCGGAGATACGGGCGACGACGTCGTAACGACCGTCGAGCTCCAGCACCTTGAACGGCTCGTTGACTTCCTGCTGGTGCACCTTGTTGGGGAAGTAGCCCTCGAGGGTGCGGCCGTTGATCTTCCACTTGCCGCTGCCGGGGATGATCCGGACGCGGGCGATGGAGCGCTTGCGGCGGCCGGTGCCGGCGGCCGGCTGCGGGTCGCCGAAGCGGGAGGCCAGGGACTCGGAGGTGTACTCACCCTCGACGGCCTCGGACTCGAAGGTCGTGATCTCGTCGTAGGACTCTTCGCCCTCGACGGGGGTCTCGGCGGTGGTCTCAGCCACGATTCTCCTCAGGTTCTTTCTGGTAGCAGGTGGCCGGGACTACTGCGCGACCTGGGTGATCTCGAACGGCACCGGCTGCTGCGCAGCGTGCGGGTGCTGGTCGCCCGAGTAGACCTTCAGCTTGGTGAGCATCTGGCGGCCCAGGGTGTTCTTGGGGAGCATGCCCTTGACGGCCTTCTCGACGGCCTTCTCCGGGCTCTTGGCCAGCAGCTCGTCGTAGCGCACGGAGCGCAGACCGCCGGGGTACCCGGAGTGGCGGTAGGCCATCTTCTGGGTCTTCTTGTTCCCGGACAGGTGCACCTTGTCGGCGTTGATGATGATGACGAAGTCACCGGTGTCGACGTGGGGCGCGTAGATGGGCTTGTGCTTGCCCCGCAGGAGGGTCGCGGCCTGGGTGGCCAGGCGACCCAGGACGACGTCCTGCGCGTCGATGACATGCCACTGGCGCTGAACGTCGCCGGGCTTGGGGCTGTACGTACGCACGGTCGTTAGCCTTCGCTATCTTCGGTGAGTTGGTCCTGACAAGGCCACCCGGCGATCACGACAGCCCTGGTGGCACAAGGGGACGCAACCCATGGGCCTACCGCTGGTCATCGGCCCGGTGGACCGGCGTAAGGGCCTCTCACGTGAGATAGAGCAAGCCAATACGCATAACGACATCGCAGAATACCCGGGTGGTCCCTGCCGGGTCAAAACGCGTCCCTCCGGGGGTGCGGACGGACCCTCCGGGGCCGGCCGTCCCGCCGGTTGCGGGACCTTGCGGCCCGCGCCGGCCGACGGTCAGCGGGGCCTTTCGACACGGCGCTCGTCCCACACGGGGGCCGGGGTCTCGCGGACCAGGCCGTCGGAGCCGAAGACGAGGTAGCGGTCGAAGCTGCGGGCGAACCAGCGGTCGTGGGTGACCGCGAGGACCGTGCCGTCGTAGGCCTCCAGACCGTCCTGGAGGGCCTCCGCGCTCTCCAGGTCGAGGTTGTCCGTCGGCTCGTCCAGCAGCAGCGCGGTGGTGCCCTGGAGTTCCATCAGCAGGATCTGGAAGCGGGCCTGCTGCCCGCCGGAGAGCTTGTCGAAGGTCTGGTCGCCCTGCCGCTCCAGTTCGTACCGCCGCAGCACCGACATCGCCCGGCCGCGGTCGCGGGAGTGCTCGGCCCACAGGATGTCCACCAGGGTGCGGCCGGCCAGCTCGGGGTGGGCGTGGGTCTGCGCGAAGTGCCCGGGCACCACCCGGGCGCCCAGCTTGTACGTCCCGCTGTGCGCGACCGAGGAGTCCCCAGCCAGCAGCCGCAGGAAGTGCGACTTGCCCGAACCGTTGGACCCCAGCACCGCGACCCGCTCGCCGTAGAACACCTCCAGGTCGAACGGCCGCATCAGGCCGGTCAGTTCGAGCTGCTCGCAGGTGACCGCCCGCACCCCGGTCCGGCCGCCCTGCAACCGCATCCGGATGTCCTGCTCGCGCGGCGGCTCCTGGGGCGCCCCCGCCTCCTCGAACCGCCGCAGCCGGGTCTGCGCCGCGTGGTAGCGCGAGGCCATGTCCGGGCTGTTGGCCGCCTGCTGCCGCAGCCGCAGCACCATCGCCCTGAGCTTGGCGTGCTCCTCGTCCCAGCGGCGGCGCAGCTCCTCGAACCGCGCGAAGCGCTCCTTGCGGGCCTCGTGGAAGGTGTCGAACCCGCCGCCGTGCACCCACGCGGTGGACCCGGCAGGACCGGTCTCCACACTGACGATCTTCTCCGCGGTGCGCGACAGCAGCTCGCGGTCGTGGCTGACGAACAGCACCGTCTTGCGGGTCAGCGCGATCTGCTCCTCCAGCCAGCGCTTGCCCGGCACGTCCAGGTAGTTGTCCGGCTCGTCCAGCAGCAGCACCTCGTCCGGGCCGCGCAGCAGCGCCTCCAGCACCAGCCGCTTCTGCTCGCCGCCCGAGAGCGTCTTCACCTCGCGCCACTGCGCCCGGTCGTACGGCACCCCGAGCGCGGCCATGGTGCACATGTCCCACAGCGTCTCCGCCTCATAGCCGCGCGCCTCGGCCCACTCGCTCAGCGCCGTGGCGTACGCCATCTGCGCCGGCTCGTCGTCCTGCGCCATGATCGCCAGCTCGGCGGCGTCGACGGCCTTGGCCGCGGCCTGGATACGGGGGTGCGCCACCGACACCAGCAGGTCGCGCACGGTGCGGTCGTCGCGGACGCTGCCCACGAACTGGCGCATCACGCCGAGGCCGCCGCTGACGGTGACACCGCCGCCGTGCGGTTTCAGCTCGCCGGAGATCAGCCGCAGCAGTGTGGTCTTGCCCGCTCCGTTCGGCCCCACCAGGGCCACCGCGGCGCCCTCCCCGACCCGGAACGAGACGTCGCCGAGCAGCGCCCGTCCGTCCGGGAGGTAGTACTCGATGTGCGCGGCTTCGACGTGACCCATGGTCCGGATTCTCCCTGTCCCTGTGGACCCGCCCCAAGTCCTTTTCCGCGGCCGCTGCGGCCATATGATGCGCCACATGAGTGAAGGGCCGGGGCAGCAGCCCCCGCAGGAACCCCGTAACCAAGCCTCCGACGGCCCCCGCGAGGTCCTGGAGGGACGCGTCATTCCCTCCCGCACGTCAGACCCCCGGCGCGGCTTCGCCGGGCCGCCGCAGCAGGAGCGGTCCCCGCAGGAGCAGGGCGCGCAGGGCGCGCAGCCACCCGCGGCCGGGGGCGGCGCCCCCGAGAGCCCGTACAGCTTCCGGCCGGGTGCGCCCGGTGCGGCCGGTGCGGCCGGTGCGGCTGGTGCGCCCGGCTCCGGGGGCCAGACCGGCCCGGGGGGCCAAGGCGGCCAGGGCTTCCAGGGAGCCGGGCCAGCCGGGCCTGCCGCGCCCGCCGCGTCCCAGGGCGGACCGGCCGCGCCGGGGCCGCAAGGAGGCGGCTACGGCTTCCCCCAGCAGCATCCCGCGCAGCCGCAGCCGCAGGCGCCCGCGGCCGGCCAGGGCCCTGCCGCCCCCGGCACCCCGCAGCAGGGCGGCTACGGCTTCCCGCAACAGCAGCCGCCCGGCGCCGCTCCCGGCGCCGCCCAGGGCGGCTACGGCTTCCCCCGGCCGCAGCAGACCGGCGGCCCGGGCGCGGGCCCCGCGGCTCCCCCGGCGAACGGGCCGGCGGCGGGCGCCGACGCACCCGGGACCCCCGACTGGAGCGCGCTCGCCGAGGAGCAGGCCAGCGGCGCCCAGCGCCGCCGCAAGGTGATGATGCTGGTCGGCGGGGCCGTGGCCGTCGCGGTGATAGCGGGCGGCGTGGCCACGGCCGTGGTGGTGTCCGGCCACCACTCCGACCACCCGATCGCCGACCCGAGCGGGTCGACGGGCAGCACCGGCCGGCAGTCGCTGCCGCCCGAGCCGTCCTTCTCCTCCGTCGCCCCGCCCTCGCCGGAGAACCCGCTGGACTTCATCTCCTCCGCGGCGAAGGACAAGGCGCCCCTCAGTGCGGCGTCGCTCTTCCCGGGCAAGACGTTCGTGCTGGCCGGGCGCACCTACACCAAGACCAACATCGCCAGCACCTCCTCGTGCGCGGCGGCCGCCGGCGGCCAGCTCTCCGGCTCGCTCGCCGCCAACGGCTGCACCAAGATGCTGCGCGCCACCTACACCAACGGCGCCATCGCCGTCACCGTCGGCGTCGCGGTCTTCGCCGACAAGGCGCACGCCACCAAGGTGCACAGCGTCGCCCAGTACGTCCGGCCGCTCAACGGCGGCGGCATCGCCGACTTCTGCCACGCCGTGGCCTGCCAGATGACGTCGAACTCAGTCGGCCGCTACGCCTACTTCGCGATCTCCGGCTTCAAGAACGGCAAGACCCTCACCGCGTCCAACACCACCGGCGCCCAGGCCGCCAACGACGCCTCGGACTTCGCCTTCCAGCGCATCGTCCAGCGCGGCCGGGACGCGGCCCAGGCCCAGGCGAACAGCCAGTAAGGCGGCGGGTAAGGGCCGCCCTCCCAGGAGAGCGGCCCTTACCGGCAGCCGGGCAGCGTCCGCATGTTGCGGGCCTCCCGGCTGCGCGCGGCCAGCAGTTCGTCCGCCGGGTAGCCGACCTCCTCCAGCGTCAGCCCGTGCGGCCGCACCACGTTGACCGCCGAGTGCCGCTCCCGCCCGGCCAGCACCTCCGCGGGGAAGCCGACCGGCCGGTGCCCGTCGCCGACCAGGATCATCGCGCCGACCAGCGCCCGCACCATGTTGTGGCAGAACGCGTCGGCCCGTACGGTCGCCACCGCCAGCCCGTCGGCGCTGCGCTCCCACGACAGGTCCAGCAGGGTGCGGATGGTCGTCGCGCCCTCCCGCTTCTTGCAGTAGGCGGCGAAGTCGTGCTCCCCGAGCATCAGGCGCGCGGCCTCGTTCATCAGCTCCACGTCCACCGGCCGGTCGTGCCACAGCACATGGCCGCGCAGCAGCGGGTCCACCCCGCCCGGGTGGTCGCCGATCCGGTAGGCGTACCGGCGCCACACCGCCGAGAACCGGGCGTCGAAACCGGGCGGCGCCTGCGCCACCCCCCACACCCGTACGTCCCACGGCAGCCGCCCGGCCAGCCGGCGCCGCAGCTTCCCGCTCTCCCGCTCCCACACCTCCGCGGGCAGGTCCACGTGCGCCACCTGCCCCCGCGCGTGCACCCCCGCGTCGGTCCGCCCCGCCACCGTCAGCTCGACCGGCTCCGGCAGCCGCAGCACCGTCGCGATCGCGGACTCCAACTCCCCCTGCACCGTCCGCCGGCTGCGCTGCTTCGCCCACCCGGAGAAGTCCACCCCGTCGTACCCCAGGTCCAACCGCACCCGCACCAGCCCATCCGCCGGCTGCTCGCTCACCCGTCGCTCCTCCGCGCCTCGAACCACCACGCCGCACCGCCATACGGCCAGCGGGCCCGCACCCCGGAGGGGGCGGGCCCGCTGGCTGTGTTCCGGAACCGTCAGGACGCTCAGGCGTCCTTGGACTCCTCGTCCGCCGGAGCGGCGTCCTCGGGCTCGGCGTCCGCCGGAGCGGCGTCCTCGACCGGGGCGTCGTCCTTCTTGGCCTCGGCCAGGGCCTCGTCACCGGCGCGGTCCTTCGCGGAGCGCTTGGTGGCGGCCTCGGCCTCGCCGACCGCGTTCTGCTGCACGGTCAGGGCCTCGACCAGCTCGATGACCGCCATCGGGGCGTTGTCGCCGCGACGGGGACCGACCTTGGTGATGCGGGTGTAGCCACCCGGGCGGTTCTCGTACCGCGGCGCGATCTCCGTGAAGAGCGTGTGCACGACGCCCTTGTCGGTGATCTGCTGCAGCACCTGGCGACGGTTGTGGATGTCGCCCTTCTTCGCCTTCGTGATCAGCCGCTCCGCGACCGGGCGCAGCCGGCGCGCCTTGGCCTCGGTGGTGGTGATCCGGCCGTGCTCGAAGAGCGACTTCGCGAGGTTCGCGAGCAGCAGCTTCTCGTGCGCGGCGCTCCCGCCCAGACGGGCTCCCTTAGCGGGCTGGGGCATGGTCCTTCTCCTTCTACGCTGCACCGGCCGTGTCAGGTACCGATGTCAGTGCGAACCGGCGGCTGCCGGCTCGTGTGTCCCGGGGCCGAGCCCCGGAATTCCCGGGGCTGGGCCCCGGGAGGTTCCGTTCTGCCCCGAGGGGCAACCACCAGGGGCGCGTGCCCCGCAGGGGCTAGTACTGCTCGGTCTCCACGAAGCCGGCGTCCACGTCGTCGTCGGCGCCGAAGGCGTCGGCGGCGGCGGTCGGGTCGAATCCGGGCGGGCTGTCCTTGAGGGCCAGGCCCATCCCGGCGAGCTTCGCCTTGACCTCGTCGATCGACTTCGCACCGAAGTTGCGGATGTCGAGCAGGTCCGCCTCGGAGCGGGCCACCAGCTCGCCCACCGAGTGGATGCCCTCGCGCTTGAGGCAGTTGTAAGAGCGGACGGTGAGTTCCAGCTCCTCGATCGGCAGCGCCAGGTCCGCGGCCAGGGCGGCGTCCGTCGGGGACGGGCCCATGTCGATGCCCTCGGCGTCGACGTTCAGCTCGCGGGCCAGGCCGAAGAGCTCGACCAGGGTCTTGCCGGCCGACGCCATGGCGTCACGCGGCCGCATGGCCTGCTTGGTCTCGACGTCGACGATCAGCTTGTCGAAGTCGGTGCGCTGCTCGACACGGGTCGCCTCGACCTTGTAGGTGACCTTGAGCACCGGGCTGTAGATGGAGTCGACCGGGATGCGGCCGATCTCCTGGCCCTGCTGCTTGTTCTGGACCGCGGAGACGTAGCCGCGACCGCGCTCGACGGTCAGCTCCATCTCCAGCTTGCCCTTGGCGTTGAGCGTGGCCAGCACCAGGTCGGGGTTGTGCACCTCGACACCGGCCGGCGGCGCGATGTCGGCGGCGGTGACCACACCCGGGCCCTGCTTGCGCAGGTACATCACGACCGGCTCGTCGTGCTCCGAGGAGACGACGAGCTGCTTGATGTTGAGGATGAGGTCGATGACGTCTTCCTTGACGCCCGGCACGGTGGCGAACTCGTGCAGGACCCCGTCGATCCGGATCGAGGTGACAGCCGCACCCGGGATCGACGACAGGAGCGTACGGCGCAGGGAGTTGCCGAGGGTGTAGCCGAAGCCCGGCTCCAGCGGCTCGATCACGAACCGGGAGCGGAACTCGTCGACGACCTCTTCGGTCAACGAGGGACGCTGAGCGATCAGCATGTGTTCGGTCCTTCAGTCGTGGGCGCCCGCTATTTGACGCCCCCTGTACTACGAGGGTACGGGCGGCGCGGCGAAACCGTCGTACGACGGCGGCCGCACCGCCCGTGACCTGCGAACTCCTACCCGACTACTACTTCGAGTAGAGCTCGACGATGAGCTGCTCCTGCACCTGGGTGTCGATCACCTGGCGCTCGGGCAGGCTGTGCACCAGAATCCGCAGCTTGCCGGCGTTCGCCTCCAGCCACGCGGGCACCGTCCGGTCGCCGGCCTCGCCCTGCGCCACCGCGAACGGGGTCAGGTTACGGGACCGCTCGCGGACCTCGACGATGTCGTTGACGGACACGCGGGCCGACGGGATGTCGGTCTTGCGGCCGTTGACGGTGATGTGCCCGTGCCGGACCAGCTGACGGGCGTGGTCGCGGGACTTGGCGAAGCCGGCCCGGTACACCACGTTGTCGAGGCGGGTCTCGAGGATGCGCAGAAGGTTCTCACCGGTCTTGCCGGTCTTCTGGTTCGCTTCCTTGTAATAGTTCACGAACTGCTTCTCGAGGACACCGTAGATACGCGCGCACTTCTGCTTCTCACGAAGCTGGAGGAGGTACTCGCTGTCCTTGGTGCGCCCGCGTCCGTGCTCACCCGGGGGGTAAGGACGGATCTCGATCGGGCACTTCGCGCTCTCGCACTTAGCTCCCTTGAGGAAGAGCTTCTGCTTCTCCCGACGGCAACGCTTGCAGTCGGCCCCGGTGTAACGCGCCATTGTCTAGTTCTCCTGTTTCAGCTGGTCAGACGCGGCGGCGCTTCGGCGGGCGGCAGCCGTTGTGCGGGGTCGGGGTGACGTCCTGGATCGAACCCACCTCCAGGCCGGTGGCCTGGAGCGAGCGGATCGCGGTCTCACGGCCGGAGCCGGGACCCTTGACGAAGACGTCCACCTTGCGCATGCCGTGCTCCTGCGCGCGGCGGGCGGCCGACTCGGCGGCCATCTGCGCGGCGAAGGGGGTGGACTTGCGCGAGCCCTTGAAGCCGACGTGACCGGCGGAGGCCCAGGAGATCACGTTCCCGGCGGGGTCGGTGATCGAGACGATGGTGTTGTTGAACGTGCTCTTGATGTGGGCGTGCCCGTGAGCGACGTTCTTCTTTTCCTTGCGGCGCACCTTCTTGGCTGCGCCCTGACGGCCCTTAGGAGGCATGTGTCAATACTCCCGGTGGAGGTGATCGGTCCTACAGCGAAGACCGCTGATGGGGTCTGGCTGTCGGACTACTTCTTGCCCGGCTTCTTCTTACCGGCGATGGCGCGACGCGGACCCTTGCGGGTACGGGCGTTGGTGTGAGTGCGCTGGCCGTGGACCGGGAGGCCGCGACGGTGGCGCAGACCCTGGTAGCAGCCGATCTCGACCTTGCGGCGGATGTCGGCCTGGATCTCACGGCGGAGGTCGCCCTCGGTCGTGTAGTTGTCGTCGACCCACTTGCCGATCTTGACGAGGTCTTCCTCGGCAAGGTCGCGGACGCGGGTGTCGGGGTTCACACCGGTGCTCTTCAGGATCTCCTGGGCGCGCGAGCGCCCGATGCCGAAGACGTAGGTGAGGGCGATCTCGACGCGCTTCTCACGCGGGAGGTCAACGCCTGAAAGGCGTGCCATGTGCTTGGCTCCTGGTGTTCTCGGAGGTCTTCCGCAGTTCCGGTTCCTGTCCGCCGTACCAGGTACGAACAGGTCCCCGGCCTCCTCCGGGGGTGTCATCCCCGTCCGGGACGGGGATGGGAACTGCGTATGTACGCGTGCTGCGTCGCGCGAAGTTCTGCTGGTGCAGGGGTGGTCGGCTGGGCGTCAGCCCTGGCGCTGCTTGTGGCGCAGGTTGTCGCAGATGACCATGACCCGGCCGTGGCGGCGGATCACCTTGCACTTGTCGCAGATCTTCTTGACGCTCGGCTTGACCTTCATGGGACTGAGGTTCTCCGGGTCGTGTGCTGAGATCTACAAGCGGGTTACTTGTATCGGTAGACGATCCGTCCGCGCGTCAGGTCGTAGGGAGACAACTCCACCACGACCCGGTCATCCGGGAGGATACGGATGTAGTGCATCCGCATCTTGCCGCTGATGTGCGCGAGGACCTTGTGACCGTTCTGGAGCTCCACCTTGAACATCGCGTTCGGCAGAGACTCGATCACGGTGCCCTCGATCTCGATGGCGCCTTGCTTTTTGGCCATGTCCTGCTTTCGGGATCGGCTACCGGGGTCGGCTCCGGACATGCCGGAAGACACGCGGGGCCGACATATGAGTCTACGGCAACGGCCGACGAAAGACGAATCCAGAAGTATGCCCACGCAGCGTGATCGTTACGCCGGTGGGCCGGCGGCTCCGCCGCGGCAGCGGCTCGCGGCCCCGCCGGGCGCTACGCGAGCGGGTCGGGGGCGGCCGTCACGCCGTACTCGGCGAGCTTCGCCCGGCCGCCGTCAGGGGCGGTGAGCACCAGCGGGCCCTGCTCGGTCAGCGCGATGCTGTGCTCCCAGTGCGCCGACCAGGAACCGTCGTCGGACTTGACGGTCCACTCGTCCTCCAGCACATGGGTGTGCGGGGTGCCGAGCGTCACCATCGGCTCGATCGCCAGGCACAGCCCCGGCACCAGCCGCATGCCGCGGCCGCGCTTCTTGGTGACGTAGTTGAGCACGTGCGGGTCCATGTGCATCTGGCTGCCGATGCCGTGCCCGCCGTACCCCTCCACGATGCCGTACTTGCCCGACGAAGGCCGCGGCTGACGGCGGATGTACGACTCGACCGCCTGCGAGATGTCGTCCAGCCGGTTGCCCTTGCGGAAGGCCGCGATGCCCGCCCACATGGACTCCTCGGTGACCCGGCTCAGCTCGGCCAGCTCCGGGGCGTGCCCGGTGCCCACCAGGCAGGTGAAGGCCGCGTCGCCGTGCCAGCCGTCCACGATCGCGCCCGCGTCCACCGCGAGGATGTCGCCGTCCTTGAGCACCGTCACCGCGTCGGGGATGCCGTGCACCACGACGTCGTTCACCGACGTGCAGATGTTGCCCGGAAAGCCGCCGTAGCCGAGGAAGTTGGGCTTAGCCCCGTGGTCGGCGAGCACCTTCGCGGCGACCTCGTCCAGGTCCTTGGTGGTGGCGCCGGGCACCGCCGCCGCCCGGGTCGCCTCGTGGATCGCCGCGACGACCAGACCGGCCTCCCGCATCTTCGCGATCTGCTCCGCGGTCTTCAGCTCCACCATCGCGGCCGACGCCTTCCTTGCTGCCTTGGGTCCGTACTGCCTTGCATCACTGCTGTGCACCACTGCCGTGCACCGCTGCCGTGCGCCCGCCGATCCCGGGTCGGGCCCGGGCGCGGGCCACCCACAACCATACGGCCGTGGCGCCCCTGGGGGCACCACGGCCGTGGCATGCACATGCACCGGCAGGGCCGGCGCGGGGCGGGCTACCGGGCTACGCGGTCGGCTCGCCGGCCTCCGCGCCGAGCGCCGTCATGGCGCGCGCGGTCACCTCGGACACCGCGCCGAGCGCCGAGATGGTGACCACCAGACCCTGCTTCTTGTAGTAGTCGATGATCGGCTCGGTCTCGCGGTGGTAGATCTCCAGCCGGTTGCGCACCTTGTCCGGGGCGTCGTCGTCACGCCGGTACAGCTCGCCGCCGCACTCGTCGCAGACCCCCTCGGCCTTCGGCTGCTTGTACTCGACGTGGAAGACGTGCGCGCCGTTGTTGCGGCAGATCCGGCGGCCGGCGATCCGCTTGACCACCTCGTCCTCCGGGACCTCCAGGTCCAGCACACCGTCCAGCGCGATCTCGTGCCGCGCCAGGTAGGCGTCGAGCGCCCGCGCCTGCTGCTCGTTGCGCGGGAAGCCGTCCAGCAGGAACCCGCCGGTCGCGTCCGGCTGCTCCAGCCGGTCCTCGGCCATGCCGATCGTGACCTCGTCGGGCACCAGGTCGCCGGCGTCCATGTACGCCTTCGCCTGCTTGCCCAGGTCGGTGCCCTGACTGATGTTGGCGCGGAACAGGTCGCCCGTGGAGATGTGCGGGATCGAGAGGTTCTTGGCGAGGAACGCGGCCTGCGTCCCCTTGCCTGCGCCGGGGGGCCCGACCAGGACGATACGCATCAGCGGAGGAACCCTTCGTAGTTACGCTGCTGGAGCTGGCTTTCGATCTGCTTCACGGTCTCCAGACCCACACCGACGATGATGAGGATGCTGGTGCCACCCAGAGGGAAGTTGCCGTTGCTCCCGTTGAAGATCGCGATGGCGACCGTCGGAACGAGGGCGATCAGACCCAGGTACAGCGAGCCGGGCCACGTGATGCGGTTGAGCACGTAACTCAGGTATTCAGCGGTGGGGCGACCGGCCCGGATACCCGGGATGAACCCACCATACTTCTTCATATTGTCGGCCACTTCTTCGGGGTTGAAGGAGATGGCGACGTAGAAGAAGGCGAAGAAGACGATCAGCAGGAAGTACGCGGCCATGTACGCCGGGTGGTCGCCCTTGGTGAAGTTGCGGCTGATCCACTGCGCCCAGCCGGCCGTCGACCCGGAGAACTGCACCACCAGCGCCGGGATGTAGAGCAGCGACGAGGCGAAGATGACCGGGATCACACCGGCCTGGTTCACCTTGAGCGGGATGTACGTGGAGGTGCCGCCGTAGGACCGGCGGCCGATCATGCGCTTGGCGTACTGCACCGGGATGCGGCGCTGCGCCTGCTCGACGAAGACCACCAGGCCGACCATGACCAGGCCGATCAGGATCACCGAGATGAACTCGACCCAGCCGCCGGCGATGGTGCCGGAGACCTTGATGCCCCACAGCGAGCCGGGGAAGCCGGCCGCGATCGAGACGAACATCAGGATCGACATGCCGTTGCCGATACCGCGGTCGGTGATCAGCTCGCCCAGCCACATGATCATCACGGTGCCCGCGGTCATGCACGTGACCATGGTGACGGTGGTGAAGATCGACTGGTTCGGGACGATGTCGTTGCCCTGGGTGCAGGTCGAGAAGAGGTTGCCGGAGCGGGCGGTCGCCACCAGGCCGGTGCCCTGGAGGATCGCGAGCGCGACCGTCAGGTACCGGGTGTACTGGGTGATCTTGGTGGTTCCGGCCTGCCCCTCCTTCTTCAGGGCTTCCAGCCGCGGGATCACCACGGTCAGCAGCTGCAGGATGATGCTCGCCGTGATGTACGGCATGATCCCCAGCGCGAAGATGGTGAGCTGGAGCAGCGCTCCGCCACTGAACATGTTGACCAGGCCGAAGAGGCTGTTGTTGCCCTTCGTCTGCTTCACGCAGTCGTTGACCACGCCGAAGTCGATCCCCGGCACCGGCACATGGGCGCCCAGCCGGTACACCACGATGATGGCGAGCGTGAAGAGCAGCTTCTTGCGCAGGTCGGGCGTCCTGAACGCCCGGGCGAACGCGGTGAGCACGGTGCCTCCTGCACCCCCCGCGCCACGGCGGAAGGACGGTCTCTGGTGAGATTTCTGACGGATAGGGGCTCGGCCACCTTACCGGCGACGTGCCCCCGGTAGGAATGACCCATCGGCCAGGGAAAATTCACAGAAATGAACGACCGGGGACGCCCTGAGGTACTGGGCGTCCCCGGTCGGGTTGCACATCCGGCTCAGACGAGCTCGGTGACGGTGCCGCCGGCGGCGGTGATCTTCTCCTTGGCGGAGCCGGAGACCGCGTCCACGGTCACCTGCAGGGCCACGGAGACGTCGCCGGTGCCGAGCACCTTGACGAGCTGGTTCTTCCGCACCGCACCCTTGGCGACCAGGTCGGCAACGGTGACCTCGCCACCCTCGGGGTAGAGGGCCGCGAGCTTGTCCAGGTTGACCACCTGGTACTCGGTACGGAACGGGTTCTTGAAGCCCTTGAGCTTCGGGAGCCGCATGTGGAGGGGCATCTGCCCGCCCTCGAAGCGCTCCGGAACCTGGTAGCGGGCCTTGGTGCCCTTGGTGCCGCGACCGGCCGTCTTGCCCTTGGACGCCTCACCACGACCCACGCGGGTCTTGGCGGTCTTGGCGCCCGGAGCCGGACGGAGGTTGTGCACCTTGATCGGGTTGTCACCCATGATCAGTCGACCTCCTCGACCGTGACGAGGTGGCGGACGGTGTGGACCATGCCGCGGATCTCCGGGCGGTCCTCCTTGACCACGACGTCGTGCAGGCGCTTGAGCCCGAGCGAACGCAGGGTGTCACGGTGGTTCTGCTTGCTGCCGATGTAGGACTTGGTCTGCGTGACCTTCAGGCGCGCCATCACACACCAACCCCGGCCCGGGCGCGCAGCAGCGCGGCCGGCGCGACGTCCTCGATCGGCAGACCGCGGCGGGCGGCGATCTCCTCGGGCCGCTGAAGGCCCTGGAGCGCGGCCACCGTGGCGTGCACGATGTTGATCGCGTTGTCCGAGCCGAGGCTCTTGGACAGCACGTCGTGGATGCCCGCGCACTCCAGCACGGCACGCACCGGGCCACCGGCGATCACACCGGTACCGGGGGAAGCCGGCTTGAGCAGGACGACGCCCGCGGCCTTCTCACCCTGGATCGGGTGCGGGATGGTGCCCTGGATACGGGGGACCTTGAAGAAGTGCTTCTTGGCCTCCTCCACACCCTTGGCGATGGCGGCCGGCACCTCCTTGGCCTTGCCGTAGCCGACACCGACGGTGCCGTCACCGTCGCCCACCACGACCAGCGCGGTGAAGCTGAAGCGACGACCACCCTTCACAACCTTGGCGACGCGGTTGATCGCGACGACCCGCTCGACATAGGCGGTCTTCTCGGCCTGCTGGCCGCCGTCCCGCCGGTCCTTACGGTCCCGTCGCTCGCCGCCACCGGCACCGCTTCCGCGGCGCTGGGGTCCAGCCATTGGAATTACCTCTCGATCCTTTTAGCGTTTCTCCGCTAGCTAACGGAACCGGGCTCAGAACTTCAGGCCGGCTTCGCGGGCGGCGTCCGCCAGGGCGGCGATCCGCCCAGCGTACTGGTTGCCGCCACGGTCGAAGACGACAGCTTCGACGCCCTTGGCCTTCGCACGCTCGGCCACGAGCTGGCCGACCTGCTTCGCCTTGGCGCTCTTGTCGCCTTCGCCGCCGCGGATGGACGCGTCCAGGGTCGACGCCGACGCGAGCGTGTGGCCCGCGAGGTCGTCGATGACCTGCGCCACGATGCCGCGGTTGGACCGCGTCACCACCAGGCGCGGGCGCTCGGACGTACCGTTGACGCGCTTGCGCACCCGGATGTGGCGCCGCTTGAGCGCCGCACCCTTGTACGCCTTGCCCTTGGCGATCTTCACACCGTATGCCATGGCTACTTACCAGCCTTTCCGACCTTGCGGCGGATGACCTCGCCGGCGTACTTGACGCCCTTCGCCTTGTACGGGTCAGGCTTCCGCAACTTGCGGATGTTGGCGGCCACTTCGCCGACCTTCTGCTTGTCGATGCCCTCGACGGAGAACTTCACCGGGGACTCGACCTTGAAGGAGATGCCCTCGGGGGCCTCGACGAGGATCGGGTGGCTGTAGCCGAGCGAGAACTCCAGGTTGGAGCCCTTCGCCTGGACGCGGTACCCGACGCCGCTGATCTCAAGGGACTTGCTGTAGCCCGCGGTCACGCCGGTGATCATGTTCGCCACCAGCGTGCGGGACAGGCCGTGCAGGGCCTTCGAGACACGCTCGTCGTTGGGGCGGGTGACCAGCAGCACGCCGTCCTCGCCCTTTGCGATCTCGATCGGCGCGGCGACGGTGTGGGTGAGCGAGCCCTTGGGGCCCTTCACCGCGACCGTGCGGCCATCGATGGTGACGTCCACTCCGGCGGGAACCGAGATGGGCAGCTTGCCGATGCGCGACATTGCTCTACCTCTCTTTCCCGGTTACCAGACGTAGGCGAGGACTTCCCCACCCACGCCCTTCTTCTGCGCCTGCTGGCCGGTGAGCAGTCCGTGCGACGTGGAGATGATCGCCACGCCGAGGCCGCCCAGCACCCGAGGCAGGTTGGTGGACTTTGCGTAGACCCGAAGACCCGGCTTGCTGATCCGCTTGATGCCGGCGATCGAGCGCTCGCGGTTCGGGCCGAACTTCAGCTCGAGGATGAGGTTCTTGCCGACCTCGGCCTCCTCGACCTTCCAGCCGGTGATGTAGCCCTCCTGCTGGAGGATCTCCGCGATGTGCGACTTGATCTTGCTGAACGGCATCGCAACCTCGTCGTGGTACGCCGAGTTCGCGTTGCGCAGACGGGTCAGCATGTCTGCGATGGGGTCGGTCATGGTCATGAGTTGGCCCTGGGCCTCTCTCGCCGGGGTTTCCTGTCTGCTCCGTCCCTCTCCCCCGGCCGGAGCCGGGAGCGGGTGTGGAGCGGGGACCTACGGCGTAGTGGATCGGGTCCTGGTGTCCGGAAGGGGACTACCAGGAGCTCTTGGTCACGCCCGGCAGCTCGCCACGGTGCGCCATCTCACGGAGGCACACGCGGCACAGGCCGAACTTGCGGTAGACGGAGTGCGGCCGGCCACAGCGCTGGCAGCGGTTGTACGCGCGCACAGCGAACTTGGGCTTGCGAGCCGACTTAGCGATCAGAGCCTTCTTCGCCACGGTCAGTTCTCCTTGAACGGGAAGCCGAGGTGACGAAGGAGGGCACGACCCTCGTCGTCGTTGGTCGCCGTGGTGACCACGGTGATGTCCATGCCCCGGACCCGGTCGATCTTGTCCTGGTCGATCTCGTGGAACATGACCTGCTCCGTGAGACCGAAGGTGTAGTTGCCCCGGCCGTCGAACTGCTTCGGCGACAGGCCGCGGAAGTCGCGGATACGCGGCAGCGCCAGCGACAGCAGGCGGTCCAGGAACTCCCACATCCGGTCACCGCGCAGCGTGACGTGCGCACCGATCGGCTGACCCTCACGCAGCTTGAACTGCGCGATGGACTTACGGGCCTTGGTGACCTGCGGCTTCTGACCGGTGATCGTGGCGAGGTCGCGGATGGCGCCCTCGATCAGCTTGGAGTCGCGGGCGGCGTCGCCCACACCCATGTTGACCACGATCTTGGTCAGACCGGGGATCTGCATGACGTTCTCGTAGCCGAACTGCTCGTGCAGCTTGCCCGCGATCTCGGCGCGGTAGCGCGCCTTGAGGCGCGGAGCGGTGCTGGTGGCAGCGGCACCTGAAGTTGCAGTAGTCATCTCAGATGTCCTCACCGGTCCGCTTGGCAACGCGGATCTTGGTGCCCTCGTCGTCGAAGCGGTAGCCGACGCGGGTCACAACCTTCTTGCCGTCCTTCTCCACGACCAGCTGCACGTTGCTGACGTGGATCGGCGCCTCGGTGGTGATGATCCCGCCGGTCTTCGAACCGCGGTCGGTCTGGCCGGCCTTGGTGTGCTTCTTGACCCGGTTGACACCCTCGACCAGGACCCGGTCCTCGCGGGGGTAGGCCACGATGACCTTGCCCTGCTTGCCCTTGTCCTTGCCGGTGATGACCTGAACCAGGTCGCCCTTCTTGATCTTCATCGGTTACAGCACCTCCGGCGCGAGCGAGACGATCTTCATGAACCTCTTCTCGCGCAGCTCACGGCCGACCGGGCCGAAGATGCGGGTGCCGCGCGGGTCACCGTCGTTCTTGAGGATGACCGCCGCGTTCTCGTCGAAGCGGATGTACGAGCCGTCGGCACGGCGGCGCTCCTTGACGGTGCGCACGACGACAGCCTTGACGACCTCGCCCTTCTTCACGTTGCCACCGGGGATCGCGTCCTTGACGGTGGCGACGATGACGTCACCGATGCCCGCGTAGCGGCGACCCGAACCACCGAGAACACGGATGCAAAGGATCTCCTTGGCACCAGTGTTGTCGGCGACACGAAGTCGCGACTCCTGCTGGATCACGTCTATCTCCTGTTTGTCTGCCGGTTCCCGGCGGGTGCCGCACGGGGTGTCCCGCGCGGCACCCGCCGAGCCTGGCGGAACCGTCCTGCGAGGGACTCCCCGCAGGAATTACTGGGCTACTTGGCCTTCTCGAGGATCTCCACCACACGCCACCGCTTGGTCGCGGACTGCGGGCGGGTCTCCATCAGCAGCACGCGGTCGCCGATGCCGGCGGCGTTCTGCTCGTCGTGGGCCTTGAGCTTGTTGGTGCGGCGAATGACCTTGCCGTAGAGCGCGTGCTTCACGCGGTCCTCGACCGCGACCACTACGGTCTTGTCCATCTTGTCGCTGACCACGAGGCCCTCACGGGTCTTGCGGAAGCCGCGCGCGTTGGTTTCAGTCACATTCTTCTCGCTCATCAGGCGCTCTCCACCGTCTCGATGCCGAGCTCACGCTCACGCATGAGGGTGTAGATCCGGGCGATGTCCTTGCGGACGGTCTTGAGCCGGGAGTTGTTCTCAAGCTGTCCGGTGGCCGCCTGGAAGCGGAGGTTGAACAGCTCCTCCTTGGCCTCACGCAGCTTGCCGACGAGGTCCTCGTCGCCAAGCTGGCGCAGCTCGGTCGCCTTGGTACCGGCCGCCATCACGACTCACCTGCCTCGCGCCGCACGATGCGGCACTTCATCGGAAGCTTGTGCGCGGCGCGGGTCAGCGCCTCGCGCGCAACCTTCTCATTCGGGAAGGACAGCTCGAACATCACCCGACCGGGCTTGACGTTCGCGATCCACCACTCCGGCGAACCCTTACCGGAACCCATGCGGGTCTCAGCCGGCTTCTTCGTCAGCGGGCGGTCCGGGTAGATGTTGATCCAGACCTTGCCGCCACGCTTGATGTGCCGGGTGATGGAGATACGAGCGGACTCGATCTGCCGGTTGGTCACGTAGGCGGGCGTGATGGCCTGCAGGCCGTACTCGCCGAACGCCAGCTCCGTGCCGCCCTTGGCCATACCGCGCCGGGTGGGGTGGTGCTGCTTGCGGTGCTTGACCCTACGGGGGATCAGCATGGTACTTAGCCTTCCGTTCCGGGGGTCTCAGCAGCCGGGGCCGCGTCGACGGGAGCGGGCGCCTCGGCCTTGGCGGCCGTCGGGGCTCCGTCCGTCTGGGGACGACGGCCACGGCCGCCGCGCTCGCCACCGCGGCGCTGCGGACGCTCGTTGCCGCCGCCGCGGGCCGGGCGGTTGCCGGCGCGGGCAGCGGCGTTCTCGGCGCGGACCTCGGCGATGTTCTTCACGTCGCCCTTGTAGATCCACACCTTCACACCGATCCGGCCGAAGGTGGTCTTGGCCTCGAAGAAGCCGTAGTCCACGTTCGCCCGCAGGGTGTGCAGGGGCACCCGGCCCTCGCGGTAGAACTCGGAGCGGGACATCTCGGCGCCGCCGAGGCGGCCGCCGCACTGGATCTTGATGCCCTTGGCGCCGGCCTTCAGCGTGCCCTGCATGCTCTTGCGCATGGCACGGCGGAAGGAGACCCGGGAGGACAGCTGCTCGGCGACCGCCTGGGCCACGAGCTGCGCGTCCATCTCGGGGTTCTTCACCTCGAGGATGTTGAGCTGGACCTGCTTGCCGGTCAGCTTCTCCAGGTCGCCGCGGATACGGTCGGCCTCCGCGCCGCGGCGGCCGATGACGATGCCCGGCCGGGCGGTGTGGATGTCGACGCGGACGCGGTCGCGGGTGCGCTCGATCTCCACCTTGGAGATGCCGGCCCGCTCCATGCCCTGCGTCATCATCCGGCGGATGGCGACGTCTTCCTTGACGTAGTCCTTGTAGAGCTTGTCGGCGTACCACCGGGACTTGAAGTCCGTGGTGACGCCGAGCCGGAACCCGTAAGGGTTAACCTTCTGGCCCATTACCGGGTCCCTTCCTTGCTGGCAACGACCACGGTGATGTGACTCGTCCGCTTGCGGATGCGGTAGGCGCGGCCCTGGGCGCGCGGCCGGAACCGCTTCAGGGTCGGACCCTCGTCCACGTACGCCTCGCTGATGTACAGCGACTCGGCGTCCGTGTGGTCGTAGTTGTGCGCGGCGTTGGCGATGGCGCTGTCCAGCACCTTGCCCACCGGCTCGCTCGCGGCCTGCGGCGTGAAACGCAGGACCGCCTGAGCCTCCGTGGCGTTCATGCCACGGATGAGGTCCACCACGCGGCGGGCCTTCATGGGCGTGACGCGGATGTACCGCGCCTGGGCCCTGGCTTCCATGGTTGTCCCTTCAGTGTCTGTCATGGTCGGTCGCTTCTCGCCGCTGGATCAGCGACGCCGCGCCTTGCGGTCGTCCTTCTCGTGACCGCGGAAGGTACGGGTCGGCGCGAACTCGCCGAGCTTGTGGCCGACCATCGACTCAGTGACAAACACCGGGACGTGCTTACGGCCGTCGTGCACCGCGATCGTGTGGCCCAGCATGGCCGGGACGATCATCGAGCGGCGGGACCAGGTCTTGATGACGTTCTTGGTGCCGGCTTCGTTCTGGACATCCACCTTCTTGATCAGGTGGTCGTCGACGAAGGGCCCCTTCTTGAGACTCCGCGGCATCTAAACCCGCTCCTAGCGCTTCTTGTTCGTCTTGCGGCGGCGGACGATGTACTTGTTGCTCGCCTTCTTGGGAGAACGAGTACGACCCTCCTTCTGACCCCAGGGGGAGACCGGGTGGCGACCACCGGAGGTCTTGCCCTCACCACCACCGTGCGGGTGGTCCACCGGGTTCATGGCGACACCGCGGACGGTCGGGCGGACGCCCTTCCACCGCATGCGGCCGGCCTTGCCCCAGTTGATGTTCGACTGCTCGGCGTTGCCGACCTCACCGATGGTGGCGCGGCAGCGGACGTCGACCATCCGGACCTCGCCGGACGGCATGCGAAGGGTGGCCATGTTGCCTTCCTTCGCCAGCAGCTGCACCGAGGCGCCCGCGGAGCGGGAGATCTTGGCGCCGCCACCGGGCCGCAGCTCGATCGCGTGGATCGTGGTACCGACCGGGATGTTGCGCAGCGGCAGGTTGTTGCCCGGCTTGATGTCGGCCGCGGGGCCGTTCTCGATCCGGTCGCCCTGCTGCAGGCGGGCGGGGGCGAGGATGTAGCGCTTCTCGCCGTCCGCGTAGTGCAGCAGCGCGATGCGCGCGGTGCGGTTGGGGTCGTACTCGATGTGCGCGACCTTCGCGGGCACGCCGTCCTTGTCGTGCCGGCGGAAGTCGATCACCCGGTAGGCGCGCTTGTGGCCACCGCCCTGGTGACGAACGGTCACTCGACCGGCGTTGTTACGGCCGCCCTTGCTGTGCAGCGGGCGGACCAGCGACTTCTCCGGCGTGGACCGCGTGATCTCGACGAAGTCGGCGACGCTGGAGCCACGACGGCCCGGGGTCGTCGGCTTGTACTTGCGGATACCCATTCTTAGTCCTCGGAATATTCCGGACTTCGACTCGATCCGATCTCCGTCAGGAGACCGGGCCGCCGAAGATGTCGATGCGGTCGCCCTCGGCAAGGGTCACGATGGCGCGCTTGGTGTTCGCGCGCTTGCCGAAACCGGTGCGGGTGCGCTTGCGCTTGCCCTGCCGGTTGATCGTGTTGACCCCGGTGACCTTGACCTGGAAGACCGTCTCGACGGCCTGCTTGATCTGGGTCTTGTTGGCGCGCGGGTCGACGACGAAGGTGTACTTGTTGTCGTCCAGCAGCGCGTAGCTCTTCTCGGAGACGACCGGCTTGATCAGCAGGTCGCGCGGGTCCGTGAAGGTCTTGCTGGTGATCTCGGCGGCCGGCACCTGGTCGGCGGCCTCGGTCTGTGCGGTCTGCTCGGCCATCAGGCGTCGCTCCCTTCGGTCTCGGCGGCGCCGTTACCGATGAAGCGGTCGAAGGCGGCCTTGGTGAAGACCACGTCGTCGGAGACGAGCACGTCGTACGTGTTGAGCTGGCCCGCCTCCAGGATGTGCACCTGGGGGAGGTTGCGGGCGGACAGCCACCCGGCCTCGTCGGACCGCTCGACGACGAGCAGCACGTTCTTGCGCTCGCTGATCTTGCCCAGCAGCGTCTTCGCGGCCTTCGTCGACGGCGTGCTGCCTTCGACCAGGTCGCTCACCACGTGGATGCGGCTGTGCCGGGCGCGGTCGGTCAGGGCGCCACGCAGGGCGGCCTTGATCATCTTCTTGGGCGTGCGCTGCGAGTAGTCGCGCGGCACGGGGCCGTGCACGACGCCACCGCCGGCGAACTGCGGCGCGCGGGTCGAGCCCTGGCGGGCGCGGCCGGTGCCCTTCTGGCGGTACGGCTTCTTGCCACCACCGCGGACCTCGCCACGCGTCTTGACCTTGTGCGTGCCCTGGCGGGCAGCGGCCAGCTGCGCGACGACGACCTGGTGGATCAGCGGGATGCTGACCTTGGCGTCGAAGATCTCGGCCGGGAGCTCTACGGTCCCGGTGGTGTCGCCCGCGGGCGACAGGATGTCGATGCTGGTGCTCATATCCTTCAGGCCCCCTTGGCCGCGCTGCGGACCAGGACGAGGCCGCCGTTCGGACCGGGAACCGCGCCCTTGATGAGCAGCAGGCCCTTCTCCGCGTCAACGGCGTGGACGGTCAGGTTCTGGGTGGTGACCCGCTCGTTGCCCATGCGGCCCGCCATGCGCAGACCCTTGAACACGCGGCCCGGGGTGGCGCAGCCGCCGATGGAGCCGGGCGAGCGGTGCTTGCGCTGGACACCGTGGCCGGCGCCGAGGCCCTTGAAGTTGTGGCGCTTCATGACACCGGCGAAGCCCTTGCCCTTGCTCTTGCCGGTCACGTCGACCTTGACACCGGCCTCGAACACCTCGGCGGTGATCTCCTGGCCCAGGGTGTACTCGGCGGCGTCGGCGGTGCGCAGCTCCACGAGGTGGCGGCGCGGGGTGACGTCGGCCTTGGCGAAGTGGCCCTTGAGGGGCTTGTTCACCTTGCGCGGGTCGATCTCGCCGAAGGCGAGCTGGACCGACTCGTAGCCGTCGGCGTCGTTGGTACGCACCTGGGTCACGACGTTCGGGCCGGCCTTGACCACGGTCACCGGGACGACACGGTTGTTCTCGTCCCAGACCTGGGTCATGCCGAGCTTCTCGCCCAGGATGCCCTTGATCTGCTTGGTCATCTTCTCCGCGCCTCTCAGAGCTTGATCTCGATGTCGACGCCGGCCGGCAGGTCCAGGCGCATCAACGAGTCAACGGTCTTGGGCGTCGGGTCGAGGATGTCGATCAGGCGCTTGTGCGTGCGCATCTCGAAGTGCTCGCGCGAGTCCTTGTACTTGTGCGGCGACTTGATGACGCAGTACACGTTCTTCTCAGTGGGCAGCGGCACCGGGCCCGCGACCTGCGCACCAGTACGGGTCACCGTCTCGACGATCTTCTTCGCCGAGGAGTCGATGACCTCGTGGTCGTAGGCCTTGAGCCGGATGCGGATCTTCTGTCCCGCCATGGCTACTCCGTAGTCCTTGTCTCTGTTTACGCTCTGGCATCCGCTTGTCCGACCCACGCGGTCGGGCGTGTCGCTTCTCTCGCACATGGCTTTCCGCATGCGGAACAGGCCCTGCGCCAGGGATGTGCGTGGGAGATACCACCCACCGGATGCCTGGCCGGAGCCGCACTGACGCTTCCCGGAAGATTCCCGTACGTCCGCCCCAGCGCTGCCCGGAGGGCAGATATGGACGACGAGTACTGTGGGACTCGCTTCCGGTCCCCCCGACGGGAGGCGCGCAGCATCGGCGCTCGACCGAGCAACTTGGGTAGTCTGCCATACCGGACGCACCGGACGCCAATCGAGCCGGGTAGCTTACCCCGTGGTCCGGGACACCCAAACCCTGGCGGGGCGAGTCCGGACATGTCGCGATGGCCGAGGACGGCGCGGCAGGCGCTGTGGGGCGCGGAAGGTGGCCCGTTGGCGCTCTGCCCCGGCACCCGCCCGCCCCTGTAACTTTCCAAGGTGAGCCTATGGAGTTCCCTGGAGCCCGCGTCCACGACCGTCGACGCGGGCAGCACTGTGCCCGTACGCCTCCGCATCCGCAACACCGGCGACGTCGTCGACGAGTACCGCTTCACCGTCGTCGGTGACCTCGCGCCCTACATCACCGCCGAACCAGCCACCCTCCGGCTCTACCCGGGCACCACGGGCACGGTCGAGCTCACCGTCGCGCCGCCCCGTACCCCCGACGCCACCGCCGGGCCGCACCCCTACGCCGTCCAGATCACCCCGTCCGAGCAGCCCGAGGCGACCACCGTCCCGGAGGGCAACATCACGGTGACGCCGTTCGTCGAGGTGCGCGCCGAACTCGTCCCGCACACCGTCAAGGGGCGCTTCCGGGGACGGCCCAGGCTGGCGGTCGACAACCTCGGCAACACCGCCCTCACCGCCGTCGTGACCGGCGAGGACAACGGCGACCAACTCGGCTACGAGATCGTCCCGTCCAACGTCCGTATCGAGCCGGGCCGAGCGGCTTTCCTCGCCGCCACGTTGAAGCCCCGCCAGATCATCTGGATCGGCCCCAAGCAGAACCGGCCGTACCGGCTGTCGGTGTCCCGCTCGGGGGTCAGCCCGCTGAACGTGGACGGCTCCTACGTCCAGCGCGGCGTCCTGCCCCGCTGGCTCCTGACCGTCCTCACCATCTGCCTGGGGCTCATCATCGCCGGCGTCGCGCTCTGGTTCACCCATGCGCCCGCCCTCAGCAGCCGGGCCACGCCACTCGTCCAGCAGAGCACCGCGAGCGTGCTCCCCAGCCCGAGTTCCGCACCTGTGCAGCCACAGCCGGCCACCACCACCCCGAGTGCGGCGGTGCCCACCACACCGCAGGACACCGCGACCCGTGGAGGCGGCGCCACCCACGGCGCCACCCACGGCGGAAGCAGCGGCGGAGGCGGGGGCGGCACCACGCACACGACGCCGCCCGCCACCGGGAGTTCGGCCGTCGAGCTGGTCGGCCGGGGCTCCCACCGGTGCATCACGGTGACCGACGGCGTCGCGCCGGGGGGCAAGGACGGCAAGCCGCTGGAGCTGTGGGACTGCAGCGGCGCCGCCTGGCAGCAGTGGACCTTCGTCCTGGACGGGTCGTCCGACTACCGCGGCACCATCCACTCGCTGGGACTGTGCATGGACGTTGCCAACGCGGACACGGCCGCGGGCACCACGGTCCAACTGGCCAACTGCAACGGCGGCCCGGCCCAGGTGTGGACCCTCAACACCACCGCGGGCGGCGATCTGGTGAGCATCCTCGCCAACAAGTGCGTGGCCGCGGTCAACCAGGGAACCGGCAACGGGACCAAGCTGCAGCTGGCGGACTGCGCCGGCACCTCCAACCAGAAGTGGGTCCGGGCCAAACCGTGAGGGTGGGAAAGGTCCGGCGACGTGCGGCGTGCGTCGGGTCCTGCACTCCGCACCGGGGCGGGCGGTCGCCAACCCGACACGCCCCGCCGCCTGCGCGGCCGGCCGTACTAGGGTCACGGGGACCCACCTAGTGCAGGGAGGCACGTGATGGCGGTGAAGGCCCACGGTTCGGGTGCGCTGCTGCGGCTGCGGAAGGTCGGCCGCAGCTACGGGCAGCGGCGGGCCCTGTGGCCGCTGGACCTGGACGTGGCCGCCGGGACGTGCACCGCGCTGTTCGGGCACAACGGCTCCGGCAAGTCGACGCTGCTGCGGATCGCGTCCGGCCGCGACACCCCCAGCACCGGCCAGGCCCTGTTCGCCGGGCGGCCGATCAGCGAGGACGACCCGGAGGTGCGCGCCCGGGTCGCCGTGGTCGGCGACACCGTGGCCTGCTACCCGGACCTGACCGTGCGCGAGCACCTGGAGCTGGTGACCGTCGCGCACGCCGTCGACGACGCCGCCGGCTGGATCGACCAGGTGCTGGCCGACCGCCGGCTCGCCGACCACGCCGACGCGCTGCCGGGCGCGCTGTCCTCCGGGCAGATGCAGTCCCTGCTGCTGGCCGCCGCCCTGGTCCGGCCGCGGGACCTGCTGGTCCTCGACGAGCCCGAGCAGCGGCTGGACCCGGGCGCCCGCCGCCGCCTGGCGGAGCTGCTGGTCGCCGAGAAGGAGAGCGGCGTGGCGGTCCTGCTCGCCACCCACCAGCCCGAGTTGGCCGCGGCCGTCGCCGACCACCTGGTCGCCCTGGAGGACGGCCAGGTGGCCGCGCAGGGCCCGCCCGCCGAGGTCCTCCCCCACCTGGGCACGCCCGCATGACCGCCCCGCCCGCGGCCGCGCAGCCCCACGGCCCTGAAGGCGCGACGGGCCCCGCCGGCACCGCCGACGCCGCCGGCACCGCCGACGCCCCCGATCCGGCCGAGGAGACCGCCTCCGGCGGCTGGAGCGAGGCCGACGACGACCGGACCGCGGAGACGCTGGCGTGGCTGCGCGCCAAGCGCAAGACGCACCGGCGGCAGCAGGGCCGGGACCTGGCCGTCCTGCTGTACTCGGTGCTGCTGGCCGTGGCCGGCTACGGCAGCGGGCTGGCCTACCACTTCCTGCACGGCCTCAGCGAAGGCGCGGACTACGGCGGCTTCGGCGCCGGGCTGACCCGCGGCCTGCCCGCGCTGTTCACCGGGCTCGGCCTGCTGCTGTTCCTGGTCGCCGCGCGGGACGCGCTGTGGCGCGGGCCCGTGGTGCTGCCCGGTCCGGCGGTGGGCTGGCTGCTGGCGCAGCCGGTCCGGCGGGCGGCGGTGCTGCGGCCCTGGTTCCGGCTGTCCGCGGGCCTGGCGCTGCTGCCCGGCGTGTTCGGCGGGCTGGCCGGCGCGGTCGCGCTGCGCGTCACCGGGCAGGCACCGCTCGGCAGCGCGCTGCTGGCGGTGCTGCCCGCCGCGCTGTGCCTGCCGCTGCTCGCGACGGCCGTCGGCATGGCGGTGGAGCGCCGCCCGGAGCGGGCCCGGGACGTACGGCGCTGGACCGCGCCGGCCGCCGCGCTGCTCGCCGCGCTGGCCGCGCAGACCGCGCTGGCCGGGGCCGGGCACCGGTGCCGGCCGCTGGAGTGGGTGGAGCTGTGGTCGGGCCCCTGGGGCTGGGCCGCGCAGCCGGTGGTCCGCGCCTGCGGCGGCGCCGCGCCCGGCTGGCCGGCCGCGGCCGCCCTGCTGCTCGCCGCCACCGCCGCGGCCGTGGCGGGCGCGCACCGCGAGGCCGCGGCCGTACCGACCGCGCAGTTGCGCGCGAGGTCCGCGACCGCCACCACCGTCGCCTCGGTGGCCTGGTCGCTCGAACTGCGCGCCGCGAAGCTCGCGTTGCTCTCCGCCGCCGGCGGTGACGCCACCCGTACGGTCCGGCTGCCGCCGCCGCGCGGCCGGGCGGCGCGCTACCTGGCGGTCGCCTGGCGCGACGCCCTGACGCTGCTGCGCGCCCCCGGGAGGGTGGGGCGCGCGGTGCTGTGGACGGCGGCCGCGGCGGCCGCCGCCGGGCTCGGCGCCGACCTGGGCGGTGAGCGGCGCCCGGTGGGCCTGGTGATCGGCCTGGTCTGCGGCTACCTCGCGGTGGGCGCGCTCGCGGAGTCCGCCCGGGTCGAGACCGACGACCTGCGGCGCGCGGCCTGGTCGCCGTACCGGCTGCGCAGCCTGATGCTCCAGCACGGCACCGTGCCGGCGCTGGGCGGCGCCGTCCTCGGGCTGCTGGCCGCGGTCCCCTTCGCGGTCCGGGGCGCGCCGGTCGCCCTGCTCTACCTGCCGCTGTGCGCCTTCCCGTTCACCGCGGCCGCGCTCTACGGCGCCTGCCGCGGGCCGGCCCGCACCCAGTTGATGTTCCTGGGGGGCGGCTCCCCCGTCGGCTCCCCCGGGCCCCTGATCTACCTCGCCTGGTACGCGGCCGGGCCGCTGGTCGCGGTGACCGTGCTGGCCGTCACCCTGTCCACCGCGGCCCCGGCCGGCGTCGCCGCCGCCACGGCCCTTCTGACCGCCGCCCTCGGCTACGCGGCTGCCCGCTCCGCCGACCGGCTCCTGCGCTGAAACAGCGCGGTGAGGACGCCACCGGCTGACCCGCCCCACGCAAAAGGTGCCCCACTCCAAGCGGAGTGGGGCACCTACCTACGGCTCAGCGAGCCCGCAGGGCTTACTTGTTGATCTTGGTGACCTGGCCGGCGCCCACCGTACGACCACCCTCGCGGATGGCGAACTTCAGGCCCTCCTCCATGGCGACCGGCTGGATCAGCGAGACCGTCATGGAGGTGTTGTCGCCCGGCATGACCATCTCGGTGCCCTCGGGGAGGGTCACCACGCCGGTCACGTCCGTGGTACGGAAGTAGAACTGCGGGCGGTAGTTGTTGAAGAACGGCGTGTGGCGGCCGCCCTCGTCCTTGGACAGGATGTACGCCTGCGCCTCGAACTCGGTGTGCGGGGTGACCGAACCCGGCTTGATGATGACCTGGCCGCGCTCGACGTCCTCGCGCTTGATGCCGCGGAGCAGCAGACCGACGTTCTCACCGGCCTGGCCCTCGTCGAGCAGCTTGCGGAACATCTCGATGCCGGTGACCGTGGTGGAGGTCTTCTCCTGCTTGATGCCGATGATGTCAACGGTCTCGTTGACCTTCAGGACACCACGCTCGATACGGCCGGTGACGACAGTGCCACGACCGGTGATCGTGAAGACGTCCTCGATCGGCATCAGGAACGGCTTGTCGACGTCGCGCTCGGGGGTGGGGATCGACTCGTCCACGGCCTTCATCAGGCCGAGCAGCTTCTCGCCCCACTCCTTGTCGCCCTCGAGGGCCTTGAGCGCGGACACCCGCACGACCGGCAGGTCGTCGCCCGGGAACTCGTACTCGGAGAGCAGCTCGCGCACCTCGAGCTCGACGAGCTCCAGGATCTCCTCGTCGTCCACCATGTCGGCCTTGTTCAGGGCCACCACGATGTACGGCACGCCGACCTGGCGGGCCAGGAGCACGTGCTCCTTGGTCTGCGGCATCGGGCCGTCGGTCGCGGCGACCACCAGGATCGCGCCGTCCATCTGCGCGGCACCGGTGATCATGTTCTTGATGTAGTCCGCGTGACCGGGGCAGTCGACGTGCGCGTAGTGACGCGACTCGGTCTGGTACTCGACGTGCGCGATGGAGATGGTGATACCGCGCTGGCGCTCCTCAGGAGCCTTGTCGATCTGGTCGAAGGCCGAGGCCTCGTTCAGTTCCGGGTACGCGTCGTGCAGCACCTTGGTGATCGCCGCGGTAAGGGTGGTCTTACCGTGGTCGATGTGACCGATGGTGCCGATGTTGACGTGCGGCTTAGTCCGCTCGAACTTCGCCTTCGCCACTGGGGTCCTCCTGGGAGTGGATCTGTACGCCTTGCTTCATCGGCGCCAGGTGATCTTTGCTGGAATGCCGACCCGGGGGCGTTTCCGGCCCGTTGTGCCGGAAACGCCCCGAAAGCCTGCTGTCAAGCCTAGACGAGGTACCGGGGGGTACTACTCGCCCTTGGCCTTCGCGATGATCTCCTCTGCGACGTTCCGCGGAACCTCGGCGTAGGAGTCGAACTGCATGGAGTAGCTGGCCCGGCCCGAGGTCTTGGACCGCAGGTCACCGACGTAGCCGAACATCTCCGACAGCGGGACCAGGCCCTTGACGACCCGGGCGCTGTGACGCTCCTCCATGGCCTGGATCTGGCCACGGCGGGAGTTGAGGTCGCCGATGACGTCGCCCATGTAGTCCTCGGGCGTGGTGACCTCGACGGCCATCATCGGTTCGAGGAGCACGGGGCTCGCCTTGCGGGCACCCTCCTTGAACGCCTGCGAACCGGCGATCTTGAACGCCAGCTCGGAGGAGTCGACCTCGTGGTAGCCGCCGTCGATCAGGGTGACGCGGACGCCCACCATCTCGTAGCCGGCCAGGATGCCGAACTTCATGGCCTCCTGCGCGCCCGCGTCCACCGAGGGGATGTACTCACGGGGGATGCGGCCGCCGGTGACCTTGTTGACGAACTCGTAGGTCGCGTCGCCGCCTTCCAGCGGCTCCAGCATGATCTGCACCTTGGCGAACTGACCGGTGCCACCGGTCTGCTTCTTGTGGGTGTAGTCGATGCGCTCGACCGTCTTGCGGATGGTCTCGCGGTACGCGACCTGCGGCTTGCCGACGTTGGCCTCGACCCGGAACTCGCGCCGCATCCGGTCGACCAGCACCTCGAGGTGCAGTTCGCCCATGCCGCCGATGATGGTCTGGCCGGTCTCCTCGTCCGAGTGGACCTGGAAGGAGGGGTCCTCCTCCGAGAGGCGCTGGATGGCGACACCCAGCTTCTCCTGGTCGCCCTTGGACTTGGGCTCGATCGCGACCTCGATCACCGGCGCCGGGAAGTCCATCGACTCCAGGATCACCGGGTTCTTGTCGTCGCACAGCGTCTCACCGGTGGTGGTCTGCTTGAGCCCCATCACGGCGATGATGTCGCCGGCGCCCACCGACTCAATCTCCTCACGCTTGTTCGCGTGCATGCGGTAGATCTTGCCGATGCGCTCCTTCTTGCCCTTCACGGAGTTCAGCACGGCCGAACCCGACTCCAGGCGACCGGAGTAGATCCGGACGAAGGTGAGCTTGCCCAGGTGCGGGTCGCTCATGATCTTGAACGCGAGACCGGAGAACGGCTCGTCGTCCGACGGCTTGCGCTTGATGACCTCGTCCGCGTTGCCGACGGCGTGGCCCTCGATGGCCTCGACGTCCAGCGGCGACGGGAGGTAGCGCACGACCGCGTCGAGCAGGGGCTGCACGCCCTTGTTCTTGAACGCGGTGCCGCAGAACACGGGGGTGACGGTGACCGAGCCGGCGCCGCCCTTGGAGGCGAGCGTGATCCGGCGGATGGCCGCGATCAGCTGCTCCTGGGTGGGCTCCTGGCCCTCCAGGAAGAGCTCCATCATCTCGTCGTCGTGCTCGGCGACGGCCTCGAGCAGCTTGCCGCGCCACTCCTCGGCCGCCTCGACGTGGGTGTCCGGGATGTCGACGGTGTCGTACATCTCGCCCTTGGTCGCTTCGAGCGACCAGACCAGGGCCTTCATCTGGACGAGGTCGACCACGCCCTTGAAGTCGGCCTCGGCACCGATCGGCAGCTGCATGACCAGCGGCACCGCACCGAGGCGGTCCACGATCATGTCGACGCAGCGGTGGAACTCCGCGCCGGTGCGGTCCAGCTTGTTGACGAAGCAGATACGGGGCACGCCGTAGCGGTCGGCCTGGCGCCAGACCGTCTCGGACTGCGGCTCCACACCGGCGACACCGTCGAACACGGTCACGGCGCCGTCGAGGACGCGGAGCGAACGCTCCACCTCGACGGTGAAGTCGACGTGACCGGGGGTGTCGATGATGTTGATGGTGTGGTCGACGTTGTCGAGCGGCCAGTGACAGGTCGTCGCGGCCGACGTGATGGTGATGCCGCGCTCCTGCTCCTGCTCCATCCAGTCCATGGTGGCAGCGCCGTCGTGGACTTCACCGATCTTGTAGGAGACACCGGTGTAGAACAGAATCCGCTCGGTGGTCGTCGTCTTGCCCGCGTCGATGTGGGCCATGATCCCGATGTTGCGGACCTTGGCCAGGTCAAGCGAAGTGGTGGCCATGTGGCTCAGTCTTCTCTCGGTCTCGATGGGGGTGGTGACTACCAGCGGTAGTGCGCGAAGGCCTTGTTGGACTCGGCCATCTTGTGCGTGTCCTCGCGGCGCTTCACGGAGGCGCCCAGGCCGTTGCTGGCGTCGAGGATCTCGTTCATCAGCCGCTCGGTCATGGTCTTCTCGCGACGGGCGCGGGAGTACCCGACCAGCCAGCGCAGCGCCAGGGTGTTCTGGCGGCCCGGACGGACCTCGACCGGCACCTGGTAGGTCGCACCGCCGACGCGGCGGGACTTGACCTCGAGGGTCGGCTTGATGTTCTCCAGCGCGCGCTTGAGGGTGATCACCGGGTCGGCGCCGGCCTTCTCGCGCAGGCCCTCCAGGGCGCCGTAGACGATGCGCTCGGCGGTGGAGCGCTTGCCGTGCAGGAGGATCTTGTTGACCAGCGAGGTCACCAGCGGGGAGCCGTAAACCGGGTCGATGATGACCGGGCGCTTCGGGGCGGGGCCCTTACGAGGCATGCTTACTTCTCCTTCTTGGCGCCGTAGCGGCTGCGGGCCTGCTTACGGTTCTTCACGCCCTGCGTGTCGAGCGAACCGCGGATGATCTTGTAGCGAACACCCGGCAGGTCCTTCACACGGCCGCCGCGCACGAGCACGATGGAGTGCTCCTGAAGGTTGTGGCCCTCGCCCGGGATGTAGGCAGTGACCTCGATACCGCTGGTCAGACGGACACGCGCGACCTTACGGAGGGCCGAGTTCGGCTTCTTCGGGGTGGTCGTGTAGACACGCGTGCAGACGCCGCGGCGCTGGGGCGAACCCTTCAGCGCGGGCGTCTTGTTCTTCTCGACCTTGTCCTGCCGGCCCTTTCGGACCAGCTGCTGGATCGTAGGCACCGTTTCTCCGGTTTCTGTGTGCCGATCTCGATAAATCTAACCTGGGACCCGACCCACGCGGTCGGGTGTGTCGCGGACCCCACACGCATCCGCGTCCAGAAGATCGGAAAGCGCGTATGGTCGGGCGCCGCGGCCTCGATGTCCTCGTCCGGTCACACGGCACGCACAAGGACCCGGGCACACCCCAGGCACAGATGAGAGCGTACCTACCGCATCGGCTACGGTCAAAACAAATGCGCCGGGCCCCTTGACCCGTGGACGGGTGGCTGGCACCGCATGGTCGGCGCGGCCGTTCCGGCCCCCTCGGCGGGCCGCTGCACTAAGGTGATGCGGCCTCGTACCGCAGCGAATCGAGGGGGAGCTTCGCTCATGACGGTCACTGGTGCCACCGATCGAAGCGGCCCGCCCGGCCGGCCCGAACCGCCGAACACGCTGGACGACCGGATTCCCTTCCTCGCGCGTCTGGAACACGACGACCGGGTCGCCTTGCTCGCCCTCGGCCGTCCACTGGTCTACCCGCCACGAGCGACCCTCGTCTACCAGGACGAGCCTCCCGCGCATGTCCTGCTGATCCTCAGCGGCTGGACCAAGGTCACGCACTCCGCGGTCAACGGATACGAGGCACTGCTCGCGCTCCGCGGCCCGGGCGACATCGTCGGGGAGGCGTCCGCGGTCAGCGGGCGGCCGCGCTCGGCGACGGTGACCGCGTTGGAGGCGGTCAAGGCCGTGGCCATCGAACGCGAACGGTTTCTGGCCCAGTTGGCCTCCTCTCCCGCCACCGCGCTGAAACTCCTGGGGCTCACGGCTGACCGCACCCGGGCCAGCGACCGCCGACGGGTGGAGTTCGGCGCGCTCGGCGTACGGGAACGGCTGGCCATCCTCCTGCTGGAACTGGCCCGTACCCACGGCACGCAGGTGCCCGAGGGACTGCGGCTCACCACCGGGCTGAGCCAGCACGACCTGGCCGGGTCGGTGGGGGCCTCGCGGGAAGCAGTCGCGCGGCTGCTGAAGGAACTTCGCGAACGGGACATCGTCCGTACCAGCCGTCGCAGCCTGGTCATCGTGCGGCCGGAGCAGCTGCGCCGGATCGGGCGCGGCGAGTAGCGGTCGGGACTGCCGCGCAGCGGCACCCCGTTGTGTGCATTCGGTCACAGACCGTCTGTGTCAGCGGGCCTCCCGATTGTCAGTGCGGTGCGGGAGAGTCAGGCGGCACGGATGAGTCCTTGAGAGGCGGCCATGACGGAACCAGTGAACCGCACCATCCTGCTCTTCGACATCGAGCGCTTCAGCCGGCGCGACGACGTGGAGCAGGCGTTCCTACGGCGGGGTCTCGACACCGTCGTGGAGGACAGCCTCGCCGCGGCCGGTGTGGAGCGCACCCAGCAGTACCGCGAGGACCGCGGCGACGGGCTGATCATCCTCATCAGCGGCGACGTCTCGAAAGCCCGGTTGCTCCGCGCGCTGCTGACGACCACGCCGGACGCGCTTCACGCGTACAACCGCTTCGCCGCCAGCAGCACCCAGATGCGGCTGCGCGTCGTCCTGGCGGCCGGTGAGGTCGCGCACGACCCGCAGGGCAGCACGGTCGGCGGCCTTGTCGGACACGACCTCAACCAGGCGTGCCGGCTGCTCGACGCCGACGTACTACGCGCGGCGCTCCAGCAGCGGGAGTCAGCCGACTGCGTGTTGTGCGTGTCGACGTCCGTCTACGAGGGCGTGGTCCGGCACGGCCACCGCGGTCTGGACAAGGAGGAGTTCCACCGGGTCGCCGTGGCGGTGAAGGAGGACCGGCTGACCGCCTGGCTGCACGGACCGGTGCCCGACCTGCCCGGGAGCCGTCACAGCGCACCGGTCGACGCCGGCGGCGCGGCGGAGGGTCCCACGCCTCCGACCGAGCCGGTGCCGGCGCCTGCGCAGGGCACGGCACGCCCGCAGGACGCTGCCGGCCGAAGCGTCCAGTTCACCTTCAACGGCGGCTCCCAGACCTTTGGCGGCAGTCAGGTCGCGGGCGACCAGATCGGCGTGAGCGGTGGCCAGGTCACCGGCGACGTGATCATGGGCGGCATCCGGCGGGACCCGGAGGGTGGTCACCGATGAGCGACCCGGACGGTCGGCAGGACCAGACCGAGGAGCAGGCGGCGGAGGACGCTTCGGCCGACGGGCAGGAAGCCGGCGAGGAACAACAGGAGATCGAGGACGACCTCCCCCAGGACCCCTGGGTCGCCCGCCGCGAGCTGTACTTCCACGCCCCGAGCGCGTTCGGCGGAGGACTGACCGCGGGCGACCAGATCGGAATGTCCGGCGGCCGGGTGCACGGCGACCTGATCATGGGCAGCAAGGTGGAGAACCACTTCCGGTACGGGTCCGCCACCCACACCTCGGGGCTGCTCCCGCCCGCCGAACTGGCCGAGCTGGCCGAGGTCTTCGTCGCGGACGCCGACCGTGTCGACACCGCCCTGGCCCGGTTGCGCGAAGACCGTGTGCTGGTGCTGTCCGGCGCTCCCTACACCGGCCGCCGCAGCGCCGCGCTCATGTTGCTGCACACGTTGGGCGCGGCCCCGGTGCGCGAGCTCGATCCGAAGACCCGCCCCACGGCGCTGAAGGACGAACTCGGCGCAGGCGCCCGCGGCTACCTGATCTGCGACCTGATCACCGACCGGGACCATCCGCTGCGCGACATCGACCTCCTGGGCCTGCGGGAGAAGCTGACGGAGGAGAACTCCTACCTCGTCGTCACCGTGGGTCTGGCCGCGTCGCTGTCCGGTGTACGGCCCACGGAGTGGGAGCCGCCAGCGCCCGATGCCGTCCTGCGGTCCCATCTGGCCCGACGGGTCGGTGACGCTCAGCGCGAGCGGTTGCTGCTCGGGATGGCGCCGGTCCGGGAGTTCGTCGCCCACGCCCACCACCAGCTTCGCGAGGCCGCGAGGTTCGCGGAGGCGCTGGCGGCCTACGCCCGGGGCGAGTTGACCGAGCAGAAGCTCGGCTCGTTCCAGGCCGCGGCCGTGACCGACCAGGTACAGGAGTGGTTCGGCGACGAGGAGACGCCGCTGCGGGACAAGGCGTTCCTGATCGCCCTCGCCGCCTTCAACGAGGCCCCGTACGCCCTGGCCGCCGAGCTGAGCGACGAGCTGTACGCCGCCCTCCAGCAGACCGAGCACCCCGCGGTCCGACCGGTGATCCCGGTCTTCGGCACCTCCATCGGCAAGCGGCTGCAACTGGCCCGCGCGGAGGGGTACGAGGAGGTCGAGTACACCGAGTGGGGCGAGGTCAGCCAGTACAAGGCCCGCTTCCGTGAGCCGCTGGCCGCTCTGGTCATGCTGCGCGAGGTGTGGACCGGCTATCCCTCGGCCCGGCCCGCGCTGATCCGCTGGCTGCGTCAACTCGCCGACGACGGCCGGCCGCTGGTCCGCACCCGTGCGGCGGCGACCGCGGCGGTGCTGACATACGCCGACCTGCCCTCGGCCATGGCGCTCGTCGTACAGGGCTGGGCCGGTGCCAAGCGGTACCGCCGCTGCCTGGTCGCCGCCAACACGCTTGCACTTGCACACGGATTCGGCGCTCCGAACATCCCCAGCATCCTGCGCGCCTGGTGCGATCCGTCGCAGCCGGACAAGTGGCTGCGATGGACGGCGATCCGCGCATACGGGCTCGTCGGCGCGGAGATGCCGGAAGCAGCGGTGGAAGCGCTCAGCGACGCCGCCCGGGCCGAGGGCGATGACGAGGCCGCCGGCCCGATCGCCGAGTCCATGGCGCTGCTGCTCACGGGGCCCGTCGCAGGGGCCCGCAGCCAGGTACTGTCCGATCTGGCCGGCCTGGTCCACGACAAGCCGCCAGTCCGCCGTGTGGTGCTCCGTGCGTTCGTCCTGGCCTGCGAGCACACGGACGACAACCTGTTGCTGCTGCGCTGGCACGCCGCAGCGGCAGCGTCGAGCGGCACCGCGGACGACCGGCACCTGGCGGCGCTGTGGCGAGCGGTCCTCGGCGACCTGGAGCACACCGGGGGCGCCTTGCAGGCGCTTCGCCGGTGGGTGCGGCAGGCGGACGCCGACCCCACCGTCGAGTCCGCCCTCCTGTGCCTGCTGCCGTCGATCGCGGTGACCGCCGACGACCGCAAACGTCTCAGCCATCTGCTGCGCACCCTGCCGTCCTCGCCCGGCGAACAGCCGCCGCAGGCGGCCGGCCGGCTGCTCGCCGCCTTGTAGGCCGACGCATCCGCACGAGATGTCCGCACCACGATCCACGCGTGCGGAAAGAGCGCAGCACCTCCCCATCCACCCCGCGACCAATTGGAGTGACGACCATGGCGGACTTCTCCCGCCCGCCGGACTGGGACCAGGGCGCCGACCGGCACAGCGACGTGCCCGACCCCGTGCTGCGGGTGCGCCAGCTCGCGCGCTTCGAGTACCGCAAGCTGTACACCCGGATCGACGACGCCCTGGTGTTCACCACCAGCAAGGGCGGCTACGACGTCTTCATGCCGCCGCGTCGGCCGGGCCGTTCTGAGATGGCGACGAAGCGGTACTCCGCCGTGTACGAGGTCGACATCGGTGTGCACCGCTGCGCGACGTCGCTGCGCCTGCCGAGCGACAACGACGCCTTTCACTTCACGGCGGAAGCCGAGCTGAGCTGGCAGGTCGTCCGTCCTGACCTGTTCGTCGCCAGTGGCGAACGCGATGTGCCGGCACTGCTGACCCGCCGGGTCGAGGAACTCGCCCGCCCGCACACCCGGCTGTTCGCGGTGGACCGCGCCTCGGCCGCGGAGGAAGCTGTGCGGCGCGCGGTCGAGACAGCGGGACCGCTCGGCGGCGAGACCGGACTGCGGGTGCACTGGGTCCTGCGCCTGCACGTGGACGACGAAGCCCTGGAGCACCAGCGTGGCCTTCGGCAGAAGCGCTACGCCGACGAGCAGCTCAGCGTCTCGCACGCGCTCGCCATGCGTGAGGACCGGCTCCAGGCGGACCGCATGACGGCTCAGGCCGAGCAGGAACACGACCTGGCGATGCTCAAGGCACGCGGCGAGATCGAACGCCAGAGCCTGGAAGCCGAGAAGATCAAGTACTACCAGTATTACCTCGAACAGGAGGGTGTGGCGTCCTGGGCGTTCCACCTCGCCCAGCACCCGGAGGACTCCCGCCTGGTGATGGAGAACCTGCGCAAGGACCAGATCGCCCTCATCCAGAGCCAGGCTCAGGTCGCCATGGAGGTTCTGAAGGGCCCGAGTCTGGAGGAGTACCAACGTGAGGGCGTGACCAAGCAGTCACTCAAGTTCTTCGAGGACATGTTCACCCGCAACCTGCCGGGTGCCACCTGGGTTTCTCCCGAACCGGGCACCCTGCCGTGGGCCGGGTCCCAGGACGAACCGCCCGACAATCCGACCCCGCCGAAGACGGACGAGCCGTGACCGCGTCCGTCGCCGGCCACCGATTACTCGCGGAGCTGCGCGCGGAGATCGCGCACGCCGACAACAAGGCGTCGGTGCTGCTCGGTGCGTTGAGCATGACGGCGGGTCTGGTCGGCGCGCTGCTCGCCGCACACGGCTGGACGCCGGAACGTCTCCCGACCGCGGCCCAATGCGTGTGGTGGGCCGGTGTCGCCTCACTCGGCGGCTGTCTGCTGTCCCTTCTCCTTGCGATCGCCCCCCGGTACGGCAGGGCCTTCTGGACCCTCGGCCGCCCACTGACCTACTTCGACGACATCCGGCGCGCCGTCGCCCAGGACGTGCTGGCCCGCGCGCTGGCGGACACCGACGCCGCCCCGAACGCGGGTCTGATCGACGCGCTCTCCGCCACGAGCCGCATCGTCGGCACCAAGCACGCCTGGATACGCGTAGGGCTGATCGCCTACGCCGCGGGCGCGGTACTGCTACCCAGCGCCCTGCTCCTGAGCTGACGACGCCCACGACGCCCCACCGGAAGGCATAACCGCATGACCACCCCGTCCGACGCTGCCGGCGAGGGCCCGGCCGACAGCCGCGGCCCGGCCAAGGTCCCGCCGCAGTACCCCACCGCCGCGGAGCCGGCACCACCGCGATACCCCACCTCCTCCCGATCGGAACCGCCGGACTACCCCGGCGGCGGACCGCCGCGCCCCGCGCCGGGCCCCACCAAGACCGCACCTCCTCCCCCTCCTGCGCAGGACTCGGCACCGTTTCCACGGCAACGGATGACGGGCGATGCGCCGGGCCGGGTGCACATCGCCAAACGGCAGCGCGGGCTGGACGCCACCGCGATCGGCCAGTTGGTGTTCTACCTGCCGAGCTTCGTGGTCAGCCTGGTTCTCGTCGCCGGTCTCGCGCAGGCGGTGCTCCCCCACGAGGGCTGGGTCGTCGTGGTGGCCTGGCTCGCCTCGGGGGCTTTCGCCTTCCACCCGCCATCCGAGGACTTCATCGCCCGCTACCTGCTGCGACTGCGCTACCCGACCCCGTGGGAGTCTGCCCGCCTGGAGCCGCAGTGGCGGAAGGTGACCGCGCGGGCCGGTGTGGAAGGGCGCGCCTACCGGCTCTGGGTCGAGGACAGCGACGACCTCAACGCCCTTTCGGCAGCGGGCCACATCGTCGGAATCACGCGCTTCGCGCTCACCCTGCCCGAGGACCAGCTCGCCGCTGTGCTGGCGCACGAACTCGGCCATCACACCGACGGTCACGCCTGGTCGTCCCTGCTCGGCTCCTGGTACGCGGCCCCCGGACGGCTGGCGTGGGCCGTGGTCCGCGCCGTGACCCGCTTCTGCCGACGGTTCAGCAGTTGTCTCACCTTCCTCCTGCTGATCACGGTGGTCGGTGCGGTGGCAGCGCTCGCGCTCGCGTACTGGTTCGTCGTCGTACCGCTCCTGGCTGCGCCGTACCTGCTGGCCGCCGTCAGTCGCCGAGCCGAGCTGCGGGCGGACCGGCACGCGGCCGCCCTGGGCTTCGCGCCGATGCTCGCCCAGGTCCTGCACGTCATGCAGTCGCAGCAGTGGGCCGACCCCCGCACCGCGGGTCTCGCGCTGACAGCGCACGGCACTACGGCCGCGACGGCGCACGGCGGCCTGCCCGGCAAGCTGCTTTCCTCTCACCCGGACTACCACACCCGGCTCCACCACCTGCGGCCTTACCTGGAGCCGGCCCGATGAACGGCGCCGGGCAGCCGCAGGAGGGGGGCGGCGGCCCGGCGCTCCCGGTGCGGTCCGAAGTCTCGAGAGGGCTCAGGGGCCCGGGGCGGTGGCGATGAAGGCGACGACCAGGGCGATGAAGGCGGTGATGACGGCGAGGCAGGCGTAGCCGAGGATGAGGCCGGCGGTGGCCTGGCCGTCGCCGGACTCGCCGGTGCGGCGGATCTGGGTCTTGGCGACGTGCCCGCAGATGACCGCCGGGATCGCGGTGGCGCCCAGGGTGAAGGCGGCCAGGACGCCGCAGACGAGGGAGGCGGTGGCCGCGGTGTTGGTGCGCCGGACCTCGGGGACGAAGACCGGGGCTGGGGCCGGGGGCGGCAGCGGGTAGGGCGGCGCGGCGGGGTGGGGGATGTCCGCGGTGATCCGGTCGAGGTCGTCGTAGGTGCGGGCCTGGTAGGCCCGGCCGACCCGCTCGTCGTACTCCTCGGGCCGCAACCGGCCCTGGGTGTACGCCTCCTTGAGGATGTCCACCGCGCGCTCACGGTCCCCGTCACTCGCCAGCATGCGTTGATGCATGCCCCGGGTGAGCGCCGATCAGCCGCGACTGCCGTGCGGTGTCGAGAAGTTGTGACGCAGCGCCGCGGCTACGCCTGTTCGCCGTCGGTCCCGGGTGGCGTCGCGGTGAGGCCGGTGAGGACCTCGGTGACCAGGGCGACCAGTTCGGCGCGGGGGACGGAGCGGATGTCCTCGAACCAGCCGAGCGAGCGGCTGAGGCTGATGCCGTAGAGCGCGGAGACCGCGATCTCCGCGCGCAGCCGGGGCCGGTCGAGGTGCTGGCCGGCGATGTCCTCGGCCAGGGGCTCCACGACGCGGCGGGCGAGGCGTTCGCGGGCGGCCACCCGGATCTCCGGCGAGGTGTCGGACCGGATCAGGGCCTGCATGATGGGCCCGGGCCCGCGCTCGTCGGACCGCCGGACCAGGGTTTTTGCGATCTGTGCCAGCCCGCTGAACTCGGCCGGCCCGCTGACCGCGGCGTCCTCGGCGACCACCGCGGCGACGTACAGCTCCGCCTTGTTGCCGAAGTAGCGGGCGATCAACGCGGCGTCCACGCCCGCGCGTTCGCCGATCTCCCGGATCGTGGTCCGCTCGAAGCCCTTCTGCCCGAACAGCTCCTGGGCGGCCCGCAGCAGCGCCTGCCTGCTGGCGGCCGCATCGCGGGGGCGCCCGGGCCCCGTCTGCGCGACGCCCACCGTGGTCCTCCTCAGCGGGTGTCCGAAGCCCGGTCGTCGACGGTCATGAAGCCGGAGCCGGCGAGTTCGGCCTCCTCCTCCATCATAGGGACGACCGCCGCGGCCTCCTCGGCCTTCGCCCGTACCCGGCTGCCGCCGCCCAGCCCGGGCAGCACGAAGCTGATCACGGCCGTGGCCACGGCCAGCGCCGACGCGAAGAGCAGTGCCGTCTCGAAGCCGGACACCTTCGGCAGGGCGCTGCCCGCCGGGGTGTGCGCCATCAGCACCGCGGCCGACAGCGCGCTGCCCAGCGTCAGGCCGATGCTGCGCAGCACCTGGTAGAAGCCGGTCGCGCTGCCGGTCTCACTGGCCGGCACCGCGCGCACGATGAAGCCGGGCATCGCCGCGTAGGTGAAGCCCATCCCGAAGCCGGCGATCCCGGTGACCACGAACGCCTCCCACAGGTGGGAGTGCTCCAGCGCGAAGAAGCCGGTGCCGAAGGCGAAGATCAGCGAGCCCAGCGGGATCATGCTGCGGGTGCCGAACCGCCGTTCGTAGATCCCGAGGAAGCGGCTGGCCACGAAGTTCGCCGCCGCGTAGGGCATCAGCACCAGGCCGGAGACGACGAGCGAGGCGCCGAAGCCGTAGCCCCGGTCCGTCGGGACCTGGACGAACTCGACCACCACCGGCAGCAGCAGGTACATCGCCACGCTGATCAGGAAGCCGCCGGTGTCGGCGGTGAGCACCGAGCGGTTCTTCACCTGGCGCAGGTCGATCAGCGGGTCGGTGGTGCGCAGCTCATACGGAATCCAGGCCGCGAGCAGCACCAGGCTGGCGGCGAAGATGCCCAGGGTGCGGGCCGAGGTCCACCCCCAGCCGCCGGCTTCGCTGAGCGCCACCGAGAGCCCGACGACGACCAGGCTGATCAGGGTCGCGCCCACCGTGTCGAACCGCCGCGAGGGGACGTCCGCCCGGCCGGGCAGCACGAACGCGGCGAGCAGGAAGGCGGCGCCGACGGTGATCGCGCCGAACCAGTACGCGCCCCGGTAGTCGAAGGTCTCGGCGATCAGCGCGGTGACCGGGTAGCCGAGGCCGGCGCCGATCGCGGCGGTCACCGAGAGCGTGGCGATCGCCTGCCGCGACTTCTCGGGGGTGAGGTTGCGCCGGGCGACGGCCATCGCCACCGGCAGCAGTCCGAGGCCGACCCCTTGCAGGCCGCGCCCGACGATCAGCATCGCGAAGCCGTTGGACAGGGCGGCGACCACGCAGCCGGCGACCACCGAGCCGAGCGCGGCGAGGATCACGTCGCGCTGCCGGGGCCCGTCGGAGAGCCGGCCCATCAGCGGGGTGGCGAGGGCGCCGGTCATCAGCGTGATGGTCAGCAGCCACTCCGCGGTGCTCAGCGAGACCCCGTCGGCGTCGGCGATGGTGGGGATCAGCGGGGCGCCCAGGCTGGAGACGACCGACATCAGCGAGCCGACGATGATCAGGGTCGGCCCGAGCAGCCGCAGCCGCAGCCCGCTCGGTAGGGCCCCGGGGCCGGTGGCCCCGCCTGTTATGTGTGCGCTGCTGGACACGGTGCCGCCGCTCTCCCCGGGTTCGGATGTCACCGGGCGATGTCACCCGGTGATGTCATCAGATGATGACAACTGGAGATAACGGTATCACGCAACTATCTCGGCCCCGAACGGGGCCGGGCGGGCGGCCCCGGGCACGCACGCGAAAGGGCGGCCGCCCCGGAACCCCGGGGCGGCCGCCCTCCATGACCGCTCAGGCCGTCAGGCCCACGCCTCAGCCGTTGTACGGGCCGTAGTCGTAGTCCTCCAGCGGCACCGCCTGGCCGGAGCCGGTGCCGAACGGGCTGTAGTCGATGTCGTCGTAGCCGACGGCCGAGTACATCGCGGCCTTGGCCTCCTCAGTCGGCTCCACCCGGATGTTGCGGTAGCGGGACAGGCCCGTACCGGCCGGGATGAGCTTGCCGATGATGACGTTCTCCTTCAGACCCAGCAGCGAGTCCGACTTCGCGTGGATCGCCGCGTCCGTCAGCACCCGGGTCGTCTCCTGGAAGGAGGCGGCCGACAGCCAGGACTCGGTGGCCAGCGAGGCCTTGGTGATACCCATCAGCTGCGGGCGGCCCGAGGCCGGGTGACCGCCCTCGGAGACCACGCGGCGGTTCTCGGTCTCGAACCGGCCGCGCTCGACCAGCTCGCCCGGCAGCAGCTCCGCGTCGCCGGACTCGATGATCGTCACCCGGCGCAGCATCTGCCGGATGATGATCTCGATGTGCTTGTCGTGGATCGACACGCCCTGCGAGTTGTAGACCTTCTGCACTTCCTGCACCAGGTGGATCTGGACCTGGCGCTGGCCGAGGATGCGCAGCACGTCGTGCGGGTTGGTCGCGCCGTAGGTGAGCTTCTGGCCCACCTCGACGTGGTCGCCCTCGCCGACCTGGAGCTTGACGCGCTTGGAGATCGGGTAGGCGATCTCGTCGGCACCGTCGTCCGGGGTGACGATGATCTTCTTGGTCTTCTCGGTCTCCTCGATCCGGACCCGGCCGGCCGCCTCGGAGATCGGCGCGACACCCTTGGGCACGCGCGCCTCGAAGAGCTCGACCACACGCGGCAGACCCTGCGTGATGTCGTCACCGGCCACACCACCGGTGTGGAAGGTACGCATCGTCAGCTGGGTGCCGGGCTCACCGATCGACTGGGCGGCGATGATGCCGACCGCCTCGCCGATGTCCACCAGCTTGCCGGTGGCCAGCGAACGCCCGTAGCAGTAGGCGCAGGTGCCCACCGCCGACTCGCAGGTGAGGATCGAGCGGGTCTTGACCTCCTCGACGCCGTGCCGCAGCAGCTGGTCGATGAGGACGTCGCCCAGGTCGACGTTGGCGGGGGCGATGACCTTGCCGTCCACCACGACGTCCTCGGCGAGCATCCGCGCGTACACGCTGGTCTCGACGTCCTCGGCCTTGCGCAGCGAGCCGTCCTCGGCGCGCTCGGCGATCCGCAGCTTCAGACCGCGGTCGGTGCCGCAGTCCTCCTCGCGGATGATCACGTCCTGCGAGACGTCCACCAGACGACGGGTCAGGTAACCCGAGTCGGCGGTGCGCAGCGCGGTGTCGGCCAGACCCTTACGGGCACCGTGGGTGGAGATGAAGTACTCCAGCACGGACAGGCCCTCGCGGAAGGACGCCTTGATCGGACGCGGGATCGTCTCGTTCTTGGCGTTCGACACCAGGCCGCGCATACCCGCGATCTGACGCATCTGCATCATGTTTCCGCGGGCACCCGAGTCGACCATCATGAAGATCGGGTTGGTCTTCGGGAAGTTGGCGTTCATCGCCTGGGCGACCTCGTTGGTCGCCTTGGTCCAGATGTTGATCAGCTCGTCCGAGCGCTCCTGCTTGGTGATCAGGCCGCGCTCGTACTGCTTCTGGACCTTCTCGTCGAGCGCCTCGTAGGAGGCGATCAGACCCTTCTTCGCCTCGGGCACCACGATGTCGGTGACGGCCACGGTGACGCCCGAACGGGTCGCCCAGTGGAAGCCGGCCGCCTTCAGGTTGTCGAGCGTCGCCGCCACGATCACCTTCGGGTACCGCTCGGCGAGGTCGTTGACGATCTCGGAGAGCTGCTTCTTGCCGACCGCGTAGTCCACGAACGGGTAGTCCTCGGGCAGCAGCTCGTTGAAGAGCGCCCGGCCCAGGGTGGTGCGCAGCCGGAAGCTGTCACCGACCTGGTACGGCTCCTCGCCCTCCACCGGCTCCGGCGGGGTCCAGCCGCGCGGCGGGACGGTGCCCACCGGGAAGCGGATGTCCACCTTGGCCTGCATGGACAGCTCGCGCGCGTCGAAGGCCATGATCGCCTCGGCGGTCGCGCCGAACGCCCGGCCCTCGCCGATGACCTCGCGCTCCTCGGAGTCCGTGGTCAGGAAGAACAGGCCGAGCACCATGTCCTGGGTCGGCATGGTGACCGGGCGGCCGTCGGCGGGCTTGAGGATGTTGTTCGAGGACAGCATCAGGATGCGGGCCTCGGCCTGCGCCTCCGCGGACAGCGGCAGGTGCACGGCCATCTGGTCGCCGTCGAAGTCCGCGTTGAACGCGGTGCAGACCAGCGGGTGGATCTGGATGGCCTTGCCCTCGACGAGCTGCGGCTCGAACGCCTGGATGCCCAGCCGGTGCAGGGTCGGCGCGCGGTTGAGCAGCACCGGGTGCTCGGCGATGACCTCTTCCAGCACGTCGTACACGACCGTGCGGCCGCGCTCGACCATGCGCTTGGCCGACTTGATGTTCTGCGCGTGGTTGAGGTCCACCAGGCGCTTCATCACGAACGGCTTGAAGAGCTCCAGCGCCATGGCCTTGGGCAGGCCGCACTGGTGCAGCTTGAGCTGCGGGCCGACGACGATCACCGAGCGGGCGGAGTAGTCCACGCGCTTGCCGAGCAGGTTCTGGCGGAACCGGCCCTGCTTGCCCTTGAGCATGTCGGAGAGCGACTTCAGCGGACGGTTGCCGGGGCCCGTCACCGGGCGGCCGCGGCGGCCGTTGTCGAAGAGCGCGTCGACGGCCTCCTGGAGCATCCGCTTCTCGTTGTTCACGATGATCTCGGGCGCACCGAGGTCGAGCAGGCGCTTCAGGCGGTTGTTGCGGTTGATCACCCGGCGGTACAGGTCGTTCAGGTCGGAGGTGGCGAAGCGGCCACCGTCGAGCTGGACCATCGGACGCAGGTCCGGCGGGATCACCGGGACGCAGTCCAGCACCATGCCGCCGGGCTTGTTGGTGGTCTGGAGGAACGCGGAGACCACCTTGAGCCGCTTCAGGGCGCGGGTCTTCTTCTGGCCCTTGCCGGTGCGGATGATCTCGCGGAGGCGCTCGGCCTCCTCCTCCAGGTCGAAGGACTCCAGGCGCTTCTGCAGCGCCGCGGCACCCATCGAGCCCTGGAAGTACGTGCCGAAGCGGTCGCGCAGCTCGCGGTAGAGCAGCTCGTCGCCCTCCAGGTCCTGGACCTTGAGGTTCTTGAAGCGGGCCCACACCTCGTCGAGCCGGTCCAGCTCGCGCTGGGCGCGGTCGCGCAGCTGCTTCATCTCGCGCTCGGCGCCCTCGCGCACCTTGCGGCGGACGTCGGCCTTGGCGCCCTCGTTCTCCAGCTCGCCGAGGTCGGCCTCCAGCTTCTTCTGCCGGGCCTCGACATCGGCGTCGCGGCGCTGCTCGACCTGCTGGCGCTCCACGGAGACCTGGGCCTCCAGGGAGGGCAGGTCGCGGGTGCGGCGCTCGTCGTCCACCCAGGTGATCATGTACGCCGCGAAGTAGATGACCTTCTCCAGGTCCTTCGGGGCGAGGTCGAGCAGGTACCCCAGGCGCGAGGGCACGCCCTTGAAGTACCAGATGTGGGTGACCGGCGCGGCCAGCTCGATGTGGCCCATCCGCTCACGCCGCACCTTGGCGCGGGTGACCTCGACGCCGCAGCGCTCGCAGATGATGCCCTTGAAGCGGACACGCTTGTACTTGCCGCAGTAGCACTCCCAGTCCCGGGTGGGGCCGAAGATCTTCTCGCAGAAGAGCCCGTCCTTTTCCGGCTTGAGGGTGCGGTAGTTGATGGTCTCGGGCTTCTTGACCTCGCCGTGCGACCAGGTCCGGATGTCGTCCGCGGTGGCCAGGCCGATCCGCAGCTCGTCGAAGAAGTTGACGTCGAGCACTGTGTCGTCAATCCCTCTCAGGGTTGATTCTCAAATGGTCTGAACGGGTCGCGGGAGAGCCCGTCCGGTGGGAGACCGGACGGGCCGGCCCGTCAGACCTCTTCGACGCTGCTCGGCTCGCGCCGGGACAGGTCGATGCCGAGCTCCTCCGCCGCACGGAACACGTCCTCGTCGGTGTCCCGCATCTCGATGGACATGCCGTCCTTGGACAGCACCTCCACGTTGAGGCAGAGCGACTGCATCTCCTTGATGAGCACCTTGAAGGACTCGGGGATGCCGGGCTCGGGGATGTTCTCGCCCTTGACGATGGCCTCGTAGACCTTCACGCGGCCGAGCACGTCGTCGGACTTGATGGTCAGCAGCTCCTGGAGCGCGTAGGCGGCGCCGTACGCCTCCAGCGCCCACACCTCCATCTCGCCGAACCGCTGCCCGCCGAACTGCGCCTTACCACCCAGCGGCTGCTGGGTGATCATCGAGTACGGGCCGGTGGAGCGGGCGTGCAGCTTGTCGTCCACCAGGTGGTGCAGCTTGAGGATGTACATGTAGCCGATGGAGATCGGCTCCGGGAACGGCTCGCCGGAGCGGCCGTCGAACAGCCGCGCCTTGCCGGAGGGCCGCACCATCCGGTCGCCGTCGCGGTTGGGGATCGTGGCCTCGAAGAGACCGACGATCTCGTCCTCGCGGGCGCCGTCGAAGACCGGCGTGGCCACGTTGGTGCCCGGCTCGACCCGGCCGGCGCCGATGCCGTCCAGCCGCTGGGCCCACTCCTCGGCGATGCCGGAGACGTCCCAGCCCTGCTTGGCGAGCCAGCCGAGGTGGATCTCCAGCACCTGGCCCGGGTTCATCCGGGACGGGACGCCGAGCGGGTTGAGGATGATGTCGACCGGGGTGCCGTCCTCGGTGAACGGCATGTCCTCGACCGGCAGGATCTTGGAGATGACGCCCTTGTTGCCGTGCCGGCCGGCGAGCTTGTCGCCGTCGGTGATCTTGCGCTTCTGGGCGACGTAGACCCGCACCAGCTGGTTGACGCCGGGCGGCAGCTCGTCGCCCTCCTCGCGGTCGAAGACGCGCACGCCGATGACCTTGCCGACCTCGCCGTGCGGCACCTTCAGGGAGGTGTCGCGGACCTCGCGGGCCTTCTCGCCGAAGATCGCGCGCAGCAGCCGCTCCTCCGGGGTCAGCTCGGTCTCGCCCTTGGGCGTGACCTTGCCGACCAGGATGTCGCCGGCGACCACGTCGGCGCCGATCCGGATGATGCCACGCTCGTCGAGGTCGGCGAGGACCTCCTCGGAGACGTTCGGGATGTCCCGGGTGATCTCCTCCGGGCCCAGCTTGGTGTCGCGGGCGTCGACCTCGTGCTCCTCGATGTGGATCGAGGACAGGACGTCGTCCTGCACGAGGCGCTGCGACAGGATGATCGCGTCCTCGTAGTTGTGGCCTTCCCACGGCATGAACGCGACCAGCAGGTTCTTGCCGAGGGCCATCTCGCCCTCGTCCGTGGACGGTCCGTCGGCGAGCACCTGGCCGGCCACCACGCGGGCGCCCTCGTCCACGACGACCTTCTGGTTGAACGAGGTGCCCTGGTTGGAGCGGGAGAACTTGGCGACCCGGTAGGTGGTGTAGGTGCCGTCGTCGTTGGTGACCGTGACGTAGTCGGCGGAGACCTCCTGGACCACGCCGTCCTTCTCGGCCTTGATCACGTCGCCGGCGTCGACCGCGCAGCGGTACTCCATGCCGGTGCCGACCAGCGGCGCCTCGGCCTTGATCAGCGGCACGGCCTGGCGCATCATGTTCGCGCCCATCAGGGCGCGGTTGGCGTCGTCGTGCTCCAGGAACGGAATCATCGCGGTGGCGACCGACACCATCTGGCGCGGCGAGACGTCCATGTAGTCGACGTCGTCGCCGGGGATGTAGTCGATCTCGCCGCCGCGGCGGCGGACCAGCACGCGGGACTCGGCGAACCGCAGCTCGTCGGTGAGCGGCGCGTTGGCCTGCGCGATGACGAAGCGGTCCTCCTCGTCGGCGGTCAGGTAGTCGACGTGGTCGGTGACCTGGCCGTCGGTGACCTTGCGGTACGGCGTCTCGATGAAGCCGAACGCGTTGACCCGGCCGTAGGAGGCGAGCGAGCCGATCAGGCCGATGTTCGGGCCTTCGGGGGTCTCGATCGGGCACATCCGGCCGTAGTGCGACGGGTGCACGTCGCGGACCTCGAAGCCGGCCCGCTCACGGGACAGGCCGCCGGGGCCGAGCGCGTTGAGCCGGCGCTTGTGCGTCAGGCCCGACAGCGGGTTCGTCTGGTCCATGAACTGGGAGAGCTGGCTGGTGCCGAAGAACTCCTTGATGGAGGCGACGACCGGCCGGATGTTGATCAGGGTCTGCGGCGTGATCGCCTCGACGTCCTGGGTGGTCATCCGCTCCCGGACCACGCGCTCCATACGGGCCAGGCCGGTACGGACCTGGTTCTGGATCAGCTCGCCGACGTTGCGGATGCGGCGGTTGCCGAAGTGGTCGATGTCGTCGGTCTCGACGATGATCGACCGGCCGGAGTCGCCCACGGTCTCGGTCTCGCCCGCGTGCAGCTTCACCAGGTACTTGATGGTGGCGAGGATGTCCTCGGTGGTGAGCACGCCGGCGTCCAGCGGCGCGTCGCTGCCGAGCTTCTTGTTCACCTTGTAGCGGCCGACCTTGGCCAGGTCGTAGCGCTTCGGGTTGAAGTAGAGGTTCTCCAGCAGGGTCTGGGCGGCCTCCTTCGTCGGCGGCTCGCCCGGGCGCAGCTTGCGGTAGATGTCCAGCAGCGCGTCGTCCTGGCCCTGGGTGTGGTCCTTCTCCAGGGTGGCGCGCATCGACTCGTACTCGCCGAACTCCTCGAGGATCTGCTCGGTGGTCCAGCCGAGCGCCTTGAGCAGCACGGTCACCGACTGCTTGCGCTTGCGGTCGATGCGCACGCCGACCATGTCGCGCTTGTCGATCTCCATCTCCAGCCAGGCACCCCGGGACGGGATGATCTTGGCGGAGAAGATGTCCTTGTCGGACGTCTTGTCGATGGAGCTGTCGAAGTACACACCCGGCGAGCGGACCAGCTGCGAGACGACGACACGCTCGGTGCCGTTGATGCAGAAGGTGCCCTTGCTCGTCATCAGGGGGAAGTCGCCCATGAAGACGGTCTGGGACTTGATCTCGCCGGTCTCGTTGTTGGTGAACTCGGCGGTGACGAAGAGCGGGGCGCCGTAGGTGAAGTCGCGCTCCTTGCACTCGTCGAGCGAGTTCTTCGGCGGCTCGAAGCGGTGGTCACGGAACGTGAGGGACATCGACCCGGAGAAGTCCTCGATCGGGGAGATCTCCTCGAAGATCTCCTCCAGACCGGACTTCCTGGGGACGTCCTGCCCACTGTCCAGGGCCGCCTCGACCCGGGCCTTCCATGCCGCGTTGCCGAGCAGCCAGTCAAAGCTCTCGGTCTGGAGCGCGAGGAGGTTCGGAACTTCGAGCGGTTCACGGATCTTCGCGAAAGAGATGCGCAGCGGGGCGGTGCTTGCGCCGTTGTTCGAATGGGTGGTCGAGGCGTTGCGCGAGGCGGCCAAGAGGGGGTCCTTCCGAGGGCTCGGACTCACTACGCGCGTACCGGACCGAACCCGAGCTGAAGAGAAAAGCCCTGATGACAGGCTTCCTCACGAGTGCTCGGACACGGGCATACCCCTGGTGACGGGCCAGGCAGCAGCTAACAGGCAGCGCAAAGGGTCAGTGTAGCCACTTGGCCCACTGATGTCCAGGCTGAGATTCGGAGTACCGAATCGTCGCCCCCTCCGCCCGTCTCACGGCCGCGTCCGCCCGGCCCTCGGAGCCCGGGTCCCGCGTCCGTCATCCATCATGTCCTGCCTGCCGCGCGGACCACCGCAAGCGGGTCCACCCGACCACCAACGCATCCATTCCCGCTTCGCCGGCGATCCATGCATCCGGCCCCTGACGAAGTGTGGGGCCGGCGGGCACCGGACCGGGTGACCGCGGGTGGCGGCGCGTCCTGAGAATTGCGCGCCGCGTGCCATCCGTCAAGGCCCAAGCCTCGCGGAGATCGAAAACGACCGAGGGCGGCCACCCGTTCGGGTGGCCGCCCTACGGCGGGTGGAGCAGCTGCGGAGCGAGGTGTTACTTGACCTCGACCGAAGCGCCGGCGCCCTCGAGGGACTCCTTCGCCTTGTCCGCGGCTTCCTTGGTGGCCTTCTCCAGGACGGGCTTCGGGGCGCCGTCCACGAGGTCCTTGGCCTCCTTCAGGCCCAGCGAGGTCAGCTCACGCACGACCTTGATGACCTGGATCTTCTTGTCACCGGCGCCGGTGAGGATGACGTCGAACTCGTCCTTCTCCTCGACGGCCTCGGCCGGGGCGCCCGGGGCACCGCCGGCGGCGGCGACCGCGACCGGAGCGGCGGCGGTGACGTCGAACTTCTCCTCGAACGCCTTCACGAACTCGGAGAGCTCGATGAGGGTCAGGCTCTCGAACTGGGCGAGCAGTTCGTCCTGGGTCAGCTTCGCCATGATTGGCGTCCTTCCATTCATTCGGCTGGTGCCGTGGTGTACATGTCGGCGGGCGTACGTCGGGCCCGCGGCGACCGCTCCCGCTCCGCGAGCGACCGGTACGGGTACCGGGCGCCCCGCCGGGTCAGGCGGCGGTCAATGTGCGAGCCGAGTTACTCGGCACCGCCCTGCTCTGCCTCGGCCTCGGCCTTCTTGGCCCGAAGCGCCTCCGCGGTGCGGACGAACTTCGACGGGAGCGCCTGGAAGAGCGCGGCAGCCTGGGACTGCTTGGCCTTCATGGCACCCGCCAGCTTGGCGAGCAGAACCTCGCGGGACTCGAGGTCCGCAAGCTTCTTGATCTCGTCGGCGGACAGCGCCTTGCCGTCAAGGACACCGCCCTTGATGACGAGAGCGGGGTTGTCCTTGGCGAAGTCGCGCAGACCCTTCGCCGCCTCGACCGGGTCACCGGTCACGAAGGCGACGGCCGACGGACCCGCGAACAGGTCGTCGAGCGTGTTGATCCCGGCCTCGTTGGCCGCGATCTTGGTCAGCGTGTTCTTCACCACGGCGTACGTGGCGTTCTCACCGAGCGAACGGCGCAGCGTCTTGAGCTGCGCCACGGTGAGACCGCGGTACTCGGTCAGCACTGCGGCGTTCGAGCTGCGGAACTTGTCCGTCAACTCGGCAACCGCGGCAGACTTGTCGGGCCTCGCCATGAGTCTCGGCCTCCTTCCGGGTGATTGCGGACCGCCCGGTTGACGAAGGGGACGTGACTGGCGCGAGCAACACAAACGCCCCGGGCGCAGGCGCACGGGGCGGAACTCGACGAGAGGGCGTCAGCACTCCCGGAGATCTTCATCCGGTCACCTACGCGGGCCGTCCGCACCGAGCGGAATCCTTCGGCCGCCCCACCCGTTCCCGGGCAAGGCGACAACCTGCGGTCTTTGGCTTCGCCGCAACGGTACGGGTACAGGCCGCCGAAGAGCAAATCGCCTCCGCGGTACCGCTGGACCGGCGGCCTACGAGGCCTGGTCGAGCAGGTGGGAGAAGTCGGTGGTCTGCGAGGCCGGCGGCGCCGCGACGTGGACCTTGAGACCGTAGTCGGAGTAGAAGACCCTCGTCGACAGCAGGCCCTGCTTGCTGGTCGCGCGACTGGCCGACTCGACCGGGAGGTTGTCCTTCGACACCCACAGGTCGACCGTCTCGGTGGTGATACCGGCCTTGGTGAGCTGCTGCCGCACCGCCTGGAACTGTGCGGCGGTCAGGTGCGGGGTGCTCTGCCGGGTGACGGTGGCGACATCGAGGGTGCCCCGGTAGTGGGTGGCCGGAACGCCGCGTACGGTCTCCTGGCCGACCGCGCGCACGTCGGGCGACGCCAGCACGATGTCCACCGTGCGGGTGGGATTGCCCTCGTCCAGCTGGTCCTTGGCGACGGCGCCCGAAGCACCGCTGAACTTGGCCAGATCGTCGCTGTCGTACCTGAACCACTCCTTGCCGCCGAGCTTCTTCGCGAAGGCCGGGCCGAGGTCCACGTAGTACGCGTCCGGCAGGTAGCGGATCTTCATACTGGCCATGCCCGCCTTCTGCATGGTCGCGAGGGACGAGCCGCCGGTGTACGTCATCTGCAGGTCGGCGAGCATGCCGTTCGACCAGTCCATCGAGCCGGTGACGCGCATCGACACCTCCGAGCCCATGGTCGTCGTGGTGTCCGTCCGCGCGGAGTACACGCTGTCGGTGCGCTTCTGCACGGTGGCCAGGGCATCGACGGCGTGGGCGACATCGCCGTGGGACGAACTGCCGCCGGACGCCGTGGACGTCGCGGTCCTCGGAGCGCCGGCCGTGTCGTGGCCGCCGCAGGCAGCCGTCAGGACCAGCAGCGCGCCCGCGGCCGCGGCCGCCCCCACAAGGCGCCGGACACGGGTATGTGACATGGAAAGGCCCCTTCCCCCCAGGGGCGAGCGCCCTTCGTGGGCCCGCCCCTCGTTCCCACGGGAAGACCCTATTCATTCCCGGGGGGAAGACCCTAGCGGTTTCCTGTGACGGCACGCCTGCGGGGCGTGCGGCCGTCCGGTCCGCACACGCGCGGGCGCCCCGCGACCGCCCGGGGGTGCCGGGGGGAGCGGGGCGCCGTGGTGCTGTCGTGCCGTCGTACTGCCGGCCGCACCGCCGTCAGAGGGCGGCGGGGTCCTCCTCGGTGAGGAGGTTGCGGGTGCGGTTGGAGTCGAGCGGGATGCCCGGGCCCATCGTGGTGGAGACGGCGGCCTTCTTGATGTAACGGCCCTTGGCCGCGGACGGCTTGAGCCGCAGGACCTCGTCCAGCGCCGCCGCGTAGTTCTCCACCAGCTTGGTCTCGTCGAAGGAGACCTTGCCGATGATGAAGTGCAGGTTCGAGTGCTTGTCGACGCGGAACTCGATCTTGCCGCCCTTGATGTCCGTGACCGCCTTCGCCACGTCCGGGGTGACCGTGCCGGTCTTCGGGTTCGGCATCAGACCGCGCGGGCCGAGCACGCGGCCCAGCCGGCCGACCTTGCCCATCAGGTCCGGGGTGGCGACGACGGCGTCGAAGTCGAGCCGGCCCTTCGACACCTCGTCGATCAGTTCGTCGGAGCCGACGATGTCGGCTCCCGCGGCTTCCGCGGCCGCAGCACGGTCACCGGTCGCGAAGACCAGGACCCGGGCGGTCTTGCCGGTGCCGTGCGGAAGGTTCACGGTGCCGCGGACCATCTGGTCGGCCTTGCGCGGGTCGACACCCAGGCGGAAGGCGACCTCGACGGTCGAGTCGAACTTGGTGGTCGCGGTCTCCTTCGCGAGACGGACGGCCTCCAGGGGCGCGTACACGCGCTCCCGGTCGATCTTGGCGTCCGCAGCGCGGAGAGACTTGCTGCGCTTGCTCACTTGCTGCTCCTACGTTGTCTTGGAGTCGTGGTCCGAGCCGAGCAGGCCCTTCCACTCACTGCCGGGTGTGGCCAGGTCGGCGGTTCAGCCCTGGACCGTGATGCCCATGGAACGGGCGGTACCCGCGATGATCTTCTCCGCGGCGTCCAGGTCGTTCGCGTTCAGGTCGGGGAGCTTCGTGGTGGCGATCTCCCGCACCTGCTCACGGCTGAGCGAGGCGACCTTCTTGACGTGGGGCTCGCCGGAGCCCTTGTCCACGCCCGCGGCCTTCAGGATGAGCTTCGCGGCCGGCGGGGTCTTGGTGATGAACGTGAAGGTACGGTCCTCGTAGACCGTGATCTCCACCGGGATCACCATGCCGCGCTGCGACTCGGTGGCCGCGTTGTAGGCCTTGCAGAACTCCATGATGTTCACGCCGTGCTGGCCCAGCGCGGGGCCGACCGGCGGCGCCGGGTTGGCCGCACCGGCGTTGATCTGGAGCTTGATCAGCCCCGTGACCTTCTTCTTCTTGGGAGGCATTGCTCTCTCCGGGTCTTGTTGAGAGTGTTCATGCCTGCGAGCAGGCATACCGCACCACGATAACGGGTACGGGGCCGCGCCCTGAAATCGCGAGGTCACCGCGGGTCGCGCAGCGCCGACCGGTGCAGGCGGCCGGCGAGGGCGGCGACCAGGTCGCGGAGCTCGGCGGGGCGCTCGACGGCGAACGGCAGGTCGAGCGCGGCCAGGACGCCGGGCAGCCAGTCCAGGCGCTCCACGTGCAGTTCCACGCGGAGCCAGCCGGCGGGGTCGTCCGGGTCGGTGGGCTCGCCGTCCCGGGCGGCCGGGGGCTTCGTCACGACCGCGACGGACGCCGGCAGGCGGGTGCGGACCTCCTCCACGCTACCGGCGATCCGCAGCACCACCTCGTACCGGTAGCGCGCGGTGGCGAACCCGGTCAGCACGCGCTCGGCCGGGTCGACGCCGGCGGGCGGGGAGAACGAGCCCGGCAGGGTGCGCGCCTCCGCGACGCGGTCGAGCCGGAACGTACGGTCCTCGCCGCCGGGCACCAGCGCGCCCGTGACGTACCAGCGGCCGGAGTGGACCACCAGGCCGTACGGGTGCAGCGTCCGTACGGTGGCGCGGCCGCCGGCGGCGGTGTGGCGGAAGGCGACCGGGCGGTGGTGGCGCACCGCGTCGGCGAGCGTGAGCAGCACGGCGCTGTCCGGCGCGGCGGGTTCCGCGCCGCCCGGGGCGGTGAGGGCGAGGGTGTCCAGCACGGTGTCGAGCCGGGCGCGCAGCCGCGCGGGCAGCACCCGGCGGATCTTGGCCGCCGCGGTCTCGCCGGCGGTGGCCGCTTCCGTGGCCAGGCCGAGGCGGCGGCCCGCGACCAGGCCGAGGAGCACGGCGAGGGCCTCGTCGTCGCTGAGCATCAGCGGGGGCAGGCGGTAGCCGGGGGCGAGCCGGTAGCCGCCGTAGCGGCCGCGGACCGACTCGACCGGCACGTCGAGGTCGAGGAGGTGGTCGGCGTACCGCCGCACCGTGCGCTCGTCCACGCCGAGCCGGTCGGCGAGTTCGGCGACGGTGCGGGTGCCGCCGGACTGGAGGAGTTCCAGCAGGGTGAGCACGCGGGCGGTGGGCCGGGACATACCTGCGATTCTGCCTCGGATACCGGGCGGGTTCTGCCCGGTATCCGTCCTAACGTGCGGTGGAGAGAACAGCACCCGACGACGTACGGAGCACCCCATGGAGTTCGCCTCGACCCGCATCATCACCGACGACGTGGCCCGCCTCGTCGGCTTCTACGAGCGCGTGACCGGCGTACGGGCCGACTGGGCCACCGAGGACTTCGCGGAGATCCGCACCCCGGGGGCGACCCTGGCGATCGGCAGCACCCGCACGGTCCCCCTCTTCGCACCCGGCTCCGCCCGGCCCGCCGCCAACCACAGCGCGATCATCGAGTTCCTCGTGCCCGACGTGGACGCCGCCTACCGCGACCTCGCCGGTTCGGACTTCGTCAACGAGCCCACCACGATGCCCTGGGGCAACCGCTCCCTGCTGCTCCGCGACCCCGACGGCACCCTCGTCAACCTCTTCACCCCGGTCACGGCAGCCGCCCGCGAGAGGTTCGCCATGGATCAGGCGGCCACCGTTCATCCTCGGAGGTGACTGTGTACACATATCTGCGTACACTGGTGCCATGACCGAGAACACCGTGACCGTACGGGAAGCGCGCGCGCATCTCGCGGATCGCATCCACGACGCCGAAGAGGGCACGCCGACCGTCATCACCCGGAACGGCGAGCCCGTGGCGGCCCTGGTACCGATCGCGGACCTCAACGCCCTGGAGGAGGCCGCCGACCTGCTGCTGGCCCGGGAGGCGGAAGAGGCCCTCGCCGAGGGAGGCCCCACGGTGACCATGGCCGAGTTGCTGGCCGACCTGTTCGCCGAACGGGCTGACGGCGCGGCATGAAGTACGCATTCCGTTTCCTCCCCGCGGCGCAACGCCAGCTCCGTGCCATCGATCGGCCCGCCGCGATGCGCATCCTCACCGCGCTCACCGCGCTCGGTGACGATCCTTACCGCGAAGACGCGGACGTCAAGAAGCTCATAGGCCCGTCCGACCTCTATCGGCTCCGCGTCGGCGCCTACCGCGTCGCCTACCGGGTCGAGGACGGTGAACTCCTCATCCTGGTCGTCAAGGTCGGCAACCGACGCGATGTCTACCGCGCCCTCTGACAGCACACGGCCGGCTCACCCGTCGAAACGGCCCCCGCGCACAGCCGCCACGAATTGGGCGAACGAGTCCGCCGGGAACACCAGCGCCGGGCCCGCCTTGTCCTTCGAGTCCCGCACGGCCACCTGCCCGGTGGGGGTCAGATCGGCGACCTCGACACAATTGGTGCCGTTCTCCTGGCTGTACGACGACTTGAACCAGGCGTCTTCGGCCACAAGGTCAGGAGCCGTGCGGTGCGTCATGTGGATCAGATCTCTCCGGCTAGTCGGTGCAGGAAGGTCGGGGTCTCGCCCGGCGCCAGGGCTCCTGCCCGCAGTGCGTCGAACCGGCGAGTGAACGCCCAGATGGTGGTGTCCTTGTCGCTGACGTTCGACCCTTCGGGCCCGTCGGTCTGGACGACCGTGAGCTGCGGGGACTCGAACTCCAGCAGGTTGAAGTTGAAGCTGGACCTGTACGTCTCGCCGTCCATCGGCAAAACCTGGACTGTCACATTATCGAGCTTCGTCAGGCGGATGATTTCCTCGTACTGCTCACGCATGACGTCCGGACTGCCGATCCTGCGACGCAGTGCCGCCTCATCGAGGATCGCCCACAGCTCCAGACGCCCCTCCATGGTCGTGAGCCGTTCCTTCCGCTCCATCCGTAGCTGGATGTGGCGCTCCACCAACTCCGTGGTGTGCTCCTCGACAGGCTTTGCGACTTGGAGCATCTCCCGAACGTAGCGCTCGATCTGGAGAAGGCCGACCACCACGCTCGGGTGCGACGCACGGATCGCACGGGCGCCCGTCTCCAGACCGACGTACATCGCCATGCCTGACGGCATCACGCTGCGGTACTGCGACCACCAACCGCGGTTGAGGGAGTCCCGGTGGATCTCCGCGAGGAAGTCGGTGCCGCCATGAGTCTGCCTCCCCGTGTACCGAGTCCACGAGCTCGACGCGAGAGCCCCGAGCGTTTAACGGACAGTCCGCGCTCCGTCACTCCAAGCGTACGACAGCACATATGCCATCGTGGGCGAAATTTACGAAGAAGCTTGCGTGCAGGATTTCCGGGACTGGACGATTGAGGGGCCGTCGGGCAATCAGCCCTGGTGGAAGGCCACTTGATCCGGCGCCCCACTCCTCGAAGGAACCGTCGAGGACGAGGTGGCGGCGGACCGGGACGGGCACGGGGTGCTGTGGGCCCGGATGGGCGAGGCGGTGGGGGTCGGGCGGCCCGACTACCGGGCCATGAGCTCCCACCGCCAACGCGTCGCCGCACTCTGCAAGTTGTGCCAGGTGTGCGGGAAGCCGGCCGACCGCAGCGCCAAGGGCTGGCTCTTCCTGATGCCGGATGGAGGCGAAACGGAGGATCTGGAAGGGACGTTGACCACGAAGCCGCCGGTCTGCGGCCCCTCGCCAAGGTTGCCGTACGGCACTGCCCGCACCTCGCGGCACCGCTCTTCGTGCACTCCCGCAAGCCCCGCGTCTGGGGCGTGTTCGGCGGGTTCGTCACGCCCTCCCCCACCCGCGGTCTGGTCAACTCCGCGGACACGTACATGCCGTACGGCGACCGGGAGGCGGCGCCCTGGTTCCTGGCCTCCCAACTCGTCCTGGAACTCACCCGTTGCGGCTGAACGACGGCTCCACGCCGTGGCCGGACGGCCGTTCACCCCCGCACAACCCCTCGGCACGCCAGTGCGCCCCGGGGTGTCTCACGTGTCGCTGTCCAACACACCTGATTCCTGGGTACCACTGACTGACACTCAGGTCTACGCGTGGAGAATTCTTGGCATGGACACTTCCCAAGGGAAGCTACCGCGCGGTACCAAGGTGACGCAGCGATCCCGCCCTTGGAGGTTTCGTGAGACTCACAAAGTCCCTTACCGCTCTTGCCGCCACGGGGTTCGCCCTGGTGACAGCGATGTTGCTGGCGGCTCCGGCACAAGCCGCCGGGCCGGCGTACGTCGCGCTGGGCGACTCGTACGCAGCCGGCAACGGGGCCGGCAACTACATCAGTTCCAGCGGTGACTGCCACCGCAGCAACAGCGCGTACCCGGCCCTGTGGGCCAGCGCGCACAGCCCCTCCTCGTTCACGTTCGCCGCGTGCTCCGGCGCGGTGACCACGGACGTGATCAACAACCAGCTCAGCGCGCTGAACTCGTCCACCGGCCTGGTGAGCCTCACCGTCGGCGGCGACGACGCGGGCTTCTCCGACGTGATCACCACCTGCGTCACCGGCTCCGACGACACCTGCGTCAGCCGGGTCAACACCGCCGAGTCGTACATCACGAACACCCTTCCGGCCCGGCTGGACGCGGTGTACAACGCGGTCCACTCCAAGGCGCCCTCAGCGAAGGTCGTCGTGCTGGACTACCCGCACCTGTACAAGCTCAACACGCTCTGCCTCGGCCTCAGTTCGACCAAGCACAACAAGCTCAACGAGGCTGCCGACCTGATCGACTCGGTCATCTCGGCCCGCGCCTCCGCGCACGGCTTCACCTTCGGCGACGTGCGCACCACGTTCAGCGGCCACGAGCTGTGCTCCGGCGACGACTACCTGCACTCCCTGGTCATCAGCCCGACCTGGGAGTCCTACCACCCCACCGCCACCGGCCACTCCAAGGGCTACCTGCCGGTCCTGACGACCGACGCGTCCTGACCCGCACCCCCAGCACACGCAAGAGCCCCCGGCCGACGGGAGAACCGCCGACCGGGGGCTTCTTGGGAAGCCGGGGAACCGCGTCCCCGTGGAACCTAGTTCTTCTGGATCTGGTCGAAGCTCAGCTCGACCGGGGTCTCGCGGCCGAAGATCTCCACCAGGCCCTTGACCTTCTTGGAGTCCGGGTTGATCTCGTTGATCGTCGCCTGGAGGGTGGCGAAGGGGCCGTCGGTGACGGTGACCGAGTCGCCGACCTCGAAGTCGAGCACCTGGACCTCGACCTTGCGCGGCTGGGCCGTGCCCTCGGCGATCGCGGCGGCCTCGGCCGCGGCCTCCACCTCGGGGGCGAGCATCTTGACGATCTCGTCCAGCGTCAGCGGGTAGGGGTCGTAGGCGTTGCCGACGAAGCCGGTGACACCCGGGGTGTTGCGGACGACGCCCCAGGACTCGTTGGTGAGGTCCATGCGGACCAGCACATAGCCCGGGAGCTTGTTCTGCCGGATGGTCTTCCGGTCGCCGTTCTTGATCTGGACTACTTCTTCCTGGGGCACTTCGGCCTGGTAGATGTACTCCTCGACGTTGAGCGAGACGGCGCGCTGCTCCAGGTTGGACTTCACGCGGTTCTCGTAGCCGGCGTAGGTGTGGATGACGTACCACTCGCCGGGCAGGGTGCGCAGCTCCTCGCGGAACGCGGCGACCGCGTCGACCGGCTCGGCTGCCGGGGCCTCGGCCTCATCGGCCTCGTCGGCGTCCTCCGCGGCCTCGTCGCCCGCGGTCTCGTCCGCCGCCTCGTCGTCAGCGGCTTCCTCGTCCGCGGCCTCGTCGGTGTCCGCTACATCGTCGGCGCTGTCGGCGCCGTCGGCGTCCTCGGTGTGCACGGCTTCCTGCTCCGCCGGCTCCCCCTCGGCCAGGTCCGCAGCCTCGGCCTCGTCGATGTCGCCGTCAGCAGCGTCGACGATGTCGAGCGCGGACTCCTCGTCCGCCGCGGACTCGTCGGTGACGTCGGCATCGTGCGCGTTGGGGTCAGACACGTGACTGCTCTTCCTGACTTCTCAAAGGGTGGGACATACGGCTCGCCGCCGAGCACACCGGCGCGGGCCGCGGGTTCGAGCGAAGGCTCATCCGAAGACGTACGAGACAAGCTTCTCGAAACCGTAGTCAACCACGCTGACGAACGCGATGACGACGACAACGAACACAATCACCACAGTGGTGTACGTCGACAGGTCATTGCGGCTCGGCCAGACGACCTTGCGCAGTTCGGCGACGATCTGACGGTAGAAGAGCGCGAGACGACCGAGCGGGCCCTTCTTGCCGCGCTTACCACCGCGGCGGGGCTTCTTGCCGGTCTCCTTGTCGTCCTCAGCAGGGACCTCAACGGAGTCCGTGATCTCAGTCACTCGTCCTCACCTGACTCCGGGTCGTGGCCATGCCGCGCCCGTCGCGCGGTACGGCGAGTGCTTCTGTCTGCTACCTGCGCCCACGCCCACCGTCGGACGTGTGGAGCAGGGTCGGAGGGACTCGAACCCACAACCCCTGGTTTTGGAGACCAGTGCTCTGCCAATTGAGCTACGACCCTACGTAGACACCCCCAACGTACCGCAACGGTACGACAGGAGGGCCACGACCGATGAGTGTACGTGGTCCGGGCCGCCCCGTCGAACGCCTTGCACGCGAAAGATCAAAACCGGCCCGGTGAACTCGGGTGCCGGGGCCGCCCGGGGAATGGGACGATGCACCCATGAGCGCAGCCACTCCCTCCGCACAGTCTGCTACCGACCGGCGGGTATCGGCCCGTATCGGGGCGATCTCCGAGTCCGCGACGCTGGCCGTGGACGCCAAGGCCAAGGCCCTCAAGGCGGCCGGGCGCCCGGTGATCGGCTTCGGTGCCGGCGAGCCCGACTTCCCCACCCCCGACTACATCGTCGACGCGGCCGTGGAAGCCTGCCGGAACCCGAAGTTCCACCGCTACACGCCGGCCGGCGGCCTGCCCGAGCTGAAGGCCGCCATCGCCGCCAAGACGCTCCGCGACTCCGGCTACGAGGTGGACGCCTCGCAGGTCCTGGTCACCAACGGCGGGAAGCAGGCGATCTACGAGGCGTTCGCCGCGGTCCTCGACCCGGGCGACGAGGTCATCGTGCCCGCGCCGTACTGGACCACCTACCCGGAGTCGATCCGGCTCGCCGGCGGCGTGCCGGTCGAGGTCGTCGCCGACGAGACCACCGGCTACCGGGTGTCGGTCGAGCAGCTGGAGGCGGCCCGCACCGAGCGCACCAAGGTGGTGCTCTTCGTCTCCCCGTCCAACCCGACCGGCGCGGTCTACGGCCCGGCCGAGACCGAGGCGATCGGCCGCTGGGCGGTCGAGCACGGCCTGTGGGTGCTCACCGACGAGATCTACGAGCACCTGGTCTACGGCGACGCGGCCTTCACCTCGCTGCCCGCGGTCGTGCCCGAGCTGCGCGACAAGTGCCTGGTGGTCAACGGCGTCGCGAAGACCTACGCGATGACCGGCTGGCGGGTCGGGTGGATCATCGGCCCCAAGGACATCGTCAAGGCGGCCACCAACCTCCAGTCGCACGCCACCTCCAACGTCAACAACGTGGCGCAGGCGGCCGCGCTCGCCGCGGTCAGCGGCGACCTGTCCGCGGTCGCGGAGATGCGCGCCGCCTTCGACCGCCGCCGGCAGACGATCGTCCGCATGCTCAACGAGATCGACGGCGTGGTCTGCCCGGTCCCCGAGGGCGCGTTCTACGTCTACCCGTCGGTGAAGGCGCTGCTGGGCAGGGAGATCCGCGGCAGGCGCCCGCAGAACTCGGTCGAGCTGGCCGCGCTCATCCTCGACGAGGCCGAGGTCGCGGTGGTGCCCGGTGAGGCGTTCGGCACACCCGGCTACCTGCGGCTGAGCTACGCGCTGGGCGACGAGGACCTGGTCGAGGGCGTCTCGCGGCTCCAGAAGCTGCTCGCGGAGGCCACCGCCTAGGACGCTCCGGCCGCCTTGTACGGCCGACCGCCCTTTCGGGCAAGCCCCCGTTCGGTGAAAGTGGTACCGGGCGGGGGCCGACCTGTAGCAGGATCTATAGATGGCACGCGAGGTAGGGACGACGGCGCGCGAGATCCGCGAGCTGCCCAAAGCACATCTGCATCTGCACTTCACCGGGTCCATGCGGCCCGCGACTCTGCTGGAACTGGCCGACAGGCACGGGGTGCGGCTGCCCGAGGCGCTGACCTCGGGTGAGCCCCCGAAACTGCGTGCCACCGACGAGCGCGGCTGGTTCCGCTTCCAGCGGCTCTACGACATCGCCCGCTCGTGCCTGCGCACCCCCGAGGACATCCAGCGGCTGGTCCGGGAGGCCGCCGAGGAGGACGCCGCCGACGGCTCCGGCTGGCTGGAGATCCAGGTCGACCCGACCTCGTACGCGCCCCGGCTGGGCGGGCTGATCCCCACGCTGGAGATCATCCTCGACGCGGTGCGCAGCGCCTCGCGCGACACCGGCGTGGGCATGGCCGTGATCGTGGCCGCGAACCGGATGAAGCACCCGCTGGACGCCCGCACCCTGGCCCGGCTCGCGGTCCGGTACGCCGACCAGGGGGTGATCGGCTTCGGGCTGTCCAACGACGAACGGCGCGGGCTGGCGCGGGACTTCGACCGGGCGTTCGCGATCGCCCGCGAGGGCGGGCTGCTCGCGGCCCCGCACGGCGGCGAGCTGGCCGGGCCGTCGAGCGTCCGCGACTGCCTGGACGACCTGCACGCCCAGCGGGTCGGGCACGGGGTGCGCGCCGCCGAGGACCCCTACCTGCTGCGGCGCCTGGCGGACTCCGAGGTCACTTGCGAGGTCTGCCCGGCGTCGAACGTCGCGCTCGGCGTCTACGACAAACCCGAGGACGTGCCGCTGCGGACGCTGTGGGACGCCGGGGTGCCGATGGCGCTCGGCGCCGACGACCCGCTGCTGTTCGGCGCGCGGCTGGCCGCCCAGTACGAGATCGCGCGGGACGCCCACGGGTTCTCCGACCTCGAACTGGCGGAGCTGGCCCGGCAGTCCGTCCGCGCCTCCCGCGCCCCCAAGGAGGTCCGCGACCGCCTCCTCGCCGACATCACCGCCTGGGCGGCGCCCTAGCTACAGGGCCGTGCCCACGAAGACCGGTTCGTTGACGAGGGTGACGCCGAAGGCGGCGTGGACGCCGTCGCGGACCTCGCGGGCGAGGGCGAGGAGGTCGGCGGTGGTGGCGGTGCCGCGGTTGGTCAGGGCGAGGGTGTGCTTCGTGGAGATGCGGGCGGGCCCGGAACCGTAGCCCTTGGTGAAGCCGGCCTTGTCGATCAGCCAGGCCGCGGAGGTCTTCACATGGTCGGTGTCGGCCGGGTAGGCGGGCGGGATGACCTCCGGGCCGAGGTGCTCCTTCACCCGGACCAGGAACCGCGCGTGCTCGGCCGCGCTGAGCACCGGGTTGGTGAAGAACGACCCGGCGGACCAGGTGTCGTGGTCCGCGGCGTCCAGCACCATGCCCTTGCCGGCGCGCAGCGCGAGCACCGCCGTACGGGCCTCGGCGAGCGGCACCCGGTCGCCGGCCTCGACACCGAGCGCCCGGGCCGTCTCGGGGTACTTCAGGGGCGCCGACAGCCCGCCCGCGTCCTCCAGCTCGAACCGCACCCGCAGCACCACGTGCCGGTCGGGTTCGGCCTTGAACCGGCTGTGGCGGTAGGCGAAGCCGCACTCGGCGTTCGGCAGGGTGACGACCTCGTCGCGACTGCGGTCGTAGGCGACCACCTCGCTGACCGTGGCGGACACCTCCTGGCCGTACGCCCCGACGTTCTGGATCGGGGTGGCGCCGGCCGAGCCGGGGATGCCGGCCAGGCACTCGACCCCGGCCAGCCCCGCCTCGACGGTGCGGGCCACCGCGTCGGACCAGACCTCGCCGGCCGCCAGCTCCAGTGTCCTGCCGTGCAGCGCGACCCCGCCGGTGGCGATGCGGACGGCGGTGCCGTCGAAGCCCTCGTCGGCGATCACCAGGTTGCTGCCGCCGCCGACCAGCAGCACCGGCTCGCCGCGTGTGTCCGCCGCGCGCACCGCGGCGACCACGTCCGCGTCGGTGCGGGCGGTCACCAGCCGCCGGGCCGGGCCTCCCAGCCGGAAGGTGGTCAGCGGCGCAAGTTCGGCGTTCTCGGTCACATCCACGCGGAAAGCCTACGTTCCCCGCGCCCGCGAGGGGGCCGGGGAACGCGCCGGCCCGGCGGACCACCGTCCCGGGCGCTACCGCGCACTGGTCTCCGGCGCGCCGTCGGCCGCCCGCGGCTGCCCCGCCACCGCCACCTGCCGCGCGGCCTGGGCGCGCCGCGTCGGGTTGCACAGCGCCGCGACCATCCCGACCACCAGGACCGACGCGCCCACCCACAGCGCCGGGGTGAGGCCGTCCACGAAGGCGGCCGGGGACTGGTATCCGCCGTGCGAGGAGAAGATGGTGCCGAGCAGCGCGATGCCCAGCGCCCCGCCGACCTCGCGCAACGCGTTGTTCGTGCCCGAGGCGATGCCCTGCTGCGACTCCGGCACCGAGCCCATCAGCAGGTTGGTGGCCGGGGCGAAGAACAGCGCCATGCCGACCCCGCTGATGATCAGCGCGGGCAGCTGCGCGGTGTAGGACAGGTCGGTGGAGATCAGCGCCGCGTACCAGCCGAGCCCGACGGCCTGGCAGCCCAGCCCGGCGGCGACCACGAGCCGGCCGCCGATACGGTCGGACAGGTAGCCGGCGACCGGCGACACGATCATCGGCATACCGGTCCAGGGCAGCATCCGCAGCCCCGCCTCGGTGGGGCTGTAGCCGGCCACGGTCTGCAGGTACTGGCTGAGCAGGAAGACCGAGCCGAACATGCCGACGAACATCAGCATGCTGGTCGCGTTGGTCGCCGCGAAGCCCCGGTTGGCGAACATCCGCATCGGCACCATGGGGCGCGCGGCGGTGAAGCCGTGCCGGACGAACGCCGCCACCAGAACGCCGCCGCCGATCAGTCCGGACAGCACCCGGACGCTGCTCCAGCCGTGGTCGGTCGCACTGACCAGGGCGTAGACGACGCCGAACAGGCCGAGGCTGATCAGGGCGGTGCCGCGGAAGTCCAGCCGGGCGTCGGGCGCGGAGGACTCGCGCAGCTTCAGCCGGGCCAGCGGCAGCAGCGCCAGGCCGATCGGCACGTTGAGCCAGAAGATCCAGTGCCACGAGATGTGCTGGGTGAGGCTGCCGCCGATCAGTGGGCCGCAGGCGACCGCGAGGCCGTTGGCCGCGCCCCAGATCCCGTACGCCATGCCCCGCTTCTCCTTGGGCACCGCCGCGGTCAGCAGGGTCAGGGTGAGCGGCATCATGATCGCGCCGCCGATGCCTTGCAGGGCCCGCGCGGCGATCAGCTCGCCGATGCCGGAGGAGAGCGCGGCCGCGGCCGACGCGGCGGTGAAGACGCTGATGCCCACGAGGAAGAGCCGGCGGCGGCCGAAGCGGTCACCGAGCGCCGCGCCGAACATCAGCAGCACCGCGAAGGTGAGGGTGTAGGCGCTGACCGTCCACTCCAGGTCCGACAGTGCGCCGCCCAGGCTCTCGCGGATGGACGGCAGCGCGGTCGTGACCACCAGGTTGTCCAGGGCCGCCATGAAACCCGCCACGCTCGTGATGACCAGGGCCCAGCCCACGCCCGGTCCCTTCCGCTTCCCCTCGAACGCCGTCGCCGGCGCCGGTATCCGGTCCCGTGGTGGCCGCTGTTCGGTACTCATCGGTGCTACCCCCTGCTGGTTCGTGGTGCTCGCCGGCACCTCGGTGAGTTATCAGTCACTAAGTTCCGAGCCCAAAAAAAGAGGCCGCTCGGGGCGGACCACCGGGCCGGGTCGGCCCCGGGTCACTCGGGGCGGGCGGCCACATGGAAGCCCTCCCAACTCCGGTGGGACGCCGGAAAGCCCATGGAGACCAGGGTGTTGATCAGCATCCCGTACGCGAAGAACTCCGTCGTCTCGTCGACGTCCGTGCCCAGTGCGGCGCGGGCCTCGTCCCACATCTCCTGCCACGCGACCCGGAGCGGGGCGCCGAACTCGTGGTCCCCGCCGGCCTCGGCGGCCGCGACCGCCGCGTACATCTGCATCTGGAGCAGCAGCTTCTCCGGGTCCTCCCGCAGGAGCCGCTGGTAGGCCGACGCCATCGCTTCCAGGCGCTCCTCGACGGGCACGCCCTCGACGGCCCGGGCGAAGACCGCGCGGGCCTCGACGAGGCTGCGTTCGCAGGCCGCGACGAACATGGCCTGCTTGTTGGGGAAGAGGCGGAACAGGTACGGCTGGGAGACGCCCACGCGCCGGGCGATCGCCTCCGTGGACGTGCCGTTGTAGCCGCCCTGGGCGAACTCGCTCATGGCCACGGTGATGACGCTGGCGCGTCGCTCCTCGGCGCTCATCCTTGCCATGGCGTCAAGTTAGTGGTCAATTACTTACGTGGTCAAGCGGGAGGGCTGGACCGTCTCCGCCGCAGCGGTGCCGACTGGCTGCCCGCCGGGCCGGGCGGGCAGCCGGGGGCAGCCCGGGGCGGCGAGCGGTCGGCGCGAGGGCCCCCGCGCCCCGTCGAAAGGGGAGCAGGAGACTCGCGGCGGACCGGACCCGGACTCAGGCGAGCCTGACGACGGCGCGGGACATGCCCAGCACCTTCTGGCCCTGGCTGGTGGCGAGGAGGTCCACCCGCACGCGGTGGTCGTCGAGCTTGGCGGCGACCTTCGCGGAGACGTGCACGGTGGCGCCGACGCCGTCGTCGGGCACCACGACGGGCCGGGTGAAGCGGACGCCGTACTCCTCGACGGCTGCGGGGTCCACCGTCCAGTCGGTGACCACGCGGATGGCGACCGCCATCGTGAACATGCCGTGCGCGATGACGTCGGGCAGGCCGACCTCGCGGGCGAACCGCTCGTTCCAGTGGATCGGGTTGAAGTCGCCCGAGGCGCCGGCGTACTGCACGAGGGTGGCCCGGTCGACCGGGAACTCCTGTGCGGGCAGCTCGGTGCCGACCTCGACGTCGTCGTACGCGATTGCCGCGGTCATCGGCCGTCCCCGCTCGTGTCGTTGCTGCTCGCGGCGCCGGCAGCGGCCTTTGCGTCACCGGCGGGGCTCTTCACGTCACCCGCGTCGGCCGCCTCGATCGGGCGGGCCACCAGCTTGGTCAGCGCGGTGACCACGTGCTCGCCGGACTCGTCGTGGATCTCCCCGCGGATCTCCAGCACCTCGTTGCCCGCGAGGGACTTGATCGAGTCGATCGTGGAGGTGACCGTGAGGCGGTCGCCGGCCCGCACCGGGCGGGTGTAGGTGAAGCGCTGGTCGCCGTGGACCACCCGGCTGTAGTCGAGGCCCAGTTCGGGGTCCTGGATCACCAGGCCGGCCGCCTTGTAGCTGATCGCGAAGGGGAAGGTCGGCGGCGCGATCACGTCGGGGTACCCGAGCGCCTTGGCCGCGTCGGCGTCGACGTACACCGGGTTCGGGTCGCCGATCGCCTCGGCGAACTCGCGGATCTTCTCCCGGCCGACCTCGTAGGCGCTGCCGGGCGGATAGCTCCGCCCGACGAAGGACGGGTCGAGGGCCATCGTGAACCTCCGGGTGCGGGCGGGCCGGCGCGGACCGCGCGGCTCGGACATGCGATGAGGCCGCCCCCGGGGTACGGGAGCGGCCTCACGGTAGGGCTTCAGCCGGACGGTGCCGACACAGTCCGGTCAGCTGCCGGCGTGGGACACGGCGCCACAGTGCGTCGGAACCCTGGGGCTCCGGCGTTGCGTCGGGTACGGTCCCGGCCGGGCGGCACGCGGGGCCGCCGACAGCGTCAGCGGGTCTCGCGGTGCGCGGTGTGCGCGTTGCAGCGGGGGCAGTGCTTCTTCATCTCAAGACGGTCCGGGTCGTTGCGCCGGTTCTTCTTGGTGATGTAGTTCCGCTCCTTGCACTCCACGCAGGCCAGCGTGATCTTAGGGCGGACGTCGGTGGCGGCCACGTGAGTGCTCCTTGACGAACGGGTGTGATGAACACAGAAAGAGTAGCCGATCGAGGGACCGAACCCGCAATCGGCTACGGAGAGTAGCGGCGACCGGACTTGAACCGGTGACACAGCGATTATGAGCCGCTTGCTCTACCGACTGAGCTACGCCGCCTCGACGGACTGACCCCCGTCGTGGCGACGGGGGACCGATCCATCAGAGCCCCAATACGGAATCGAACCGTAGACCTTCTCCTTACCATGGAGACGCTCTACCGACTGAGCTATTGGGGCGAGCGAGGAAGACATTACACGCTCCGCAGCGATACGTGAAATCCGTATCCGGCGGGGCACATCGGACCTGGCGGACACCCGAACCGCGGCTCCCCCGGGGCCTGTCGGCGCCGCGTGGGCCGGCCCGTACCCAAGGGCGCCGCGGGTCCGCCACGACCCCACCGCGACCCCTGCCGGTACGACTAATGCGCTCCTCCCGGGACCTCGGCACCGGGCGCCCTAGGCTCTGAACCGCGTGATCGCGCCGTACGTCCCGCTTCCGGCCATCCACCGTGCGCGCCCCTGGTGAACCACGGGTGGCCGTCCGCCTCCGGGCGCCGTGCTTCTCCTGCTTCCTGTCCCGTGATCCCGTTCCTGTCCCGTGATCCTGCCTCCCACCGTCCGTAGAGCCCGTACCGGAGGAGCGCGATGACCGACAGCTCTCGCGGCACCACCGCGGAGACCGCCACCCTGCTGCTGTGCGGCGCCCGCCTCACCGACGGCCGGGCCGTCGACGTCCGGTTGAGCGGCGCGCGGATCGAGGCGGTGGGCACCGCGGGAAGCCTCGCGCTGCCCGCGGACCGCGGGGGCGGTGGCGGCGGCGGCGAACGGACCGCGGGCCCGGGCGACCGCGAGCGGGCCGGCCGGACCGACCGCGCCGACCGTGCCGACCGCGGTACCCGGATCGACCTGCGCGGCTACCTCCTGCTGCCCGCTCCCGCCGAACCGCACGCGCACCTGGACTTCGCGCTCACCGCCGGCGGCCCGCCCGCGGGCGACACCGAGGACGTGCAGCGCCGCGCCACCGAGGCCGCGCTCCTCCAACTCGGCCACGGCGCCACCGCGGTGCGCAGCCACGTACGGATCGGCGACGTACGCGGGCTGCGCTCGCTGGAGGCGGTGCTCCAGGCGCGGCAGTCGCTGCGCGGGCTGCTGGAGGTGCAGGCGGTGGCCGTGCCGCGGGTGCTGACCGGGGCGGCGGGCGCGGACGGCCTGGCGATGCTGCGGGACGCGCTGAAGATGGGCGCCTCGGCGGTGGGCGGCTGCCCCGACCTCGATCCGGACCCGAGCGGCTACATCGAGGCGGTGCTCACGCTGGCCGCCGAGTTCGGGCTGCCGGTGGACCTGCACACCGCCGCCGACGACCCGGCGCGGATGGCCCGGCTCGCCGCGATGGCCGGCGGGCTGCGGCCCGGGGTCACCCTCGGCCCCTGCCACCGGCTGGCCGTGCAGGGCCCGGACGGGGTGGCGCGCACCGCGGACCGACTGGCCGCGGCGGGCGTCTCGGTGGTCGCGCTCCCGCAGGGCGGCTGCGGCGCGCTGGACCGCGGCTCGCCCGCGCCGGCCACCCCCGCGGCCTACGCGGCCGCCGCCGTCCGCCCGCTGGCGCCGCTGACCGCGGTACGCGCGCTGCGCGCGGCCGGGGTGCGGGTGACCGCGGGCAGCGGCGCGCTGTGCGACCTGGCCAACCCGGTCGGCCGCGGCGACCCGTTGGAGGCGGCGTTCCTGCTAGCCTCGCACGGCGAGTGCGCTCCCCTGCTCGCCTACGACCTGGTCAGCGCGGAGGCGCGGGCGGTGCTCGGGCTGCCGGAGGTGCGCGTCGAGGCGGGTTTCCCGGCGGAGTTGCTCGCGGTGCGCGGGGAGAGCCTGGCCGGGGTGCTCTCGCTGGCCTACAGCCGGATCGTGATCCACCGCGGCCGGGTGGTCTCGCGGACCAGCGCGGTGCGCGAGTACTGCGACTCGGCGGGCGACGCGGCCTTCGACCTCCCGCGCCAGGCGCACCGCCAGGCGTAGCGTCGGGGCATGCGTACGGTGATCGCTGGTGGACACGGACAGATCGCGCTGCGGCTGGAGAAGCTGCTGAGCGGGCGCGGGGACAGCGCGGTGGGGCTGATCCGCGACCCCGCCCAGGCGGACGACCTGCGGGCGGCGGGTGCCGAACCGGTCGTGCTGGACCTGGAGTCGGCGACGGTGGAGCAGGTGGCGGAGGTGCTGGCGGGCGCCGACGCGGCGGTGTTCGCGGCGGGCGCGGGCGCCGGTTCGGGGGCTGCGCGCAAGCAGACCGTGGACCGGGGCGCGGCGGTGCTGCTCGCGGACGCGGCCGAACGGGCCGGGGTACGGCGCTTCCTGGTGGTCTCGTCGATGGGCGCGGACGCGGCGGCGGAGGGGCGGGACCCGGTCTTCACGGCGTATCTGCGGGCGAAGGGCGAGGCGGACGACGCGGTGCGGGCGCGGGACGCGCTGGCGTGGACGATCCTGCGCCCGGGTGCCCTGACGAACGACAGTGGCACGGGGAAGGTGCACCTCGCGCCCTCGACCGGGCGGGGTTCGGTGCCGCGGGACGACGTGGCGGCGGTGCTGGCGGAGTTGCTGACGGCGCCGGAGACGGCCGGGCTGACGCTGGAGCTGGTCGCGGGGCGCGACCCGGTGGCTTCGGCGGTGCGGGCGGCGGCTTCGTAGGTCCCCTCCTCGCCTGGCGCGTGTGAGGTGCCGTGTCCGGCCCGGGGCGTCGAGGGCCCCGGGCCGGGCCGGGTCAGCCGGCGCGCCGCGCGCGCCAGAGGTAGCAGGCCATGGGCAGGCGGACGCGGCCGTCCCCGAACTCCGCGGTGGCGCGGACCTTCGCCTCGATCCGGGCGGTGAGTTCGCGTCTGCGGTCGGCGGGCAGCGCGATGAACCTGCTGTAGGTGGCGAACATGGCGGCGACCTCCTCGGTGGTCGCCTCGGCGGTCCAGGTGACGGTGTGGGTGCGCGGCTCGGTGAAGGGCGCGCCGGCGGGCAGCCAGGGTCCGCTGTTCATCCGCGTGATGAGGTCCCCGATCCGGTCGTCGGTGCCCATCTCGTCGTGGACGTACCCGTCGAGGGCGTCGAGCCAGGGCACCCGCCGGTCGCGCCGGGTGTAGAGGATGCCGAAGGTGCCGCCCGGCCTGAGCACCCGGGCGATCTCCGGGAGGGCGGCGGCTGGGTCCATCCAGTGCCAGGCCGCGGAGACGGTGACGGCGTCGACGTGGGCGGCGGGCAGCGGGATGTGCTCGCCGGTCCCGTCGAGGACGTCCGCGCCCGGGCAGTTCCCGGCCAGCACCTCGCGCATCCGGGCGTCGGGTTCGACCGCGACCACCCGCCCGGCGCGGTCGGCGAGTTGACGGGTCAGCAGGCCGGTGCCGGCGCCCAAATCGAGCACGTCGGGGCGGCCGGCGGGCAGCAGCCAGTCCAGCGCCTGCGCGGGCGGGCCCATGCGGTAGCGGTCGTAGTCCTGTGCCGCGGCGCCGAAGGACACCGCGAGGCCGGGCTGGTCGGTCATGGCACTTCCGTGGGTTGTGGGGGGACGCGGGTCGGGGGACGGGCGGGCGCTCACCCGGTTGCCGCCGGGCGGCGGTTCACAGGCCGCGCAGCCCCGTGAGCACCCGTTCCAGCAGGGTGACGTCCGGCCGCCCACCCGCGTAGCCCGGCTGCTGGACGATGACGAAGCCGCCCTCGGCCAGGTCGCCGACGAGCACACGGGTGACGCCGAGCGGGATGTTCAGCAGCGCGGAGATCTCGGCCACCGACGTCAGGTTCACGCACAGCCGACAGATCGCCTGCTGCTCGGGGAAGAGCCGTACCCCCCTCTCCCAGGCGTGCGCGGTGGTGCCGACCAGCGCCTCCAGCGCGAAGTCGGTCCGGGCCGCCGTACGCCCGCGGGTGACGGCGTAGGGCCGTACGAAGGGCGACGAGTTGCGCCTGCGGTCCTCGCTCACGAGCACACGTCCTTCCGGGGGTGGGTCGGCCGGCGGGCCGCGCGGGGCCTCAGCCGGCCAGCGCGCTCTGCAACTCCCGGCGCACGTCGGGGGTGAGCACGTCGCCGGCCCGTTCGACCAGCAGTGTCATCTCGTAACCGACGACCTTCATGTCGCAGGTGGGCGCGGCGAGCACCGCCAGGATCGAGCCGTCGCTGATCGACGTGAGGAAGAGGAAGCCGTTCAGCATGTCCACCACGGTCTGGGTGACCGCGCCGGCGTCGAAGAGCTGGGCCGCGCCCTGCGTGAGGCTGGCCAGGCCCGAGGCCATGGCGGCGAGTTGGTCGCCGCGGTCCTTGGGCATGGAGGCCGAGGCGAGGAGCTGGACGCCGTCCGAGGAGACGACCACGGCGTGGGCGACTCCCGGCACCTGCTTGACGAAGTTGGCGATGAGCCAGTTCAGGTTCCGTACTTCGGTGCTCGGATCGCTCATGGCTGGGGCTGCTTCCTATGCTGCTGGGGGCGTCGTGCGGCGCGGCCGCGGGCGGAGGGGCGGGCGTCCGGTTCATACCGGACCCGTTCCGCCCGGTGACCGGCCCGGTCCGCCGCCGCGTTCCGTCCCGTCCTTGCCGCGCCGGACGCCCTGGCGGAAGCTCGACAGCCGCTCCCGCATCAGGTCGGCCTGGCGGGGCGCGGCCGGGACGTGGGGAGCCGGGACGTGGGGGGCCGGGTTCCCGGGTGCGGGGCGGGGGTCAGCGGCCGTGCCGGGGGCGAGGTTGCCGAACGGCACGCGCCGGGGCAGGCCCTGGGCGGTCGGGCCCGCGCTCGGCGGGCGGCCCGGGTCGCCCGGAGCGGCGTGCGGGGTGCGGTCGGGGCGCGCCCAGGAGGGCGCCTGGTGGGCGTCCCGCGGGGGCAGTGGCTGGGGCGCGTCCGGCGGCTGCGGGTGGGGGTGTGCCTGCGGCTGCGCGGGGTGGGGCGGGTCCGGCGGGGGCGGGTGCTCGTCGAGTTGCTGGGCGAACCAGGAGAACGCGTGGCCGGGCTGCCCGGGGGCCGGCTCCGGGTCGTTGAACCAGGGGAAGCCGCCGTCGGGCGGGCCGGAGTGGCGTCCGGCGGGTGCCTGGTCGTAGTGCGGGTCGCTTGCGCCGCGGGGCCGGCCCTGGCCCGTACCCGGCGACGGCATCGACCCCGGGCCGAAGTCAGGGCCGAAGTCCGGGCCGAAGTCCGGGCCGAAGCCCGAACCTCCGGCCGGCCCCGCCGCCGCGGAGCGGTACGCGCCGACGGGTTCGCGGGCATCGTCCTGCCTGCCGGGCTGCGGCGCCGGCCGGCCGAACGCCGGTGCCGCGTCGGCGCCCCCCTGGTCCGGGGAGACCAGCAGGGCGGGCGGCACCCGGATGAGGGCGTTGAGGCCGGTCCGGCCGGAGCTGGTCAGCCGTACCTGGATGCCGTACTTGGCGGCCAGCCGCCCGACGACGAACAGGCCCATCCGGCGGGAGGTCGCCACGTCGAGCAGGGGCGGCTCGGCGAGCCGGCGGTTGATCCGGTCCAGTTCCTCCGGGCGTATGCCGATGCCCGCGTCCGCGACGTCCAGGACGACGTCGCCGGAGGTGAGGAACTTCGCGCCGACCAGCACCTGGGTCTCGGGGCCGGAGAACGAGGTGGCGTTCTCGATGAGTTCGGCGAGCAGGTGGACGACGTCGGTCGCGGCGTGGCCGGCCACCGCGACGTCCGGCAGCTCGTAGAGCACCACGCGTTCGTACTGCTCGACCTCGGCGGTGGCGGCGCGGACCAGGTCGATCAGCGACACCGGCTCGTGCCAGCGGCGGCCCTGCTCCTCACCGGCCAGCACCAGCAGGTTCTCGTTGTTGCGGCGCATCCGGGTCGCGAGGTGGTCGAGCTGGAACAGGCTCGCCAGCTGGCTCGGGTTCTGCTCGCTGTTCTCCAGGTCGTCGATGAGCTGGAGCTGCCGCAGCACCAGGCTCTCGCTGCGGCGGGAGAGGTTGGTGAAGATCGCGTTGACGTTGCTGCGCATCCGCGCCTGCTCGGTGGCGAGCCGGACCGCCTCGACGTGGACGCGGTCGAAGGCGCGCGCGACCTGGCCGACCTCGTCCTCGGTCCGTACCTCGATCGGCTCGACCCGCACCGGTTCGTCGGTGTCCGAGGGCGCCAGGTCGCGCAGCCGGCGGACGGCGGCGGGCAGTCGGTGGTCGGCGACGTCCAGCGCGGATGCGCGCAGCCGGCGCAGCGGCCGCACCACGGAGCGGGCGAGCACCAGGGCGCCGAGGAAGGACAGCGCGACCACCACGACGATGATCGCGATGTTCTCGTAGAGCTGGGTGCGCACAGCGGACAGCAGGTCAAAGGCGCGCCGGTTCATGTCCGCGACGGCCTGGCGCTCCACGGTCCGCACCGCGTCGAGCTTGTCGGTGAGCTGCCGGAACGCGGTGGCCTTGCCGATGCCGAGGTCCGCCAGGGGGATGTCCTCCTGCGCGGCGGTGGAGACCTCCTGGACGGTGCCGTCGGCGGCGCCGACCTTGTCGCCGCTGACCGTGGACTGGTAGAGGTTCAGCAGCGAGGTCGGGGCGTTGTTGGCGAGGGACTCGGCGGCCGTCTCGAACTGCGCCTGCTCGATGTCCTCCTTCTGCTCCAGCGTGAAGTCGCCGCTGTCCAGCACGTCGACGAGGTAGCCGCGCTCGCTGGACGTCTGCTGCTCGATCTGCTCGATCGAGGCGAGCGTGGCGACCAGGCTGCCGAGGGCGTGGTCGGAGGTGACGGCGGCGAGCTGCTCGCTGAAGTCCAGCAGGTCGTCGATGATCGTGCTGTACGCGCTGAAGGTCGGGGTGCCGGCGCCGGCGGCGAGGCCGCGTGCGGAGGCTCGCAGCGGGCTCAGATCGCCGAGCCGTGCCTCGCCGTGCGCGCCGAGCTGCCGCACCGCGGCCGGCAGGGCGTCGACGCTGTCCTGGTGACCGCGCAGGCTCGCGCCGAACTCCCGTACCTGGACGTCGGTCGCCTTCTGCGCCGCCGCCAGGTCCTGGTCCTTCGCCGCGCCCGGGCCGCGCAGCGCGACCTCGGTGCGGTCGCGTTCGTCGTCCAGGGCGCTGACCAGGGTGGATATCTGGCGGGCGAGCTGCGCCTGGCCCTGGACGCGGGCCGCGGAGCGCAGGTTGCCGACCTCGGAGACGACGCGTACGCCGACCAGCGGGATGATCGCGACCAGCGGGACCAGCACCAGGAGCAGCATGCGGCTCCGCAGCCGCCAGTCGCCCAGGTGCTTGACGCGCAGGAGGGCGAGGACCCTGCCGGGTACGGCGGCGCCGCGCCGGGGTGCGCGAGCCGAACGGGACCTGCGTGCCGCGGTCACAGCACCACCACACGGTGACGCTCCAAGCGGTCCCCGCCCGTCGGCGGATTTCCGGCTTCGCGGGACCCCTGGTCTGCCATTTGCCAACCCTCAACCCTCGATAACGTCGCAGGCATGACGCGGCGACGCCCGGTTATTCGGTCCACCACAACGAGTGCCCGATCCGGGCGCACACCAGTCGGCTCAGGTACACCACGTCGCACGCGCTTTCCGGCTGCAAAGACATTGCCGCCGTACTTCCGCCCGCTCCCGCGCACCGGTCGGGGAACCACATTTCAGCACACGCAAGCCCACCGGAGCAAAGGGTTCCGCTACTGACTTAAGGCGATCGGCCCGGTCACAGGACCGCATCGCCCGCCTCGGCCGCAATACCGTCCGCTGAATATGCCGGGGTCATCAGATGGCCCACGACGTGATACATGCAGAGCATCGCATATATTTCCTGCTGAACAAGTTCCGGGCTTTTCGAGCGCAGCGCCACCCGCATACCGGCGAGCTGCGCCACAAAGGCACCGACACCGCTTCTGCACATCTCCGCCACATTTCGATGGCGGGCGGCGATCTCCGCCGCGGTCACCGCTTCGTCGAGGAACGACGTGACCAGCACCGCCGTTTCCGCGGCCGACCGGCACGGCACCACCCGGACGAGCCGCCCGGCCGCGCCTTCGGCGCTCTGGCCGACCTGGCCGCCTGTGCCTTCCGGGGCTCCCACGCCGTCTGTGCCGCCGGTGCCGCCGGCGCCGCCGGCGCCGCCTGTGCCACCGTCCTGCGGCAGGACCGACAGGTAGGAGCCGTCGGGCAGTTCGCGCAGCACCGGCAGTACCCGGCCGGCCCCGCCGCGGCCGCCCACCCGCCAGATCTGCTGGGCGCCGGCCGCGGCCAGCACGTCCCACATCGCCAGCGGCACCGCGTCCTGCTCGCCGACCACCAGCGCCCCCGCGCCGAGGAGGTCGTGCTGCCAGTCGGCGACGATGCTGTCGATGCCCGCCTGCGGGCCGGCGGCGACGGCCGCGGCCGCGGACAGGCGCAGCCGGCACTCGGTGAGGGAGACCAGCCAGACGTCGAGCGCGCGCCCCCGCGCCGTTCGCTCGACCACCTGGCGGCCCGCGGCGCCCTCCCCGTACGCGGCGCCGAACGCCTCGTACGCCCCCCGGTTCGCGGGGGTGTCCGGCGCCTCCATGGCGACGCTCTCCAGGACGAACACCCGCTCGGCGCCCGGCTGCGCGGCGGACGCCGCCACGTGCGCGCACAGCCCCTTGAGCGGTTCGACGCCAAGCCGCATCCGGGCCCGGGCGATGGCGGCGGCGGTGGCCACGTTGCCGACGTCGTCGAACAACTCGGGCAGCCCGCCGGTCAGTTTGGCGAGCACCTCCTCGTACGAGGAAGTCCCGAAGAGCCACATGGCGAGGGCGAAATACATCATCAATTGCGCGGGCAGCAGCCGCCGGCGCCGCTCCCGCCGCTCGGCCCGGTCCACCAGCCGGTCCATCAACTCCGGCCGGAAAGTACGGACGAGCATGCGCAGCGCCAACCGATCCGGAAGCGCGATTTCGACGGGTATGTCGGGATAACGGAATGTCACCAACCAGAAGTTACCCCCGAAGAACGCATCACGTCTAACCGCCTCCAACAATCCGCAGAAGCCGAACATCGGCGTTTTTCTCCGGACACGGGAGAGGCGGCGACACGGCGCGGCGACGGTTTTCCGGCCGCTTCCGCGCTTAAGTCAGTGCACTCCGGATGGGCAAGGTTGTTCTCCCGCGCCGGGTTCTGGCAGCCTCACCGGCGTGACGAGCGAATCCCCGCGTGAACCCAATGGGTCGGTCACATCGCCGCAACCGACGACGCCTCCCAAGACGCCTCCAATCGTGATGCGCAATGTGACGAAATCCTTCAGCACGCCCCAGGGCGGCAATCACGATGTCCTGCACGACGTCGATTTCTCGGTGGCGGCCGGCGAGTTCACCGCGGTGGTCGGGCCGACCGGCTGCGGGAAGTCCACCACGCTCTCGCTGATCAGCGGCATGGCCCGGCCGGACAGCGGCGAGGTGCTGCTCGACGGTCGCCCGGTCGACGGCATGGCCCGGGACGTGGGCTTCGTCTTCCAGACCGACGCGGTGTTCCCCTGGAAGACCGTGCTGGGCAACGTGGCCGCAGGACCGCGCTTCCGCGGCGCGTCGCGGAAGGACGCGCACGCGCTGGCCGCCGACTGGATACGCCGGGTGGGCCTGGCGGGGTTCGAGCGCTACCACCCGCACCAGCTCTCCGGCGGCATGCGCAAGCGGGTCGCCCTCGCGCAGACGATGATCAACCAGCCGCGGGTGCTGCTCATGGACGAGCCGTTCGCCGGGCTGGACGTGCAGACCCGCCAGATCATGTCCGACGAGCTGCTCGCGCTGTGGGACCTGACCCGGCCGTCGGTGGTGTTCGTGACCCACGACCTGGAGGAGGCGATCTCGCTCGCCGACACGGTCGTCGTCATGACCGCGGGCCCCGCCACCGTCAAGGAGACCTTCCCGATCGACCTGCCGCGGCCCCGGAACCCGCGGGAGATCCGGCACACCCCGGAGTTCGTCCGGCTCCACGAGCGGATCTGGGAGTCCCTGCGGGACGAGGTGCAGGTCGCCCACCGCCGTACGGCGACCGCGACGCCCGGGACCGCGGCATGAACCCGCCCGCCAAGTCCCCGTCGGCCAAGGAGCTGCGCGGGCAGGCCGTACGGCGGGCGCGGATACGGCGCCGGGTGCTGGTCAACCTCACCAGGGCCGCCCTCCTCGTGCTGTTCGTCGGCCTGTGGCAGGTGCTCGCGTCGTCGGGGACCATCGACCGCTTCTACTTCGGCGAACCCTCCGGCATCTGCTCGAAGTTGTGGGACTGGGTGCGCCACGGCACCTCGCAGGGCTCCTTGTGGGACCAGGTGTGGGTGACGCTCGAAGAGACGCTGATGGGCTTCGGCATCGGTGTGCTGGGCGGTGTCGTCCTCGGCATCCTGCTGGGCCGGCTGCGCTTCCTCGCCGACGTCCTCTCCCCCTTCATCAAGACGCTGAACTCCATCCCGCGCATCCTGTTCGGGTCGGTGTTCGCGATCTGGTTCGGCCTCGGCATCAGCTCCAAGGTGACGCTGTCGGCGGTGCTGGTCTTCTTCGGCGTGTTCTTCAACGCCTTCCAGGGCGCCCGCGAGGTGGACCGCAACCTGATCGCCAACGCCCGCATCCTCGGCGCCGGGAACGCCCAGGTGACGCTGCACGTCGTCATCCCCTCCGCGCTGAGCTGGATCACCACCAGCCTGCACGTGGCGTTCGGCTTCGCCGTCACCGGCTCGATCGTCGGGGAACTGCTCGGCGCGCAGCAGGGCCTCGGGCTGCTCATCTTCCAGGCGCAGGCCAACTTCGACCCCGACGGCGTGTACGCGGGGCTGGTCATCACCGCCGCGTACGCGCTGGCCGCGGAGGGCCTGATCACGCTGCTGGAGCGGCGCCTGCTGCGGTGGCAGCCGCGCCCGCAGCGGTCCGACGCCGGCGCGTGACCCCGGCGGCCCCCGTGCGGCACCTCCCGACGAACGCCCGCCCCGCATTGACCGGCGGACCGCGGCACGGCCGAAGACGGCCGGTGGCGCGCCCGCTCCCGAGGAGAAGGCAAGGCTCATGTGGCACAAGAAGATCGTTCTCACAGCCGCGACGACGTTCCTGGCTACGGGGCTGACGGCCTGCTCGGACAGCTCGTCCGGCAGCTCCGGCGCGGCCGGTGACGGCTCCGCGACGAAGGTGACGATCGCGCTGTCGAACCAGGCGAACCAGAGTTACCTGCCGCTCATCCTGGCGCAGCGGATGGGCTTCTTCACCAAGCAGGGCCTGGATGTGAAGATCGACAACCTCCAGGGCACCCCGCAGGTCTCCGACGCGCTCCTCAAGGGCGACGTCCAGGGCATGATCGGCTTCTTCGACCACAACCTCGACCTCCAGGCCAAGGGCAAGAGCACCGAGGCGGTCGTGCAGCTGCTCCAGGCGCCCGGCATGGTCGAGATGACCCGGGCGAACGAGTCGTCGCTGAAGTCCCCGGCGGACCTGCGCGGCAAGACCGTCGGGGTGACCTCGCTCGGTTCGGCCAGCTCCACCATCGGCTCCTACCTGGCGATCCACAACAACATCCCGCTCGCCCAGACCCACCTGGTGGCCGTGGCCGCCGGCCCCACCTTCGTCGCGGCCTTCCAGCACGACCGGGTCGACGCCGGCGTCACCACCGAACCGACGATCTCCACGCTGCTGAAGAAGCACCTCGGCACGATCGTCGCCGACATGCGCACGCTCGCCGGCACCAAGGCCGCGCTCGGCGGGCCGTACCCCGGGACCGCGCTGACCGTGCAGACGGCCTGGGCGAACAGCCACAAGGCGACCACGCAGAAGATGGTCAACGCGATCTACCAGACGCTCCAGTGGATGGAGTCGCACTCGGCCGCGCAGATCACCGCGCAGGTCCCGGCGGACTTCTACTCCGGCAGCGGCAAGGACCAGTACATCCAGGCGCTGGCGAACGAGATGGGCATGTACAACCCCACCGGCCAGATGCCGGCGGACGCGCCGCAGACCGTGCTGCGGGTGCTGGACGCGGTCGACCCGGCCGTCAAGGGCCACACGATCGACCTGGCGAAGACGTACACCGACGCGTACGTCCAGAAGTCGGCACAGGACACGTCCTCGTCCTGACCCGCGGGCGGGCTCGTACGCGTCCTGACCTGCCGGCGGGCTCGTACGCGTCCTGGCCCGCGGGCGGGCTCGTACCGACCTGTGCGCGAGCGGGCGGCTGCACACGGTCACCCTCTAGGGTGAGGTGCGGCCGCTGACAATGCGGCGCGGCGGGGCCCGGCGCACACTGGCCGGGAGATGCGGACCGGAGCCGAGCCCTAGGGAGCCGCCATGCTGAGGACGTGTCGCCGGTACACGGAGCGCAGGGCCCGCCTGGTCGGTACGGCCGCGGCGGCCACCGCGCTCGCCGTCGCCGGGGGTACCGCGCTGACCGGTACCGCGGCGGCGGCGACGCCCGGCCCGACCGTACTGAAGTCGGCGCTGCTGAGCCCGTCGGACACCGGTATGACCGGTGCGCAGTCGGCCGCCGGAGGCGGGGTCGGCGGCGACGGGGTCTCCGGCTGCGCCGCGCTGGTGAAGGTGCTCCGGGCCGCGCCGGGCCCGGGCACCCAGGAGGCGGACTTCACCGGCGGGCAGTCCGGACCGCTGCTCAGCGAGCAGCTGACCACCGGGTCCGCGGGCCGGGTCGCGGGCGTGTACGCCCAGGAGAAGGCCGCGCTCACCTCCTGCCGCGACCTCACCCTCACCTCCGACGGCACCAAGCTCGCCCTCAGGCTGACGCCGACGCACCTGGTCACCGCCTCCGGCGCGCAGACCACCGCGACCCGGATGGACGGGCAGCTCAGCGGCGTACCCGTCAACGGCTACCTCGCCTTCGGGCGCGTCGGGCAGGTCCTCGTCGGCTACATGTTCTTCCAGATCTCCGACACCTCGCCCCAACTGGCCAGCAGCCTCTACCAGAAGGCCGTCACCAAGGTCCGCCACACCGTCGCCACCGGTGGCGGCACGCCGGTGTGAGGCGGGGCGCGCTTCCGGGGCGTGAACGGCGGGGCGCGATTCCTGCGCGAGTGCGGCCCGTCGCGTTGGCGCACACTGGGGGCATGAAGGGTGACGCGCCGCTGCCCGGGCTGGCCACGGACGAGGAACTCGCCGCGGGGCGGCGGGTGGTGCGGTGCGGGATGTGCGGGCAGCCGCTGTCCGACGCCGAGAGCAGGGCGTGGGGGCTCGGCGAGAACTGCCGGCGCAAGCTGGGCGGTGACAGGGCGGTCCGCCGCCCTGGGCGCTTCGAGGTCGAGCAGGACGGCATCCCCGGGGTCTGACCGCGCGCCGGCGATGCCGTCCCGGTACGGCCGGTGCCGATGCTCACGCTCCGGCCGGGCTCACCGTCCGCGGCGCTGCCGCTCCGGCGGTCAACCCCGCGCCGGCAGGGTCCCGCGCGGATGGTCGGCCCTCAGTTCGCGGATCAGTGCGCGAACCGCGGTGGTGGCGGCCAGCTCGGGCGTGGTGACGTAGCCGACGCCGCGGGTGGGGCGGTCCGGGCCGAGGTCGGTGGTGCGCAGCGCGGCCGGGGCGGCGGTCAGGGAGAGCGCGGGCATGATCGCCATGCCGTGGCCGGCGCCGACCAGCGCCAGGACCGCTCCGTCGTCCTCGGCCTCGACCGTCGCCCGCGGTATCCAGTCCTGCGCGGCCCACCAGGAGCGGGTGTACGACCCGCAGTTCTCGGCCCAGTCGACCAGCGGCAGCGCACCTGGAGCGGCCCGGTGACCGGGCGGGTGCACCAGGACATACGGCTCCTCGAACAGCCCGCCGACGACGAGGCCGGAGGGCAGCGGCGCGCTGCCGCCCAGCGTCGCGACGGCCAGATCGGCCTTCCCGTCGGCGACTTCGCCCGCCGCGCCGCGGCCCACCTCGCGGACGATCCGCACCCGCGGCTCGATCCCGGGGTTCCGGTCGCGCAGCCGGCTCAGGGCCGCGGGCAGCAGGTGCAGGGCCGCGCTGCGGAACGCCGCGATGCGCAGCTCGCCCCGCGCCGGGTCCGCCGAGGCGGCGCCGCGCGCCTCGGCGGCCAGCACGTCCAGCATCCGCAGGATGCGGCGGGCGTGCGCGACGGCCCGCTCACCGGCCGCGGTCGGGCGGGCGCCGGTCCGGCCCCGTACGAACAGCACCGCGCCGACCTTGCGTTCGCTGCCGCGCACCGAGTGGGACACCGCGGACTGGGTCAGCCCGAGCGCCGCGGCCGCGGCCGAGAAGCCCGCGCCGTCCGCGACCGCGACCAGCACGCGCAGTTCGTGCGGCGCGAGATCGGAGTCGGCCGTCCGGGCCACCGGCGCTCACCTCGACGTATGAATAGTGCTCATGGAACCGCCCGTCACATGAGCCCAACCCGCTGCCGGCCGGCCCCATTCCCGCCGTACGGTCCGGCCATGGACGACACCGCGCTCACCGTGCACCAGACCGCCCGCCCGCACGGCTTCCCCGGCCCCGAGCACTTCGCCTTCGTCGAGTCCGCGCTCCCCTCCCCCGCCGCCGGCACCGCGCTGGTGGAGAACCTCTACTGGTCCGTCGACCCGTACCACCGCGAGATGATGGACGGCGGGCCCGGCGGTTTCGCGCTCGGCGCGCCCCTGGAAGGCCGCGCCCTCGGACGGGTCGTCGCCTCGCGCACGCCGCAACTGGCCGAGGGCGAGGTCGTGTTCCACCGGCAGGGCTGGCGTACGCACGCGGTTGTCGCGCCGGGGCAGGTCCGGCGCCTGCCCCGCTACGACGGGGTGCCGCTGAGCGCCTACCTGGGCATCCTCGGCGGCACCGGTCTGACCGCCTACGTGGCCCTGACCCGGATCGCCCGGCTCCGGCCCGGCGACGACCTGTTCGTCTCCGCCGCCGCGGGCGGCGTCGGCACGGCCGCCGGACGGTTCGCCCGGCTGCTGGGCGCCGGACGCCTCGTGGGCAGCACGGGCTCGGCGGACAAGGCCGCGTACCTCACGCGGGAGGTCGGCTACGACGCGGCCTTCGACTACCACGACGGCCCCGCCTCCGAACTGCTCGCCGGCGCGGCCCCCGACGGCTTCGACGTCTTCGTCGACAACGTCGGCGGCCCGCAGCTCGCCGCCGCGATCGGCGCGCTGCGCCCGTTCGGCCGGATCGCGCGGGTCGGCACGATCAGCCAGTACAACGCCCCCGACGCGCCGCCGCCCCGCTTCAACCACGCCGACCTGGTGGAGAAGAGCCTGCGGATGGAGGGCTTCCTCGTCACCCACCACCTCGAACTCCAGCAGGAGCTGTACGACTTCGCGGTCCCCCACCTCCGGTCCGGCCGCCTCACCCCCGACGAGACCGTCGTCACCGGCTTCGACCACATCGTGACCGCCTTCCTCGCGATGCTCCACGGCCGCACCACCGGCAAAACCCTCATCCGCGCCCCCGCCCTCGCCCCCGTTATCCACACCCCTGTGGACAACCCCAGCGAGCCCGCATAACCGACCGACCCGCCCCGCACACGCAAAGAGGGCCCCCGACCCGCACAGGTGCAGGTCGGGGGCCCTCTTCGGGGTGTGGCGGCACGTGGATTCGAACCACGGTAGGCTAAGCCGACGGATTTACAGTCCGCTCCCATTGGCCACTCGGGCATACCGCCATGGGATGGCGCCGCGGGCCGGCCTGGTGGGCCGGGGGTCGTGGCGACGGGGTAAACGATACCTGATGCAGAGGGGTGGTTCGCCACCGGATTGATCAGGGCATCGGCGGCGGGGATGGCTAGGCTGGGCCGGTGGCGGTGCCCGGTCGGGCCGCCGCCGATGTGATGGAACCGACGTACCGATGAACACAGTCAAGGAGCCCACTGAAGATGGCCGACTCCAGTTTCGACATCGTCTCGAAGGTCGAGCGGCAGGAGGTCGACAACGCCCTCAACCAGGCCGCCAAGGAGATCTCGCAGCGCTACGACTTCAAGAATGTCGGCGCGTCGATCTCGTGGTCCGGGGAGAAGATCCTGCTGGAGGCGAACTCCGAGGAGCGCGTGAAGGCGATCCTGGACGTCTTCGAGAGCAAGCTGGTCAAGCGGGGGATCTCGCTGAAGGCGCTGGACGCGGGCGAGCCGCAGCTGTCCGGCAAGGAGTACAAGATCTTCGCGTCGATCGAGGAGGGCATCTCCCAGGAGAACGCCAAGAAGGTCGCGAAGATCATCCGTGACGAGGGCCCGAAGGGCGTCAAGGCGCAGGTCCAGGGGGACGAGCTGCGGGTCAGCTCCAAGAGCCGTGACGACCTCCAGTCCGTGCAGGCCCTGCTCAAGGGCAAGGACCTGGACTTCGCGCTCCAGTTCGTCAACTACCGCTGAGCTCCGCGGGCCCGCGGACGGGGGAACGAGCAGCGCGCGGTACGAGGCCGGCAGGCGCCCTGGGGGGCGGCCCGCCGGCCTCGGGCGTTGTAGCGGGGACGGGGGCAGGAGGCGGGGACGGGGGTTGCCGGACTCGGGTTACTGTTCGCTCGCGGGCGGGTCGGCGGGGGCCGCGTCGTCGCCCTTGAGTTGCTTGACCACCGCCAGCGCGTCGTCCACGTGGGCGCCGACGTTGCTCATCGAGGAGAAGGCGTGGCGGATGGTGCCGGCCTGGTCGATGACGAAGGTGATCCGGGCGGGGACGACGCCGAGGGTGGTGGCGCCGTACTGCTTGCGGACGGCGCGGTCTGTGTCGGAGAGCAGGGTGAAGGGGAGTTCGTGGCGCCCGGCGAACTTGTCGTGCGAGGCGACGCTGTCGGAGCTGACGCCGATCACCTCGGCGCCGGCGTCGGTGAAGCTCTCGTAGCCGTCGCGGAAGCTGCACGCCTCGGCGGTGCAGCCGCGGGTGTTGTCCTTGGGGTAGAAGTACAGGACGACGGTGTTGCGCGCCAGCCGCTCGCTGAGCGCCACCGGTGCCCCGGTCTGGTCGGGGAGGGTGAAGTCCGGTGCCTTGTCGCCGACTTGCAGGGTCATCGCGATCTCCTCGGTGCGGTCGGTAACGGCCGGAGTAGAGCGTACGGGCGGCCGGCGGGGGCGGGGAGGGGCCGGAAAAGCGCGAGGCGCGCGTCAGGTGACGCGCGCCTTCTCCGTCGGGGCCCGGAACCGCTCAGCGGGTGGCGAACGGCTGGTCCGTCGGCACGATCTCCCGGCCCAGCGGCATCAGCGACAGCGGAATCAGCTTGAAGTTCGCGATGCCGAAGGGGATGCCGATGATGGTGACGCACAGCGCGATCCCGGTGACGATGTGGCCGAGTGCCAGCCACCAGCCGGCGAGGATCAGCCACAGGACGTTGCCGACGAGGGAGCCGGCGCCGGCGTCACGGCGTTCGACGGTGGTGTAGCCGAAGGGCCACAGGGCGTAGACGCCGATGCGGAAGGCCGCGATACCGAACGGGATACCGATGATGGTGATGCACAGCAGCAGCCCGGCCAGGAAGTAGCCCAGGCACATCCACAGCCCGCACAGGATGAGCCAGATTATGTTGAGGATCGTTTTCATCGGTTGCGACCTGCCATCTCTTCCAGGCGCGCGATGCGCTCGGCCATCGGCGGGTGCGTCGAGAACAGCTTGGAGGCGTCACCCGGCCGGAACGGGTTGGCGATCATCAGGTGACTCGTCGTCTCCAGCCTAGGCTCGGCCGCGAGCGGACGCTGCCTCGTGCCCGTGTCGAGTTTGCGCAGCGCCGAGGCGAGGGCGAGCGGGTCGCCGGTGAGGCGGGCGCCGGAGGCGTCCGCTTCGTACTCCCGGGAGCGGGAGACGGCCAGCTGGATCAGGGAGGCGGCCACCGGGCCGAGGATCATCAGCAGGAGCATGCCGAGGATGCCGGGGCCGTCGTCGTCGTCGGAGCGGCCGACCGGGATCAGCCAGGCGAAGTTCGCCAGGAAGACGATGACCGAGGCGAGCGCGCCGGCCACCGAGGAGATCAGGATGTCCCGGTTGTAGACGTGGCTCAGCTCGTGGCCGAGCACGCCGCGCAGCTCCCGCTCGTCGAGGATCTGGAGGATGCCCTCGGTGCAGCAGACCGCCGCGTTGCGCGGGTTGCGGCCGGTGGCGAAGGCGTTCGGCGCCTCGGTGGGCGATATGTACAGCCGCGGCATGGGCTGCCGGGCCGCCGTGGACAGCTCGCGGACGATCCGGTAGATCTCGGGCGCCTCGAACTCGCTGACCGGGCGGGCCCGCATGGCCCGCAGCGCCATCTTGTCGCTGTTCCAGTACGCGTACGCGTTCGTGCCCAGGGCGATGACGAGCGCCACGATGAGCCCGGTCCGGCCGAAGAAGCTGCCGATGACCAGGATGAGTGCGGACAGGCCGCCGAGGAGTACGGCGGTCTTCAACCCGTTGTGCCGGCGGTGCACGTGCGCCCTCCAAGGTGTGCGGCGGGGACCTCCCCCTCAGGAAAACCTCCTGCACTGGTCAACGCGAGTCGGGCGCCGTTGGTTCCCGTGTGCGTACGCAGCGCTACCGTGCGAACGAGGCCGGAACCGGCCGGGTCCGCGCCTCGTGCCGCCCCACCTGCGGCGCGGCCGTGGCGGACCAGTTCGCCGCCGCGGGGCCGGGTCGGCGGCGGGTACTCACAGCAGCACTCCGGCCGCGTAGCGCAGCACGATCTGCGGCGCGCCGGACAGCACCACGCCCGCCGCGGCGGCGAGCGCGATGGCCGCGCCCAGCGCGAAGGGGGTCCGCGCGGCGACCGCACCGGCCGCCGGCGTGCCCCCGCCGTCCGAGGAGAGCTCGGGAGCGGCCGCCGCGGCCTTCGTCCCGCCTGCTGCGGCGAAGAGCAGCGCCGTCCACCGCAGGTAGTACACGAGCGCGATCGCCACGTTGACGGCCATGATCACCGCGAGCCAGCCGTGCTGGGCGTCGACCGCCGTGGAGAAGACCGCCACCTTCGCGAACAGGCCGATCAGGCCGGGCGGCAGTCCGGCCAGGCAGAGCAGGAAGAAGGCGAGCGCGAGGGCGGCCGCGGGCCGGGCGGCGTACAGGCCGCGGTAGTCCGTCAGCCGCCCGTGCGGCGCGCTGCGGCCGACCAGGGCCGCGACGGCGAACGCGCCGAGGTTCACCACCGCGTACATCAGGGCGTACGCCACGGTGGTGCCGACGTGGTAGCCGGCGGGGTGGCCCGAGGACTCGGCGGCCAGCGGCACCAGCAGGTAGCCGGCCTGCCCGATCGAGGACCAGGCGAGCAGGCGGACGGCGCCGCGCTCGGCGTCGGGCCGCTGCCGCAGGGCGCCGACATTGCCGACGGTCATGGTCAGCGCGGCCAGCACGCCCATCGCCGGGCCCCAGGTGTCGGCGTACGGGTGCAGGGCGAGCGTGGTGATCAGGATCAGGCCGGAGAAGCCGGCCGCCTTGCCGACCACCGACAGGTAGGCGGCGACCGGCAGCGGTGCGCCGGCGTAGGTGTCGGGCACCCAGAAGTGGAAGGGCGCCACCGCCAGCTTGAAGGCGAAGCCGACCAGCGTCAGGGCGGCGCCGGCCTTGCCGAGGGTGTGCAGCTGGGCGGGTTCGTGGCCGAGGGTGCGGCCGATCCGGTCGAGGTAGAGGGTGCCGGTGGTGGCGTACAGGAAGCTGACGCCGAGCAGCGACACGGCGGTGGCGGTCACCGAGGTGAGGAAGAACTTCAGCGCGGCCTCGCTGCTCAGCCGGTCGCCGCGGCGCAGCCCGACCAGGGCGAACGACGGCAGCGTGGTGACCTCCAGCGCCACGACGAGGGTGGCCAGGTCCCGGGAGGCGGGCAGCAGGGTGGCGCCGGCCGCGGAGGCCAGCAGCAGGAACCAGAACTCCCCGGCCGGCAGCTCCTCCTCGACGGCGGGCGCGGACAGCAGCGCGGTGAGCAGCGCCCCGCCGAGTACGAGCACCTGCACCACGAGCGCGAAGCGGTCTGCGGTGTACGAGCAGCCGGCGGCGGGGTCGGTGCCGCAGAACGTGGCGTGGTGCCCGGCCCGCAGCGGGATCAGGGAGAGCAGCGCCAGGGCGAGCCCGGCCACGGTCGCCCAGGCCAGCAGCCGCTTGTGCCGCGGCGGCAGGAAGAGGTCGGCGACCAGCAGGAGGACGGCCAGGGCGGCGGGGATCGCGGCCGGGGCGATCGCGGTCCAGTCGACGGACGCGGTCAGCGCGCCGAGGGAGGTCATCAGCTTCCTCCGAGCAGGGAGCGTACGGCCGGTTCGGTGAGGCCGAGCAGCAGCGCGGGCCACAGTCCGGCCAGCACGGTGAGGGCGGCGAGCGGCGTCCAGGCGGCGAACTCGTAGCCCTGCACGTCGGCGAGGGCCGGCTCGGCCCGGGCGGTGTCGCGGTCGCCCATGCAGATCCGGCGGACCACGACGAGCAGGTAGGCGGCCGTGAGCAGGGTGCCGAAGGCGGCGATCGCGGTGAAGGTGACGTAGGCGGGGCGGCTGAGGCCGGCGCCGGGGGTGAAGGAGCCGAACATCGCGAGCATCTCGCCCCAGAACCCGGCCAGGCCCGGCAGGCCGAGCGAGGCGACGGCGCCGAAGGCCAGCAGCCCGCCCAGGCGCGGCGCGCGGCCGTAGAGGGCGGCGCCGCCGCTGCCCGCGAGCCGGTCGAGGTCGCTGGTGCCGTAGCGGTCCTTCAGGGCGCCGACGAGGAAGAAGAGCAGGCCGGTGATGAGGCCGTGGGCGACGTTGGCGAACAGGGCGCCGTTGACGCCGGTGCGGGTCATGGAGGCGATGCCGAGGAGCACGAAGCCCATGTGGCCGACCGAGGAGTAGGCGATGAGCCGTTTGAGGTCGCCGCCGTTGCCCTGCCGGGCCAGCGCGAGGCAGGCGAGCGAGCCGTAGACGATGCCGACGACCGCGAAGGCGGCCAGGTACGGGGCGAAGGTGTGCATCCCGCCGGGCGCGATCGGCAGCACCACCCGGACCAGGCCGTAGGTGCCCATCTTCAGCAGCACCCCGGCGAGCAGGACCGATCCGGCGGTGGGTGCGGCGGTGTGCGCGTCCGGCAGCCAGCTGTGCAGCGGCCACATCGGGGCCTTCACGGCCAGGCCGAGGCCGATCGCGAGGACCGCGACCAGTTGCGTGGTGTGACTGAGGTGTGACCCGTTGTCAGTGGCGAGTGCCACCATGTCGAAGGTGCCCGCTTTCACGCCGACGAGGAGCAGGCCGAGCAGCATGACCACGGAGCCGAGGAGGGTGTACACGATGAAGCGCAGCGCCGAGCGTTCCCGGTTCGCGCCGCCCCAGCGCGCGATGAGGAAGTACATCGGGACCAGCACGGTCTCGAAGGCGAGGAAGAACAGGATCAGGTCGAGCACCGCGAAGCTGGCCAGCGTGCCGCCCTCGAGCAGCAGCAGCAGGGCGACGAAGGCGCGCGGCCGGGGCCCGTCCGGCATCTTGAAGTACGAGTACAGCGCGCACAGGAAGGTCAGCAGCGCGGTCAGCACCAGCAGCGGCAGCGAGATGCCGTCCACCCCGAGGTGGAGGTGGATGCGCAGCGCGGGAATCCAGTCCAGGTCGGTGGTGGCCTGCATCCTGGCCGGGTGGGAGTGGTCGAAGCCGGCGGCGAGCACCACCGCGAGGACCAGCACCGCGCCGGTGACGGTCACGCCGTGCCGCAGCACCGCCTGGTCGGGGCCGCGGCCGCGCAGACCGGGCGGCGCCGGCAGCAGGGCGCCGAGCGCGCCGAGCAGCGGCAGCACCAGGATCGCCGCGAGGATGTACTGAAGGGCGGTGTCGTTCACTTCGGGCTCAGCCTCCGACGGCGACGAGGACGGCGAGGACGACCGCACCGGCCAGCAGCGCGCTGAGGTAGGTCTGGACGTTTCCGGTCTGGGCCTTGCGGACGGCCGCGCCGAGCAGGTTCGGGGTGCCCGCGGCGCCGCGTACCCAGGTCTCCACCACGTCCCGGTCCAGGAAGCGGACCAGGGACGCGGCGGCCAGCACCGGCCGGACGAACAGCGCGGTGTACAGGGCGTCGAGGTGGAAGCCGTGCGCGGCGGCGGTGTGCAGCGGGCCGAGCAGCAGCCGGCCCGGGTCGCCGGGGTCGCGGGCGGCGGCGACGTCGCCGTAGACCTCCTTGTGGTGCTCTTCGGCCTCGGCCTCGATCAGGGCGGGTTCGGAGTCCGCGTCGAGGTGGTCGGTGAGCGCGCCCGCGGTGTCCGGCGGTTCGGCGGCGAGCGCGCCGATCGGCACGGCCCGGCGGCTGGCGGCCACCGCGCGCCAGGCGCCGTAGGCGAGCAGTACGCCGACCAGCGCGAGCCCGGTGCCCAGCAGGGCGGTGACCAGGGTCGGGCCGAGCGGGCTGCCGCCGAACCAGTCGGGCAGTTCGCGGTAGGCGAGCCCGCCGAAGGCGACGGTGGGGATGGCCAGCACCCACAGCACCGCGGTCATCGGCAGCGGCTGCCGGCCGTGGTCGGGGGCGGCCGGACCGGTGCCGAGGAAGGCGAGCAGGAACAGCCGGGTGGCGTAGGCGCCGGTGAGCACGGCGGTGGCCAGCCCGGCCACCAGCACCGTCCAGCCGACCGCCGAGGGCACGTGCGCGGTGTCGCCGCCGGCGGCGTGCTCCGCGGCGCGCAGCACCGACTCCTTGGAGAAGAAGCCGGACAGCGGCGGGAGCGCGGCCAGCGCGGCCAGGCCCAGGCCCATGGTCCACATCGCGTCGGGCACCCGCTTGCGCAGCCCGCCCATGCGGGACATCGCGGTCAGCGAGTTGGTGCCGGCCGCGTGGATCACCACGCCCGCGCCCAGGAAGAGCAGCGCCTTGAACGCGGCGTGCGACAGGAGGTGGAAGACGGCGGCGTCGCGGTCGCCGACGGCCAGCGCGCCGGCCATGTAGCCGAGTTGGCCGATGGTGGAGTAGGCGAGCACCCGTTTGATGTCGTCCTGGGCGAGCGCGGCCAGGCCGGAGCCGACCATGGTGATCGCGGCCATCGCGGCCAGCACCGCGAGCGCGGCGGCGGACGCGGTGAACACCGGCAGCAGCCTGGCGACCAGGTAGATGCCCGCGGCCACCATGGTCGCGGCGTGGATCAGCGCGGAGATCGGGGTGGGGCCGGCCATCGCGTCGGGCAGCCAGGTGTGCAGCGGGAACTGCGCGGACTTGCCGGCGACCCCGGCGAGCAGCAGCAGCGCGGTCACCGTGGGGTGGTGCAGGCGCCCGTCGGCGGCGGCGGCCAGGATGCCGCTGATCCGGAAGGTGCCGGCGTCCGCGGCCAGCGCGAACACGCCGATCAGGAACGGGACGTCGCCGAGCTTGGTGACCAGGAACGCCTTGATCGACGCGGAGCGGGCCGCCTCGGTCTCCCAGTAGTGGCCGACCAGGAAGTAGGAGCAGATGCCCATGACCTCCCAGCCGACCAGCAGCACCATCAGGTCGCCGGAGTAGACGACGAGCAGCATCGCGGCGGTGAACAGCGAGACCAGCGCCGCGTAGGACGGGTAGCGCGGGTCGTCCCGCAGGTAGGAGACGGAGTAGACCTGCACGCAGGTGGCGACCAGGCCGACGAGCAGCGCGATCAGGACGGAGAAGCCGTCCAGGTGCAGCGCGAGGTCGATCGGCACCGAGCCGGTCGCGGTCAGCCGGTGGGCGGCGTCGGTGGCCTGCCCGGTGCCCTGGCGGGCGGCGACGACGGCGGCGAGCACGAAGGCCGCGGCGGTGGGCAGCACCGCCAGCGGCCGGACGAAGCCGGGTGCGCGCCGGCCGAGCAGGAGTCCGGCGGCCGCGCCCAGGAAGGGCAGTGCGGGGACGAGCGCGGCAAGGGCGGTCAGGGTCACGCGGTGGCCTCTGCCTTCTCGTCGGGGCCGGCGGCCGCGCCCGGACCGGCGTCCGAGTCGGCGGCGTCCGGGGGCGCGGGCGCGCCGAGCGGCCGTCCGGGGTCGGCCAGGTCGGCGAGGCGGTCGATGTCGGAGGTGCCGCGGTTGCGGTAGACCAGCAGCACGATCGCCAGCCCGAGCCCGATCTCCGCGGCGGCGACGGTGATGGTGAACAGGGTGAGGGCCTGCCCGGAGTGCAGGCGGTCGCCGAGCCAGGTGTCGAAGGCGACCAGGTTGAGGTTGACGGCGTTGAGCATCAGCTCGACGGACATCAGGACGAGGATCGCGTTGCGCCGGGCGAGCACCCCGTACAGGCCGACGCAGAAGAGCAGGGCGGCCAGCACGGCGGGGTAGACGAGGTGCATCAGCGGTCCTTGCCGTTCGGGGCGGAAAGGCCGCCGGACCCGGCGGCGGGCAGGGCGGCGGCTCCGGTGCCCGCCCTGCGCCGGGACAGCACGATCGCGCCGACCAGCGCGGCCAGCAGCAGCACCGACAGTGCCTCGAAGGGCAGCACCCAGAACCGGAAGAGGCTGCTGCCGGTGACCTTGGTGGCGCTGACCCCGGCGGTGCGGTGCACGTCGATCCAGGTGCTGCGGAAGGCGTCCAGCACCACCCACACCAGCGTGGCCGCGGCCGCCACCGCCACCGCCAGGGCCACCCAGCGGTTCTCGGAGTCCGCGTCGGGCGAGTGGCCGATCGGCGCCCTGGTGAGCATCAGGCCGAACAGCAGCAGGACCACCACCGAGCCGACGTAGATCAGCACCTGCACCCAGGCGATGAACTCGGCGGTCAGCAGCAGGTACTCCACCGCGATCCCGCCGAGCGCGACCACCAGCCACAGCGCCGCGTGCACGAGCTGGCGGGTGGTGACGGTGACGACGGCCGCGCCGAGGGTGGCGAGGCCGACGAGCAGGAAGGTGATCTCGACGCCGGTCGGCGAGAGGAAGCCGTGGTGGCTGGCGACACTGCCGTGCATCACGCCTCGCCCTCCTCGGGCCGGTCGTCCTCCGAAGCACCGTCGGCCTGCCCCGACTGCTCGGCCTGCTGAGCGGCTTGGGCTGCCTGTGCTGCCTGAGCTGCCTGAGCTGCCGCCTGCGCCGCCTTCTCCGCCGCCTTGTGCGCGGCCGCGACCTCCTTCGGCTCCTCGGCCGCAGGGTCGAGCGGCGGCGGAGGCGGCACCGTCCACATCCACTCGCGCAACTTGTCGCGCTCGTGGGTCAGGTCGAGGATGTCGGTCTCGGCGTACTCGAACTCCGGCGACCAGAAGAGCGCGTCGAAGGGGCACACCTCGATGCAGATGCCGCAGTACATGCACAGCGAGAAGTCGATCGCGAAGCGGTCCAGCACGTTGCGGCTGCGCTCGCGGCCACCGGGGGCGGCGGGCGGCGCGGTCTCCTTGTGCGAGTCGATGTAGATGCACCAGTCGGGGCACTCACGGGCGCACAGCATGCACACCGTGCAGTTCTCCTCGAACAGCGCGATCACACCGCGGCTGCGCGGGGCGAGTTCGGGTTGCGCGTCGGGGTAGCGGGCGGTGACGGTCTTCTTCGTCATCGTGCGCAGGGTGACGGCCAGGCCCTTGGCCAGGCCGGAGCCGGGAATCGGCATGGCTTACGAGGTCACCACCTTGACGACGCCGGTCAGGGCGATCTGGACGAGGGAAATCGGGATCAGCACGGTCCAGGCGAACTTCATCAACTGGTCCTCGCGCAGCCGCGGGTAGCTCACCCGCAACCAGATCACCACGAAGGCGAGCACGCCGGTCTTCAGCAGCGTCCACAGCCAGCCGACGCTGCCGGACCAGGGCCCGTGCCAGCCGCCGAGGAACAGCACCGCGGTCAGCGCGCACAGCACCACGATCCCGGCGTACTCCGCGAGCAGGAACAGCGCGAAGCGCAGCCCGGTGTACTCGGTGTACGCGCCGAAGATGATCTCGGAGTCGGCCACCGGCATGTCGAACGGCGGCCGTTGCAGCTCGGCGAGCCCGGCGGTGAAGAACACCAGGCCGCCCATGAGCTGCCACAGCGTCCACCACCAGTGGTACGACTCGACGATCCCCGGCAGCGACAGGGTGCCCGCGGCCATCGCCACGGACGCCGCGGCCAGCAGCATCGGCAGTTCGTACGCCATCAGCTGGGCGGCCGTGCGCAGGCCGCCGAGCAGCGAGAACTTGTTCGCCGACGCCCACCCGGCCATCAGCGAGCCGAGGACGCCGACGCCCATCACCGCCAGCACGAAGAACAGCCCGGCGTCGACCGCCTCCCCGACGAAGCCGTGCGGCCCGACGGGGATCACGACCAGCACCAGGAGGTAGGGCAGCAGGGCGACGGCGGGCGCGAGCTGGAAGATCCGGCGGTCCGCGTCGGCCGGGACCACGTCCTCCTTCTGCGCGAACTTCACGCCGTCGGCGACGAGTTGGGCCCAGCCGTGGAAGCCGCCGGCGTACATCGGGCCGAGCCGGCCCTGCATGTGGGCCATCACCTTGTGCTCGGTCTGCCCGACCGCCAGCGGCAGGACCAGGAACGCGACGAGGACGGCGACCAGCCGCAGGACGACATGGAGCGTGTCGTTCACGGGGTACGGCCTCCTTCTCCTTCGCCGGTGGGCGGTTCGTCACGTGCGGGCGGCGCGGGTTTCGGCTCCTCCTGCGGCCGGTCGGCCTGAGGCGGCTCGGACCGCGGGGGCTCGGCGGGTTTCGACGGCTCGGCCGACCCCGGTTCCGCCGGCGGCTGCTCCACCGGTTTCGAGGGCTCCGCGGGCGGCTGCTGCCAGGGCGCGTCCGGGCCGGCCGGGCGCGGCGTCCGGGCCGGGCGGGCCGGGCGCTCCGTACCGCCGCCCCCCGTGCCGCCAGCCGCGCCGCCCGCCGCGCCGGACTGGCTCGCCGAACCCTCCCCCGCCGTCCGCGTCCGGCGGGCCGGCCGCTCCCCCGCGGCGCCGCCCGCTCCCGCGCGGCGCGCCGGACGCGCCGGCGCGGGCGGCAACTGGCCCTTCAACGGGCCCCAGTCGTTCGGGTCCGGCACCCCGGGCGGCAGCATCTGGCGCCGCTTCGGGCCGCCGTCGTGCGACTCGCCCGGCTCCTTCGCGCCCGGCCACGCCTTGGCCACCCGCGCGGCCAGCACGAAGTCCTTGCGCAGCGGGTGCCCCTCGAACTCGTCGGGCAGCAGCAGCGGCGCCATCCCGGGGTGCCCGGTGAAGGCGACGCCGAACATCTCGTGCGTCTCACGCTCGTGCCAGCCCGCGCCCGCGTAGACGCCGGTGGCGCTCGCCAGCTCGGCCGCGTCATGGGGCACCGTGGTGCGCACCAGCAGCCGCCCGAGACCGCCTTCCAGCCGGACGAGGTGGGCGCAGACCCGGAAGCCGGTGCCCGGCTCGTCCACCGCGCTGAGCCAGTCGAAGAAGGTGCAGCCGAGCACGTCCCGGGCCGCGGTCAGCGCCGTCACCCATCCGGCGGGCGGGACGTCGACGGTCAGCAGGTCGTACGACTCCTCGGCGGTCGCGCCCTCGCCGAAGACCTCGGCCGCGGCCTGGGGAAGCTGCTCGAAGTGGCTCACCGCTCCTCCGCCTCCGCCGGCGGCGGGGCCACCAGTGAGCTGGTCAGCGCGGCGGTCGAGGGCTGCCCGCGGCCGGCGCGGCGCCCGTACCGCTCGCCGAGCGACTCGCGGGCGATCTTCTCCTGGAGCTTGAGGATGCCCTGGAGCAGCGCCTCGGGGCGCGGCGGGCAGCCGGGCACGTAGACGTCGACCGGGATGATCTGGTCGACGCCCTTCGTCACGGAGTACGAGTCCCAGTACGGGCCGCCGCAGTTGGAGCAGGCGCCGAAGGAGATGACGTACTTCGGTTCGGGCATCTGCTCGTAGAGCCGCTTCACCGCCGGCGCCATCTTGTCGGTGACCGTGCCGGAGACCACCATCAGGTCGGCCTGGCGCGGGCCGGGCGCGAACGGGATCACCCCGAGCCGGATGAAGTCGTGCCGGGCCATCGACGCGGCGATGAACTCGATCGCGCAGCAGGCCAGGCCGAAGTTGAAGACCCACAGGCTGTAGCGGCGGCCCCAGTTGAGCACGACCTTCATCGGCTCGGGCGCCAGCCGGGCGAGCGGGCCGAGCCGGCGCGGCTCGGGCAGCAGCGTCCCGGCCGGTTCCGGCTGCGGCTGCGCCGGGTCGGGCAGGGTCACGTCCATTCCAGCACGCCCTTCTTCCACGCGTAGAGCAGCCCGACCGCGAGGAAGCCGAGGAAGACGAACATCTCGACGAGCGTGGTACCGCCGAAGCCGTGGGCGGCGAAGACCGTCGCCCACGGGAAGAGGAAGATCGCGTCCACCGCGAAGATCACGTAGAGGAACGCGTACACGTAGTAGCGGATCTGGGTGTGCGCCCAGTCCTCGCCGACCGGGTCGACGCCGCACTCGTAGCTGAGCAGTTTCTCGCGGGTCGGCACGTCCGGTCGCAGCAGCCGCCCGGCCGTGAACGAGACCGTCACGAACAGCACGCCGACGACCGCGACCAGACCGACGACCGAGTAGCCGTGGAAGTAGGCCACGTCCGTCCGCCCCTCGTTCACTCGTTGACCAGCGATGTCCAGCGATCCGGATGGATCTTTAGACGATTTATACGGAGGGAGTCTAGGCCCTGGCCTCAGCGGCGGAGGAAGCCGTCCACCGATGGCGGCCCGCGGGCGGTGGGGCCGGGGGGATAACCCCACCGGCCACCGGAGCGCGCACCCCATGGCGCGGGCCCCCGGCGGGACGGCAGGCTGGACCCATGGACACCTCCCCCGCGTCGTCGGCGCCATCGGCGCCGCAGCCGCTGCCCCCGCCCCGCTTCGCCTTCGACCCCGTGACGTGGCGGGAGATCGCGAACCTGCTGCTGAACTTCCCGATGGCGCTGCTCGGCTTCGTCTACGTGGTGGTGACGCTGTCGCTGGGCGCCGGGCTGTCCGTGACGGTGGTCGGGTTGCCGCTGCTCGCCTTCGGCCTGGGCGGCTGCCGGGTGCTGGGGCGGCTGGAGCGGGCCCGGGCGCGCTCGCTGCTCGGGGTGCGGATCGAGGAGCCGCGGCCGCTGCGCACCCGGACGATGGGCGGCTTCCTGCCCTGGCTGTGGGCGTCGCTGAAGGACCCGGTGGCCTGGCGGCACGCGCTGTACCTGGCGATCCGGCTGCCGTGGGGCATCCTCACGTTCACGGTGACGCTGGTCTCGCTGTTCGTGCTGTGGCCGCTGCTGCCGTTCCTGGCCCGCGGCATGTCGACGGTGGACCGGGCGCTGGCCCGCGGGCTGCTCCAGCCCTCCGACGAGCTGGAGCGGCGGATCGCGGAGCTGGAGTCCGACCGCGGGGTGGTCGTCGACACCGCGGCCGCCGACCTGCGCCGGATCGAGCGGGACCTGCACGACGGCGCCCAGGCCCGGCTGGTGGCCCTGGCCATGGACCTCGGCCTGGCCAAGGAGAAGCTGCTGGAGGACCCCGAGGCGGCGGCGAAGATGGTCGGCGAGGCGCACGGCGAGGTGAAGGTGGCGCTCCAGGAGCTGCGCGACCTCGCCCGCGGCATCCACCCGGCGATCCTCACCGACCGCGGCCTGGACGCCGCGCTGTCGTCGGTCGCGACCCGCTGCACCGTGCCGGTCGCGGTCACCGTGGACCTGCCGGCCCGGCCTGCCGAGGCGATCGAGGGCATCGCCTACTTCACCGTCTCCGAGCTGCTCCAGAACGTCAGCAAGCACAGCCGGGCCCGCGGCGCCTGGGTGGAGGTCTGGCGCGCCGACGACCGGCTGATGATCCAGGTGCGCGACGACGGGCAGGGCGGCGCGGACGTCTCCGGCGGGTCGGGGCTGGCCGGGCTCACCGAGCGGCTGGACTCCGTGGACGGGCTGTTCGTGGTGGCCTCGCCGGTGGGCGGGCCGACCGTGGTGACCGCGGAACTGCCGTGGCGGGACCGGGACTTCCGCCGCCCCGCGGCACCCCGCGGCCAGGCCCGGGGCCGGAGCTAGGCCCGGGGGCGGGGCCAGGTCTGGGGATGGGGCCGCGGCCGGGGTAGGGAAATCCCCACCCCGAAGACGCCGATCCGCACCATGGGCGGCCGGGCCGGACCGGAGCAGGGTGGTCGGTATGACCAGCAGTACCGAAAGGACGGTCCCGACCATGGCGTACGGCATCCATCCCGCCGAGCGAGCGCACCGGCTGCCCACCGCGCTGCGCGCCCCCGTGGAGGCGCGTACCTGGCGGGAGCTGGCCTACCTGCTGCTGAACCTGCCGATGGGCGTCGTCGGCTTCGTGTGGACGGTGACGATGCTGTCGCTGGGCGCCGGGCTGCTGATCACCTTCGTCGGGCTGCCGGTGCTGGTGCTGGCGCTGGGCGGCTGCCGCGCGATCGGGTACGCCGAGCGGGCGCGGGCCCGCTCGCTGCTGTGGCTCGACGTCGCCGAGCCCGGCCCGGTCCGCACCCGCGGGCGCGGCTTCTTCCCGTGGCTGGGCGGCCAGCTGGGCAGCGGCGTGAACTGGCGGCACGCGATCTACGGCCTGCTGCACTTCCCGTGGGGGGTGTTCACCTTCTCGGTGTCGATCAGCTTCTTCACCTACGGCTGGGGCTTGCTGACCTACCCGCTGTGGCGCTGGGTGTTCCCGGTCTACTTCGGCCAGGACGGCCTCCAGCTCTACGGTGACGGGCACGGCGGCGGCTGGTGGCTGCACACCCCCGCGGACATGGTGCTGTGCGTGGCCGTCGGCGGGGCGCTGGTGCTGGCGCTGCCGTGGACGGTGCGGGGTATGGCGCACGTGGACCGGATGCTGGTCAGCGGGCTGCTCGGCCCGTCCCGGCTGGCCGACCGGGTCAGCGAGCTGGAGTCGGACCGCGGCGCCGTGGTGGACACCGCGGCCGCCGACCTGCGCCGGATCGAGCGGGACCTGCACGACGGCGCCCAGGCCCGGCTGGTGGCGCTGGCCATGGACCTGGGGATGGCCAAGGAGAAGCTGCTCCAGGACCCGGCGGTGGGCGCGGCGATGGTCGAGGACGCGCACGGCGAGGTGAAGGTGGCGCTCCAGGAGCTGCGCGACCTCGCCCGCGGCATCCACCCCGCGATCCTCACCGACCGCGGGCTCGGCCCGGCCCTGTCGGCGGTCGCGGCGCGCTGCACCGTGCCGGTCGCGGTCACCGTGGACCTGCCGGCCCGGCCGGTGCCCGCGATCGAGGGCATCGCCTACTTCACGGTCTCCGAGCTGCTCCAGAACGTCAGCAAGCACAGCGGCGCCGCCCGCGCCGCCGTGGACGTCTGGCAGACCGAGGACCGGCTGATGCTGCACGTGTCCGACGACGGGCGCGGCGGCGCCGCGGTGGACGCCGGCTCGGGCCTGGCCGGGCTGGCCGAGCGGCTGGACTCCGTCGACGGGGTGCTGGTGGTGGACTCGCCGCAAGGCGGCCCGACCCGGATCACGGCCGAACTGCCCTGGCGGTCCTGACCGCGGCGGCGGACGGGCCGCGGCGAGGCCCTACCGTAAGGCCATGGACGCGAAGGCCTTGGACGGCAGCGGCGACGGGGCGGGCGGAGCGGTCGGCGGCTCCGCGGTGCGGGCGGCCGAGGAGGTGCGGGTCGTCGTCGGGCGGCTGCGGCGCCGGCTGCGGGAGGTGAGCGGCGACGGGCTGACGCCGGCCCAGTCGTCGGTGCTGGTCCGGCTGGCCAGGGGCGAGGCCGCCTCGGTCAGCGAACTCGCCGCGGTGGAACGGGTCCGCCCGCAGTCGATGGCGAAGACCGTGGCGGGCCTGGAGGAGGCCGGGCTCGTCTCCCGGCGCCCCGACCCGGACGACGGCCGCCGCCAGCTGCTGGCACTGACCGAGCAGGGCGTGCAGCGGCGCCTGGGCGACCGCCGCTCGCGCCAGGAGTGGCTGGCCCGGGAGTTGCAGACCCGCTGCACCGAGGAGCAGCGGCGCACGATCATCGAGGCGATGTCCCTGCTGGACGCCATCGCCCAGTCCTGAGGATTCCCCGTCGGAGCCCGAGCAGGTCCCCGGCGGGGCCCGGCAGATCCCGGGCGGGGCTCGACCGATCCCGAGCAAGTCCGGGCCGATCCCGAGCAGGGCCCCCGGCCGATCCCGAGCAAGCCCCCTGGCGAGGACCGAGCAGGTCGCCCGGCGGGGTCCGGCAGATCTCTAGCAGGGCCCGAGCGATCCCCGGGGAGGGGCGAGCAGGGCCCGGGGAGGGCCCGGGGCGTCTTCCATGCCGGGCCGGGCGCACCGGGCCGGCCCCGCAGCCGGCGGCGCGTGGACCCGAACGAGTCGCGGGTCGGCGCCCCGCCGGACCATCCCCAGCAGATCGCGAACCGAGCCTCGGCCGGCCGGCCGCTCGGTCCCGAACCAGACATCGCGGCCGGACGGGCAGCACGAACACGCCCCCGACCAGCTCGCACCCCGGCCGGGTGGGCTGACCGGGCCTCGGGCGGGACCGGGCGGCTCCGGGGCGGCTTCGCCGCGGTGCGCTCAGGCGACCCGCAGGAGAACCTTGCCGGTGCTGCGGCCGGCCGCCATGGCCTCGTGGGCCTCGGCCGCCCGCGCCAGCGGCAGTTCCGCGGTCACGTCCAGCCGGATCGCGCCCGAGGCCAGCAGCGACAGCGCGGACAGGGCGTGCGAGCGTACGGCGGTCGGCGCGCGGCGGGCGAGGTCGGCGATGTGGTAGCCGGTCAGTGAGCGGTTGTGCTGCCACAGCGGCAGCAGCGGCAGCGACAGGTCCGGGTGGCGGGCGGCCTCGCCGTACAGCGCGAGGCGGCCGAAGGGGGCCAGCAGCGGCAGGGACGCGAGCCGGGTGGGCCCGCCGATCGGGTCGAGCACCACGTCGACCTCGCGGACCGCCTCGGCGAACGCGTCGCGCGGGTGGATCGCGTCGTAGCCGAACCGCTTGGCGTACTCGGCCTTGGCCGGGGAGCCGACGGTGCCGTAGACCGCGGCGGCGCCCAGCGCGCGGGCGATCTGGGCGGCGGCCGAGCCGATGCCGCCGGCGGCGGCGTGGATCAGCACGGTATCGCCCGCGGTGAGCCGGGCGGCGCCGGCGAGGATGCCGTAGGCGGCGGTGAGCGTGAGGCCGGCGCCACCGCCGTCGCGCAGCGAGATCCCGTCGAGCGGGAAGGCGAAGTCCGCGGGCGCGAGCGCGAACTCGGCGTAGCCGCCGCCGTCGGGGAGGTAGGCGGCGACCTGCTCGCCGACGGTGAGGCCGGTGACGCCCGGGCCGACCGCGGCGACCTCGCCGGAGACCTCGTAGCCGGGCACGGTCGTGTGCCGCGGGGCGCCGTAGTCCCCCCGCCGGTGCCGCATCTCGTCGTGGTTGACGCCGGCGTAGGCGACCTTGACCAGGAGCTGGCCGGGCCCGGGCACGGGCGCGGGCAGCTCCACGGCCTTGAGCACCTCGGGACCGCCTATGACGTCGAAACCGACCGCGCGCACACGTTCTCCTCTCCCCGGGCGCCGCCTGTACGGGCGGCCGCCGCTGATCGACGGGCGCAACCTTGCCCACCCCGAACCGTATTCCTCATCGGGCCGCCGATGCTGGGATGCTGGGGGAGTCAGTCCGGACGGGGGGAGTGGGAGACGGTGGAGGAACGCGTGCGGGTCGTGATCGCCGAGGATTCGGTACTGCTCAGGGAGGGGCTGACCCGGCTGCTCACGGACCGCGGCCACGAGGTGGTCGCGGGGGTCGGCGACGCCGAGGGCCTGATCAAGGCGGTGCGCGAGCTGGCCGGGCAGGGCGTTCCGCCGGACGTGGTGGTGGCCGATGTGCGGATGCCCCCGACGCACACCGACGAAGGGGTGCGCGCCGCGGTGCAATTGCGCAAGGAGCACCCGGGCGTAGGCGTGCTGGTGCTGTCGCAGTACGTCGAGGAGCAGTACGCGACGGAGCTGCTGGCCGGCAGCAGCCGCGGGGTGGGCTATCTGCTCAAGGACCGGGTGGCCGAGGTCCGCGAGTTCGTGGACGCGGTGGTCCGGGTGGCGCAGGGCGGCACCGCGCTGGACCCGGAGGTGGTCGCGCAGCTGCTGGGCCGCAGCCGCAAGCAGGACGTGCTGGCCGGGCTGACCCCGCGCGAGCGCGAGGTGCTGGGGCTGATGGCCGAGGGCCGGACGAACTCGGCGGTGGCCAAGCAGCTGGTGGTGAGCGACGGCGCGGTGGAGAAGCACGTCAGCAACATCTTCCTGAAGCTCGGGCTGGCGCCGAGTGAGGGAGATCACCGCCGGGTGCTGGCGGTACTGACCTATCTCAACTCGTGAGTTGCTGACACGCTGTCTCACAAGGGTGCCGGCGGTCGTTGTCGGAGGGTTTTCCGGGCTTGGTTCCCGTTGCCGGAACGTCCCGGGAAGGGAAGCCTTACCGACGTACGATGACCGGTGATGAGCAGTGCCGCCGCGAAGGAGGTCCGTTCAGTGACCAGCCAGGTCAGCAGCCCCATCAACGAGGAGCACGAGGGCTCGGGGACCGTGCTCGGCTCCCCGGCCGCGGAGGCCGGTGCCCTCGGGGCCCTCGCCCAGGCCGCCGGACTCCCCGAGCCCGGCGGCCCCGGCGGCCCGCCCCCCTCAGGCAAGGAGACCCGCCGGCTGGACCGGGTGATCATCCGGTTCGCCGGTGACTCCGGTGACGGGATGCAGCTCACCGGCGACCGGTTCACCTCCGAGACCGCGTCCTTCGGCAACGACCTGTCGACGCTGCCGAACTTCCCCGCCGAGATCCGGGCCCCCGCGGGCACCCTGCCCGGGGTCTCGTCCTTCCAGCTGCACTTCGCCGACCACGACATCCTCACCCCGGGCGACGCGCCGGACGTGCTGGTGGCGATGAACCCGGCCGCGCTGAAGGCGAACCTCGCCGACCTGCCGCGGGGCGCGGAGGTCATCGTCAACACCGACGAGTTCACCAAGCGGGCGATGGCGAAGGTCGGGTACGCCGCGAACCCCCTGGAGGACGGCTCGCTGGCGGCGTACGCGGTGCACCCGGTGCCGCTGACCACGCTGACGCTGGAGGCGCTCAAGGACAGCGGGCTGGCCCGCAAGGACGCGGAGCGGGCGAAGAACATGTTCGCGCTCGGCCTGCTGTCGTGGATGTACCACCGCCCGACCGAGGGCACCGAGTCCTTCCTGCGCCAGAAGTTCGCGAAGAAGCCGGACGTCGCCGAGGCGAACGTCACCGCCTTCCGGGCCGGCTGGAACTTCGGCGAGACCACCGAGGACTTCGCCGTCTCGTACGAGGTGCAGCCGGCCGCCAGCGCCTTCCCGGCCGGCACCTACCGCAACATCTCCGGAAACCTCGCGCTCGCCTACGGCCTGGTCGCCTCGTCCGAGCGCAGCGGGCTGCCGCTGTTCCTGGGCTCCTACCCGATCACCCCGGCCTCGGACATCCTGCACGAGCTGAGCCGGCACAAGAACTTCGGCGTGCGGACCTTCCAGGCCGAGGACGAGATCGCCGCGATCGGCGCCGCGCTGGGCGCCGCGTTCGGCGGGTCGCTGGCGGTCACCACCACCTCCGGGCCGGGGGTGGCGCTGAAGTCCGAGACCATCGGGCTGGCCGTCTCGCTGGAGCTGCCGCTGCTGGTGGTGGACATCCAGCGCGGCGGGCCGTCCACCGGGCTGCCGACCAAGACCGAGCAGGCCGACCTGCTCCAGGCGATGTACGGGCGCAACGGCGAGGCGCCGGTGCCGGTGGTCGCCCCGGCCACCCCCGCGGACTGCTTCGACGCCGCGCTGGAGGCCGCCCGGATCGCGCTGGCCTACCGCACCCCGGTGATGCTGCTGTCCGACGGGTACCTGGCCAACGGCTCCGAGCCCTGGCGTATCCCCGACGTCGGCGAACTGCCGGACCTGCGGGTGGAGTTCGCGACCGGCCCCAACTACACCGCCCCCGACGGCACGCAGAGCTTCCGGCCCTACCTGCGCGACCCGAAGACCCTCGCCCGGCCCTGGGCGGTGCCCGGCACCCCGGGGCTGGAGCACCGGATCGGCGGCATCGAGAAGCAGGACGGCACCGGCAACATCTCCTACGACCCGGCCAACCACGACTTCATGGTCCGCACCCGCCAGGCGAAGATCGACGGCATCGAGGTGCCGCGGCTGGAGGTCGACGACCCCGACGGCACCGCCCGCACCCTGGTGCTGGGCTGGGGCTCGACGTACGGGCCGATCACCGCCGCGGTCCGCCGGCTGCGGCGCGAGGGCGGCCGGGTCGCGCAGGCCCACCTGCGCCACCTCAACCCCTTCCCGGCCAACCTCGGCGCGGTGCTGGCCCGCTACGACAAGGTCCTGGTGCCGGAGATGAACCTCGGGCAGCTCGCCCACCTGATCCGGGCCAAGTACCTGGTGGACGCCCGCTCCTACACCCAGGTGACCGGACTGCCGTTCAAGGCCGAGCAGTTGGCGCAGGCCATCGCGAAGGAGAACGCGGATGTCTGAGACCCCCGTACTCGGCGGCACCGGTACCGGCATCGGCCCGCTCGCCGGCGCCGCCTCGCTGTCGCTGGTGCCCAAGGCAGCAGGCCCGCAGAGCACCAAGGACTTCAAGTCCGACCAGGAAGTGCGCTGGTGCCCCGGCTGCGGCGACTACGCCATCCTCGCCGCCGTCCAGTCCTTCATGCCGGAGCTCGGCCTGGCCCGGGAGAACGTCGTCTTCGTCTCCGGCATCGGCTGCTCCTCCCGCTTCCCGTACTACATGAACACCTACGGGATGCACTCCATCCACGGCCGCGCCCCGGCCATCGCCACCGGGCTGGCCACCTCTCGCCGCGACCTGAGCGTGTGGGTGGTCACCGGCGACGGCGACGCGCTGTCCATCGGCGGCAACCACCTCATCCACGCGCTGCGCCGCAACGTCAACCTGAAGATCCTGCTCTTCAACAACCGGATCTACGGCCTCACCAAGGGCCAGTACTCCCCCACCTCCGAGGCGGGGAAGATCACCAAGTCCACGCCGATGGGCTCTCTCGACGCGCCCTTCAACCCGCTGTCGCTGGCGATCGGCGCCGAAGCCTCCTTCGTCGCCCGCACCATCGACTCCGACCGCAAGCACCTCCAGTCGGTGCTGCGCGCCGCCGCCGCCCACGAGGGCACCGCGCTGGTGGAGATCTACCAGAACTGCAACATCTTCAACGACGGCGCCTTCGACGTCCTCAAGGACAAGGACACCGCCGAGAGCGCCCTGATCCGGCTGGAGCACGGCGCGCCGGTCCGCTTCGGCCCGGACGGCGCGCGCGGCGTGGTCCGCGACGCGCGCACCGGCGACCTGGAGATCGTGGACGTCACCGCCGGCAACGAGGCGAGCGTCCTGGTGCACGACGCCCACTCCCCCTCCCCCACCAACGCCTTCGCCCTCTCCCGGCTCACCGACGGCACCGCCTTCGGCCCGGGCACCGCCACCCCGATCGGCGTCTTCCGCGACACCACCCGCCCCGTCTACGACACCGACATGGCCGACCAGCTCAAGGCGGCCACCACCCGGCAGGGCCCCGGCGACCTGGCCGCCCTCCTCGCCGGGAAGGACACCTGGACGGTCAACGGCTGACCGCCCCGCACCGGCCCGCCGCCTCCGCCCCGTCCCGCCGGCACCCCGGCGCGGCGGGGCGGGCGCGTCACCGGGCCGCGTCGTACGCCTGCTGGGCGGCGGCGACCGCGGCGACGTTGTCGGCGGTCCAGCGGGCCAGCGCGCTGACCTTCTCGGCGGCCTGGGCGCCCAGCGGGGTCAGGTCGTAGTCGACGTGGGGCGGGATGACCGGGTGGGCCAGGCGGCGTACGAAGCCGTCCCGCTCCAGGGTGCGCAGGGTCTGGGTGAGCATCTTCTCGCTCACCCCGCCGATCCGGCGGCGCAGTTCGCTGAAGCGCAGGGTGCCCGCGTCGGCCAGGTCGAGCAGGACCAGGACGCCCCAGGTGCTGGTGACGTGTTCCATGACGGCCCGCTCCGGGCAGCCCTTCACGGTGCCCATCTCACTTACCTTCATGTATGTACCGTACGCCAAGGTGGGTACTTTCCCACGGTTAGCACTCGCGTTACGGTGGCGGAGAGGTCGGAGAGACCCGCACACCACCGCAGAACGGGAGCACACAGCATGAGCATCGTCGTCACCGGGGCAAGCGGCCACCTGGGCCGACTCGTCGTCGCGGACCTGCTGGCACGCGGGGTGGGGGCGGGGGACATCGCGGCGGTCGTCCGGGATGAGGGCAAGGTGGCCGACCTGGCCGCCCAGGGCGTGGACGTGCGCGTCGCGACGTACGACGACCCGCAGAGCCTGAAGGGCGCGTTCAAGGGGGGCGAACGGGTGCTGTTCGTGTCCGGCAGCGAGGTCGGGCGGCGGCTGCCGCAGCACACCGCGGTCATCGACGCCGCGCGCGCGGCGGGTGTCGGCCTGCTGGCGTACACGAGCATCCTCGGCGGCCCCGAGGCCGACATCGCGCTCGCCGAGGAGCACAAGCTCACCGAGCGGCTGATCCTCGACTCCGGGCTGCCCTACACCTTCCTGCGCAACGGCTGGTACACCGAGGTGTACACGCAGAACCTGGGCACGGTGCTGGAGCACGGTGCCGTGGTCGCCAGCGCGGGCGAGGGCCGGGTGGCCTCGGCCGCGCGCGCGGACTACGCGGCCGCCGCGGCCGTGGTGCTCACCGGCGAGGGCCACGAGGGCAGGGCGTACGAGCTGAGCGGCGACACCGCGTGGAGCTTCGCGGAGTACGCGGCGGAGGTCTCGCGGGCCACCGGGCTGGAGATCCGCTACCAGAACGTCTCCTCCGAGCAGTACCTGGAGGTGCTGGTGGGCGCGGGCCTGCCCGCGGGCCTGGCAGAGGTGCTGGTCGACGTGGACCGCGGCATCGGCCGCGGCCTGCTCGCGGGCACCAGCGGCGAGCTGTCCCGGCTGATCGGCCGCCCGACCACGCCGATGCCGGAGTCGGTGGCCGCCGCCGTACGCGAGCTCGAGGGCTGACCCGGACCCGCTGACCCGGACCCGCCCCTGCGGCCTGTCATGACCACAGTGCGATATGGCCATGACAGGCCGCGGCGCGGCCGCTACGGTCGAGGAGCCGTACGGCATCACGAGGGGCGGGCGCATGGGCGAGCAGCGGGTGGGACTGGGCTACGGCTTCGCGGCCTACGGGCTGTGGGGGCTCTTCCCGCTCTACTGGCCGCTGCTGGAACCGGCCGGCGCCCTGGAGATCCTGGCGCACCGCATGGTGTGGTCGCTCGGGGTGGCCGCGGTCATCCTGCTGGTGCTGCGCCGCTGGGCGTGGATCGCCGAACTGGCCCGCCAGCCGCGGCGGATGGCGCTGGTCGCGGCCGCGGCGACCGCGGTCACCGTGAACTGGGGCGTGTACATCTGGGCGGTGAACGCCGGCCACGTGGTCGAGGCGGCGCTCGGCTACTTCATCAACCCGCTGGTCACCATCGCGCTCGGCGTGCTGGTGCTGCACGAGCGGCTGCGGCCGGTGCAGTGGGTGGCCGTCGGCATCGGCTGCGTGTCCGTGGTGGTGCTGACCGTCGGCTACGGGCGGCTGCCGTGGATCGCGCTCACGCTGGCCTTCTCCTTCGGCGCCTACGGGCTGATCAAGAAGAAGGTGGCGATGGGCGGCCTGGAGTCGCTCGCCGCCGAGGCGAGCGTGCAGTTCCTGCCCGCGCTCGGCTACCTGATCGTGCTGGGCGCGAGCGGCGACTCCACCTTCACCCACCACGGGCCCGGCCACGCCTCGCTGCTCGCCGCCTGCGGCCTGGTCACCGCGATACCGCTGATCTTCTTCGGGATGGCCGCGACCCGGCTGCCGCTGTCCACCATCGGCCTGATGCAGTACCTCACCCCGGTCTCGCAGTTCCTGATCGGGGTGCTCCACTTCCACGAGACGATGCCGCCCGACCGGTGGGCCGGGTTCTTCCTGGTCTGGGCCGCGCTGGTGGTGCTCACCTGGGACGCGCTGCGCACCGCCCGCCGGGGCCGGCTCGCGCTCGCCGCGGCCGGGGCCGGCGCCGCGCCCGGCCGGGCCGCCGCGGGCAGCACTACGCGGTGATGTCGCGCGAGGTGAACCGCGCCCACGCGGCCGACCCGAACACGGCCGCGTACAGCGCCTGGAGGCCCAGGTTCCTCCCCGTCGCGCTCCACTGCACGGGGTCGCGCAGCACGTCGGCGAAGCTCAGCCAGTAGTGCGGGAAAAGATACGGCTGGACCGCGTGCAACTGCGGGATGGAGTCCACGATCTGCACGGTGATCAGCACGCCGACCGTGGCCGCCATGGCGCCGATCCCGCTGTCGGTCAGGGTCGAGACGAACAGCCCGACGGCGGCCACGCCCACCAGCGACCCGGCCACCAGCACCGCGATCAGCAGGGCCCGCAGCATGCCCTGGGAGAGCGGGATCGTGGTGCCCGACAGGGTCGTCACATCCCCGACCGGGAAGAGCACGCACCCGACGACCAGGCCGGACCCGGCTACGACCAGGGTCGCGGCGAGGCAGAAGGCCAGCACCGAGGCGTACTTGGCCAGCAGCAGGCGGGTCCGCCCGGCCGGGGCGACCAGCAGGTAGCGCAGGGTGCCGCCGCTCGCCTCGCCCGCGATCGCGTCACCCGCCACCACGCCGACCGCCATCGGCAGGAAGAACGGCAGGGTCGCGGCGAGCGCGGTGAAGACCAGGAACAGGCCGTTGTTGCTCACCTGCTGGATGAACGCCGGTCCGTTGTCGCCGTGTGCGCCGCCGCCGAGGGTCCCGCCGTCGCGGGTCTCGATCCGGACCGCGACACCGACCAGCACCGGGACGCCCACCAGCACCCCGAACAGCGCGAGGGTCCGCCAGCGCCGGAAGACGAGCAGCAGCTCGGAGCGGAACAGCCCGAGCGTCCACCGCAGCCGCGCCGCCCGTGCGGCGGCCGGGCCCGGCGCCGTGCCGGTCCGCTGCGGTGCCCCGTCGGTGCGGTCCGCCGCCGTCTCAGCCCGCGACATCGAAGCCCTCCCCGGTCAGCGCCACGAACGCGTCCTCCAGCGTGCCGCGTTCCAGGCCGAAGCCGCGCACCCGGACCCCGCCGGTGACCAGCGCCGCGTTCAGCTCGGCGAGGTCCGGCGGCGGCGCCGGCAACTCGCCGGTGACGCGCTGCCCGTCGGTGGTCAGGGCGGTCACACCGCACCCGGCCAGCACCCGGACCGCGTCGGCCGGGTCCGGGGTGGTGACGGCCAGCCGCCCCCGGCCGCCGGCCGACAGTTCGGCGACCGGCCCCTGGGTGAGCAGCCGGCCGCGGGCCATCACGGCGGCGTGCGTGCAGACCTGCTCGATCTCGTCCAGCAGGTGCGAGGAGAGGAAGACGGTCGTGCCGTCGGCGGCCAACTCCCGTACCAGAATGCGGATCTCCCGCATGCCCTGCGGGTCGAGGCCGTTCGTCGGCTCGTCGAGCACCAGCAGGTCCCGCGGCTGGAGCAGGGCCGCGGCCAGGCCGAGGCGCTGCTTCATGCCGAGCGAGTACTGCCGCGCCCGCTTCTGGGCGGCCGCGGCCAACCCCACCCGGTCCAGGGCCGCGCCGACCCGGGCCCGCCGGGTGTGCGGGTCGGCGGTCGGGTCGGCCGCGTCGTAGCGGAGCAGGTTGTCGCGGCCGGACAGGAAGCCGTACAGCGCCGGGCCCTCGATGAGGGCGCCGACCCGGGGCAGCACCGTGCGGGCCGCGCGCGGCATCGGGTGGCCCAGCACCCGGGCGGAGCCGGCGGTCGGCTCGACCAGGCCCATCAGCATGCGGATGGTGGTGGTCTTGCCGGAGCCGTTCGGGCCGAGGAAGCCGAAGACGCTGCCGCGCGGCACCCGCAGGTCGAGGCCGTCGACCGCGAGGGTGCCGCGGTAGCGCTTGGCGAGGCCGCGGGTCTCGATCACGGCCTCGCCGGGCGCCGCCGCCAGGGCCGGCTCCGCCATCGCACTCCTTCACGGTCTCGGGTCGTCGGGGTCGCCGGTCGAGGGGCAGGGCACCGCGGCGGCGCGGGCGCTTCCCGCGACGGGCCGGCTACTTCGCGCCGTCGACGGCCGCCTGGGTCAGCGCGGACTGCGTGACCGCGCCGGCGTAGAGCGTGCCCTTGTCGGTGAGGAGCACGTTCACCAGGCGGGTGTGGAAGACAGTGCCGGTGCCGAAGGAGCCGGTGACCTTGGTGCCGTAACTGTCGAGCAGGGACTGCGCGTCGGCGCCGCCCTGGCCGCCGGAGCCCCTGGTGGCGGCCGTGCCCGCGCCGGTGTCGATGACCGCGATGGAGTCCCAGCCGGTGCCCAGGACGGTGGGCGCGGCCAGGGCGGACAGGGTGCCGGAGCCGGAGCCGCCGGACGCGCCGGACGCCTTGCCCTCGGTCACCTCGGCGCCCTTGGGCGCGCTGAACGCGAAGGTGCTCGCGGCCGGGCGGCCGAAGCCGACCTTGGTGAAGCCGATGTCGAAGACGGCCTTGCCGCCGCCCTTCGGGAGCAGGGTGAACTTCAGCGGCACCCCGGTGCCGGAGTCGACCGCGATGCGCACGGAGCCGACCGTGGTGCGGTCGGCGTGCTCGGGGGTCACCACCAGCTCGTAGGCGCTGCGGCCGGCCACCCGGGCGGTGCCGTCGACCGTGATCGAGGCGGTGCCCCGCGCCGCGGCGAGCACCTGCTCGGCGGCAGCCTGCGGGGTGGTGGGCACGCCCGCGGCCCCGTCCGTGCCCGCGCCGTCCGCACCGTCCGCCGCGGGCAGCGTCGCGTGGTACGCCTGGTTCGACGCGCTGTCGTACGCCCACAGTTGGGTGCCGTTGTGGATGACGCTGTACTCGGCGGTCGGCTCGATGACCGAGACCTTCTGCCGGTCCGGGCCGTCCACCGACACGTGCAACTGGTGGGTGCCGGCCAGCAGCTGGACGAGCTGCGTCTGCGGCGCCGCGGACGAGCCGCTGCCGCTGCCGCCGCCCTGGCCCGCGCCCGACAGCAGGCCGTCGGCCGCGCCCCCCGAGAGCGCGTCGGGCAGGCCCAGGTCGGTGCTCACCTTCACGGTGCCGTCCAGGGTGCGGGTGTGCGAGGCCGCGATCTTCGTCAGCAGCTGCTGCGCGGTGATCTTCGGCAGCGAAGGGGTGCCCGCGTCGGCGAGCGCCGGGACCAGCGTGATGGTCGCGGCCGCCACTCCCGCCACAGCCACGGGTACGGCGTAGCGCGCGATCTTCCGGCCGCGGCCCCGCGGTTGGTCCGGCTCCTCCGGCTCGGGCCGTCCGATCCGTTCGGTCAGTGCCATTGCGTCTGCCTCCGTCGTCAGCGGCGGTCTGCTCGCAGCGGACCCTCTACCAGGCCCCATTCTCCTCCCGCCGCGCCCCGACCGAGTCCCCCCACGGGCTGCCCTTCCCGTCCCCCTGGGGTATGACACCCCCTTAGGTCACTCCGGGGTCCCTGGGGCCCCTGCGGTCGCTGCCGGAAGAGCCGCGCAGATCCGGGGAGCGGTCAGCCGGCGCGGTGGACGACGGCGTCGCAGAGCGCGGCGAGGGACGCCTTCGCGGGGAGTTCGGGCAGCGGGGCGAGCGCCGCGCGGGCCTCGTCGGCGTAGCGGACGGTGTCGCGGCGGGCCTGTTCGAGCGCGGGGTGCGCGCGCAGCAGGTGCAGCGCCTCGGCGTGCAGCGCGTCGTCCGTCAGGTCGCCGTCGAGGAGTTCGTTCAGCCGGCGGTCCTGCGGGGTCTGCGGGCCGCTCCCCTGCGCCCGCCACCGGCGCAGGTGCAGCACCGGCAGCGTCGGGATGCCCTCACGCAGGTCCGTGCCGGGCGTCTTGCCCGACTCGTGGCTGTCGCTGGCGATGTCCAGGACGTCGTCGGCGAGTTGGAACGCGACGCCGATCCGCTCGCCGTACTGCGTCAGGACGTGCACCACCGACTCGTCGGCGCCGGACATCATCGCCCCGAACCGCCCGGAGACGGCCATCAGCGAGCTGGTCTTGCCCGCGATGACGTCCAGGTAGTGGTCGAGCGGGTCGCGCCCGTCACGCGGGCCGACGGTCTCCATGATCTGCCCGGTGACCAGGCGTTCGAACGCCTCGGCCTGCACCCGCACCGCCTCGGGGCCGAGGTCCGCGAGGATGTGGGAGGCGCGGGAGAAGAGGAAGTCGCCGGTGAGCACGGCCACCGAGTTGTCCCAGCGGGAGTTGGCGCTCGGCACCCCGCGGCGCACGTCCGCCTCGTCCATGACGTCGTCGTGGTAGAGGGTGGCGAGGTGGGTCAGCTCCACGACGACGGCCGCGGGCACCACCCCGGGCGCGTGCGGGTCGCCGAACTGCGCCCCGAGCATCACCAGCAGTGGCCGGAAGCGCTTGCCGCCGGCCCGCAGCAGGTGCCGCGCGGTGTCGGTGATGAAGGGGACGTCGCTCTTGGTCGCCTCCAGCAGCCCTTCCTCCACGGCTGCGAGACCGGCCTGGACGTCGGCATCGAGGTTCTCGTCCCACACGCTCAGCCCGAAGGGCCCGACGACGGTCACGAGGGGTACTCCTGTCGCTGGTCTGGCATCTGGCGGGTCTGTCCCGGGGCGGCTGGCGGCTTGCTGCGGCTACTGCGGGGAACCGCCGCACGAGACCGTCCGGGGACGGGGACCTGCGACTGCTCCTACCGGCAGGGTAGCCGGTCAGGTGTTGATCACCGCCGGGGCATGGCCCTGCGACGAGCTACGGACGATCACCGCCCGTATAATCCTGATCACCCGGGTTTATTCATATACGACCCACTCGAAAGAGTGAAGTGCGCGAACAGGGGAATACTCGGCCGATATCGAATGCTTGAACGGGCGGCCGTTCCGGAGGAGAGGCAGGATCGCCACGCACCATGCCGAACTACACTCTCGGCAGCACCATGTGACATGTCCTCGCTTCGGATGAACACCCGACAGAAGAACTGAGGAGGTGGATCGATGGGCCCCTACCGTGCCGACCTGGGTGAAGACCTCACCGAGGAGGAGGCGGAAGCCCACATACGCGGCGTGTGCTTCAAGACCGGACCGCCCGAACGGACCGGCGTGGAGCTGGAGTGGCTGGTCCAGGACCGCTCCGATCCGCGCGAACTGATATCCGTCGAACGGCTCGACGCGGCGCTCGCGCCGGTCGAGGCCCCAGGGGCACTGCCCCGGGGCAGCAGGCTCACCCGCGAACCGGGTGGCCAGGTGGAGCTGAGCTCCCCGCCCGCACCCTCGCTCAGCGGGTGCGTCACGGCGATGGCCGAAGACCTCGCCGCCCTCCGGGAAGCCGTCGAACGCGCCGGGCTGGTGCTCGTCGGCTCCGGACTCGATCCCCACCGCGAACCGCCCCGCGTCCTGGACCATCCCCGCTACCGGGCGATGGAGCGCTTCTTCGACCGCGAGGGCCCCTGGGGCCGCACGATGATGCGCCGCACCGCGTCCTTGCAGGTCAACCTGGACAGCGGCGACGACAGCGCGGGCATCACCGGATACCGCAGCCGGTGGGCGCTGGCCCACCGGATCGGCCCGGTGATGGTCGCCGCCTTCGCGAACTCGCCCTTCCGGGACGGCCGCCCGACCGGCTGGGTCTCCACCCGGCAGGCGAACTGGGCGCTGATGGACCCCGGTCGGACCCGGCAGCCGCGGCACGACGGGCGGGACGAGGACCCGCGTGCGGCATGGGCCCGGTACGCCCTGGACGCCCGGGTGCTGTGCATCCGGCAGGAGGGCGCGCCGGCGGGCGCCCCCGCGGCGCAGGCGGCCGTCGCCGCCGCGGGCCCAGCTGCGGGCCCGACCGCGGGCCCGACCGGCGGCCCTGCGGCGGGCTCCCCCGCCGGCACGGATCACGCTCGCCGCGACGACTGGTCCGCTCCCCATGGGCTCACCTTCCGCCAGTGGGTGCGGGGCGCGCCGGGCGTGCGGCGGCCCACCGCCGACGACCTCGACTACCACCTCAGCACTCTCTTCCCCCCGGTCCGCCCGCGCGGCTGGCTGGAGCTCCGGATGACCGACGCGCAGGACGGCGACCAGTGGATCGTGCCGACGGTGCTCGCGGCAACCCTCCTGGACGATCCGGTCGCCGCGGAGTGCGCCTACGCCGCCACCGAACCGTTCGCCACGGACGGTGACCTGCTCCCCTCCGATCTCGTCTGGCGCCGCGCCGCCCGGACCGGCCTGGCCGATCCGGAACTGGCCCGAGCGGCCCGCGCCTGTTTCGCCGCCGCCGAGAGCGCGCTGTCGCGCGCCGGCGCTTCCCCGGCCCTGCGGCAGGCCCTCTCCGACTTCGCCGAGCGCTACCCCGAACGCGGCCGATGTCCGGCCCACGACCAGTTGGACGCGTTGAGCCGCGCCTGACCCACCGGAAGGCTAGTCGTGACAGACCCCCGTACTCCGTACCACGGCGCTGCCGAGAACCAGGCCCCGCCGACCCCTTCAGCCGCTCCGGCACCTTCGGCCCCCCGCGTCGCACCCGCGGCTTCGGCCGGCGGCGCCCCGACGGCCCCGCCCGGCCACCCCGGTGGGCCCGGCCACCCCGGTGACCCCGCCGATCCCGCCGACCGGGCCCGGGCCGCGCTGCGGGCCGCCCGGCACCGCACCGGCGTGCTCACCGACTCCGTCACGGACGACGACCTGGTCGCCCAGCACTCCCGGCTGATGTCCCCGCTGGTGTGGGACCTCGCGCACATCGGCAACCAGGAGGAGCTGTGGCTGGTCCGCGAGGCCGGCCGGCGCGGCGGGCTGCGCCCCGACCTCGACCACCTCTACGACGCGTTCCGGCACCCCCGCGCCGACCGCCCCGCGCTGCCGCTGCTCGGCCCGGCGCAGGCGCGCGCGTACGTCGCCGAGGTGCGCCAGGAGTCCCTGGACGTGCTGGCCGGGGCGGACACCGACCCCGGCCACCCCGAACGGCTGCTGGCGGGCGGCTTCGTCTTCGGGATGCTCGCCCAGCACGAGGCGCAGCACGGCGAGACGATGCTCGCCACCCACCAACTGCGCTCGGGCCCGGCCGTCCTGGACGCCCCCGCGCCGCCGCCCGCGCCCGCCGACGCGGCCGCGCTGCCGCGTGAGGTCCTCGTCCCCGGCGGCCCGTTCACCATGGGCACCAGCACCGAGCCGTGGGCGCTGGACAACGAACTGCCCGCGCACGAGGTGCCGGTGGCGCCCTTCTGGCTGGACACGGTGCCGGTCACCAATGGTCGGTACGCCGACTTCATCGACGCCGGCGGCTACCGCGATCCGCGCTGGTGGTCGCCCGCGGGCTGGCGGCACGTGCAGGACGCCGGCCTCATCGCGCCGCTGTTCTGGTCCCGCGACGGGGACCGCTGGATTCGGCGCAGGTTCGGCCATGTGGAGGCGGTGCCCGCCGACGAGCCGGTGGTGCACGTCTGCTGGTACGAGGCCGACGCCTACGCCCGCTGGGCCGGCCGGCGGCTGCCGACCGAGGCGGAGTGGGAGAAGGCGGCGCGGCACGACCCGGCGTCCGGCCGCTCGCGCCGCTACCCGTGGGGCGACGCCGACCCGGGGCCGGAGCACGCCAACCTCGGGCAGCGGCACCTGCGGCCGGCGCCCGCGGGCAGCTACCCCGCGGGCGCGGCGCCCAGCGGGGCCCGCCAGCTGATCGGCGACGTGTGGGAGTGGACGTCCTCGGACTTCGCCCCCTACCCGGGCTTCGCCGCCTTCCCGTACAAGGAGTACTCCGAGGTGTTCTTCGGGCCGGAGTACAAGGTGCTGCGCGGCGGCGCGTTCGGGGTGGACCCGGTGGCTTGCCGCGGCACCTTCCGGAACTGGGACTACCCGATCCGCCGGCAGATCTTCGCCGGGTTCCGCACCGCGCGGGACCTGACCGAGGCGGAGGCGGGCACCGGGGCGGCGCGGGCAGCGGGAACGTCGGGGGCGGCGGGCGGCGGGAGCGCCTGATGTGCCGCCATCTCGCGTACGTGGGACCGCCGTTGCCGCTGGCGCACCTGCTCGTGGCGCCGCCGCGGGGCCTGTACGAGCAGTCCTGGCAGCCGCGGCGGCAGCGGCACGGCACGGTGAACGCCGACGGTTTCGGGGTGGGCTGGTATCCGCCGGCGGAGACATCGGCCGACGCAGCCGACGCGCCAGCGGCGCCGGACGGTGCGGGCGTCGGCGGTGGCGTCGGCGTCGGCGTTGGCGTTGGCGTTGGCGTTGGCGTCAGTGCGGAACTGCCCGGCGACGCGGGCATGCCGGTGCCCGCCCGCTACCGCCGCGCGCTGCCGATCTGGGCCGACCCCAACTTCACCGAGCTGGCCCGGGTGATCCGCAGCGGTGCCGTGCTGGCCGCGGTGCGCTCGGCCACCGAGGGCACCGCGCCCGACGAGGCGGCGGCCGCGCCCTTCCGGGACGGGCGCTGGCTGTTCAGCCACAACGGCGCCGTACCGGACTGGCCCCGGCTGCCCACCGGGCTCGCCGCGGCCGAACTGCTCGCCCTGGAGGCGCGGTCGGACTCCGCGCTGCTGTGGGCGATGCTCGCCGGCCGGCTGCGCCGGGGCGAGCCGCCGGGCGGCGCGCTGGCCGCCGTGGTCCGCGAGGTCGCCGCCGCTCGGCCGACCGCGCGGCTCAACTTCCTGCTCACCGACGGCCGTACCATCGCCGCCAGCGCGTGGGGCGACACGCTCTGGTACCGGGTCCGCCCGGGCGCGGTGGTCGTCGCGTCAGAACCCGACGACGCGGTCGGGGCCGCGCTCGGCGAGTGGCGCGAGGTCCCCGACCGTTCCCTGCTCCTGGCCACCACGGAAGGCGTCCGCGTCATCGCGCTGCGCCCCGAACGCAAGGACACCACCCTCATGAGCGACGAGAACCAGAGCCGCTTCACCCTCGACGACCGGCTGCCCGCCGGGTACTTCACCGACACCCTGCACGCCGACGTGGCCGGCGGTCTGACCGCCGCGCCGCGCACCCTGCCGCCCAAGTGGTTCTACGACAAGCGCGGCAGCGACCTGTTCGAGCAGATCACGAAACTGCCCGAGTACTACCCGACCCGGGCCGAGCAGGAGATCCTGGTCCGCCGGGCGCCGGAGATCGCCGCGGCCACCCGCGCGGCCACCCTGATCGAGCTGGGCTCGGGCTCCTCGCGCAAGACCCGGCTGCTGCTGGACGCCCTCACCGCGGGCGGCACGCTGCGCCGCTACGCGCCCCTGGACGTCAGCGCGTCCGCGCTCGAGGCGGCCGGGCGGGCGATCTGCGCCGACTACCCCGGGCTCGAAGTCGCCGCCACCGTCGCCGACTTCGAGGGCGGCATCCCGCTGTCCGACGAGCCGGGGCCGCGGCTGCTCGCCTTCCTCGGCAGCACCATCGGGAACTTCGACGGCCCGCAGCGCGCCGCCTTCTACCGCACCCTGACCCGCTCGCTGAGCAGCGACGACATGCTGCTGCTCGGCGCGGACCTGGTGAAGGACCCGCAGGTACTGATCCGTGCCTACGACGACGCGGCCGGTGTCACCGCCGAGTTCGACAAGAACGTGCTGCACGTCCTGAACCGCGAACTCGGCGCGGACTTCGACCCGGACGCCTTCGAGCACGTCGCCGTCTGGAACGCCGAGGACGAGCGGATGGAGATGCACCTGCGCGCACGGGTCGCCCAGACCGTCAAGATCCCCGATCTCGACCTGTCGGTGGACCTCGCGGCCGGGGAGGACCTGCGCACCGAGCTGTCCTGCAAGTTCCGCCGCGAGTCGCTGACCGCCGAGCTGCACGCGGGCGGCTTCACCGTCCGCCACTGGTGGACCGACGACGCCGCCCGGTTCGCCCTCCTGCTGGCCGTGCCGAACTGATCCCGGCCGCCCGCCCACAGCCGCCCCGGGGCTCGCGTCCACCGACGCGAACACCGGGGCGGCGTGCGTGAGTTGGACGTATCGGGCAAGCGGATCGGGGGCCCGGCCGACATGGCGGAAGGTGTCGTTTCTCTCCTCTAGAGTGATCGACTACAGCCGTTGGGCGAACAGTTCGGGTACGGCACGGATTCGGGTACGGCACGGAGGTGTGCGGTGGGCGACTTCGACGCGTTCGAGCGCGAGGCGTGGGCCGGACGGGCGGAGGCGTACGCGCGGAGCTTCGGGCTGCTGTGCGCGCACACCGTGCCCATGCTGCTCGACGCCGCCGGGGTGGGCGCGGGCGTGCGGGTACTGGACGTCGGCACCGGGCCGGGCACCGCGGCGGCGCTGGCGGTGCGCCGGGGCGCGGAGGTCTTCGCGGTGGACGCGGAGCCGAGCATGGTCGAGCGCGCGGCGCGGGCGGTGCCCGAGGCGCGGGTCCAGCACGCCCTTCTTCCCGAACTCCCTTTCGCCGACGGCGAGTTCGATGCTGTCGTGGCGAACTTCGTGGTCAACCACGTGGGTCGGCCGGCGGCCGCGCTCGCCGAGCTGCGCCGGGTGGCCGGGCCCGGCGGCCGGGTCGCGGTCACGATCTGGTCCGCGCCGCCCGCGCCGGGGCAGGCGCTGGTGGACCAGGCGCTGCGGGCGGGCGGCGCCGTCCGGCCGCCGTCGGTCCCCACGCTCGACGCCGAGGACGACTTCCCGCGCACCGAGGAGGGCTTGACCGGGCTGCTGACGGCCGCGGGGCTGGCCGGCGCCCGCTGTACGACGGTGCGCTGGGACCACGTGGTCGACCCCGAGGTGTGGTGGGCGGGCCGGGCCGCCGGGATCGCCACGTCCGGCCAGATCCTGCTCGCCCAGCCCCCGGGTGTCGTGGCGGAAGTACGGCGCCACTACGACGAGTTGGCGGCTCAGTTCCGCACCGCCGACGGTGCGCTGTCCCTGCCGCACTCCGCGCTCCTGGCCTGGGCGACCACGTCCTGACGCCCGTACGGCTCAGGCGTACGGTGCGGCCGGGGCGAACGGGATGTACGGCGAGACGAACAGGTAGTCCGGGTCGTGCGCCGGGTCGTGGCCGGTGTGGCGGGCGACCACGAACTGGAAGCCGCGGGGCGGCGGTCCGGGCCGTTCGGCGACCGTGCGGGCCACGGAGTTGCGCAGCATGCGGTAGGCGGGTGCCTGGGTGAGGTCGCCGTCGAACTGCCGCATGACGGCGACGAGTTCGTGGCACAGGTCGTAGAGCGCCTTCTCCCGGCGGCGGTTCGGGAACCACACGGTGTGCAGCGGGCGGCGCGGGGTGATCGCGGAGCCCTCCTGCCAGGGGGTGGCGCGGCCGTCGGCCTCCTCGGTCCGGAACAGGACGTGGAAGTCGTGTTGGGCCGGTTCTGGCGCGAAGAAGCGCCAGTTGGGGATGAGGGCGCCGGTGCCGTCCAGGGCCGCGAGCCGGTTGAACTCCGGGCGCGGGTGCTGGCTCAGGACGGTGGCCGCGAACCAGGTGGCAAGGGCCGCGAGCGCCAGCGCGCCGACCGCGTCGGCGCCGCCCGGTGCGGGCCGGCCGCTAAGCGGGGACATCGGCGGCTCTCCCCCGCTCGGCGGTGGTGCCCGCGGTGAAGCTCGCGACCAGTTCGGCGACGGCCCGGGCGGAGCCGCGGGCGGCGAGCACATGCTCGCGGGGGGCGTCCACGGTGTGCACCTGCCTGTGCGGGGCGCGCCGCAGGTACTGCTCCTGGCGGGCCCGCCGGTCCTCCGGCGGCGGGCCGCCGGGCTCGCACAGCACCAGGCAGGTGGGGACGGCCGCGGCCGGGACGCCGGCGGTGCCGCGCAGCGCCCGCCACTCGTCGCGGGCCGCGCGCCACCCGGCGGCGTCGCGGTAGTGCGCGCGGGCCAGGCCCCGTACATCCGGTGGGAGCAGGCGCAGCCAGTCCGGGTCGCGCAGCAGCTGGCCCAGGCCGAGCCGCAGGGAGACGGTCATCTGGTCGAGCAGCGCGGTGACTTCGCGGTGGTGCTCCGGTTCCGCGTCCTGCACGCCCGGGTGGTAGGGGTCCACCAGGGCCAGGCCCGTGAGGCGGTCCTCCAGGCGGGTCGCGGCGGCCGCGGCGACCACTCCGCCGACGCCGTGGCCGACGAGGACCGCGGGCCGCCCGTCCGCGACGTGGTCCACCAACTCCGCGAGGTCCGCCGCGGCGCCCGCCGGCCCGCCGCCCGGCCGGGGTCTCTCCCGCGTCCCGCTCCCGGCCTGCCCGGCCCGGTGGTAGGTCACCACCTCGTACCGCTCGGCCAGTTCCCGCACCAGCCACTCCGCGCGCTCGGGCGACTCGGCCAGCGCCCCGCTGAGCACCACGACCGGTGCCGCGGCGGCGCTCTTGCGGCGGTGCGTGCCGAGCGCGGTGGCGCGGCGGTGGACGAGGAGGGTGCCGGCGGTGGTGACGAAGCGCTGCTCGTCGCCGCGGCCGCGCAGCACCGTACGGCGGTCGCGGGCGCGTACGACGGCGCCGGCGGTCAGCGCCGCGGTCAGGGCGGCGCCCGCGGCGAGCGGGAAGGTGTCGTCGCGGCGCTGCACCAGCCCGCCGGGCAGGGGGCGTTCGCGCGGCCCGGTGACGTAGAGCACCGCCGGGTGCAGGGCGCAGAAGCCGGTGAGGAAGCGGCCCAGGCCCATCACGCCGGCGTTGGCGAGGTGGAAGCCCGCGGCGGCGGCGACCAGGGGGACGGCGGCGCGGCCGCGGGCCAGGTGGACCGCGGGGAAGGCCGATTCGAGGGCCACCACGCAGGTGCAGACCGCTTTGGCGGCGCGCGGGTGGTCGTGGGCCAGCCGCCAGGCGTGCTCCTGGCCGTAGGAGACGGTGCGCAGCACCCCGGGCAGGGCGCGGCCGCTGCGCCAGGTCCGGCTGGACGCCTTGACCCAGCCGGACGCGGTGTAGGACAGCACCGACTGGAGGCCGGCGAACCACAGGCAGGCGTCGACCGTGGCGGGCCGGCGCTCCTCGGCCGCCCGGGCGATGGCGGCGGCGGTCTGGGCGACGAACGCGGCCTGGTCGGCGCCGTCGGTGCCGTAGTGGTTGCGCGGGTAGAGGGCGAGGGAGGCGGCGCAGAGCACCGCGTCGGCGGCGAGGCGGCCGCGGCGGGACAGCGGCAGGAGCAGGGCGCCGGCCGCGGCGACGCGGGCGGCGTGCAGGGTGCGGGTCACGGCGGGCCGGCCCACGGCGTCGAGCGCGGCGCGGGCCGGGCGCGGCCAGCGCGCGAACTGCCCGCGGGCGACCTGCCAGTCGTTGAGGCCGCCGGGGCGGCGGTCGCCGGGGGTGGCCAGGTACTCCAGGCTCGCCACCAGGTGGTTGACCGCGCCGAGGCGTTCCATCGCGGTCAGGGCCGTCCCGCGGTCCACCGTGGGCGGTGCCACCGCGGCACGCAGTATCCACTGGAGTCTCGGCACGGGTCTTCCCCTTCCTGGCGGGTTCGTCGGCAGGCGCTCGTGGGGCGCCCTCCCTCCCGCCGCCGGGCCGGGGTGGGAGGGAGGGCGAGCAGGCGGGCCTTACGCGTCGGGCAGGGTGCCGCCGCTGACGCTGATCGACACGCTGACGGAGCAGGTCACCAGTACGACGGACAGGATGGGCTGCACCTCGGTGCTCGCCAGCCGCTGCACGTCGGTGGCCCGCAGCGGCACGGCCGCCAGCTCGGTGCTGTCGTTCGCCTTCGCGGCAAGAGGGGACACGGGGGTTCTCCTTCGGTCGAGGCCGCCCGCTGAGGGCCGGCCGCCGTCACGTTCGGGCCCCACCCGAGGCGGGCCCGCTTCGCCCGGCCGAGGAGCGGCAGTGCGGTCGCGCCGTGGCCGGCGACGGCGTTCAGCATTCCCCACCCCCCGCCCACCGGTCAACTGATGTGAATAACAAACCCCCATCCGTTCATCTGAGTTGACATCCCGTACGGGGAAACGGCGAAGGGGGCCCGGGATACCGGGCCCCCTACGCACCAAGGGTGGGGTGGTGGGTCAGCGGACGAAGACGCCGGCCTTGTCGGCGAGGTCCAGGAAGTACTGGGGGGCCAGGCCCAGGACGACCGTGACGGCGACGCCGAGGGCGATCGCGGTCGAGGTGAGCGGGGAGGGCACGGCGACGGAGGGGCCGTCGGCCTTGGGCTCGCTGAAGAACATCAGCACGATCACCCGGATGTAGAAGAACGCCGCGATCGCCGAGGAGATCACACCCACGATGACCAGCGGCATCGCCCCGCCCTGCGCCGCGGCCTTGAAGACCGCGAACTTCCCCGCGAACCCGGAGGTCAGCGGGATACCGGCGAACGCCAGCAGGAACACCGCGAAGACCGCGGCGACCAGCGGCGAGCGGCGGCCCAGGCCCGCCCAGCGCGACAGGTGGGTGGCCTCGCCGCCCGCGTCGCGCACCAGGGTGACCACTGCGAACGCGCCGAGGGTCACGAAGGAGTACGCGGCCAGGTAGAACAGCACCGACGACACGCCCGCCTTGTCGGTGGCGATCACGCCGGCCAGGATGAACCCGGCGTGCGCGACGGACGAGTAGGCCAGCAGCCGCTTCACATCGGTCTGGGTGACCGCGATCACCGCGCCGATGACCATCGTGGCGATCGCCACGCCCCACATCACCGGCCGCCAGTCCCAGCGCATCCCCGGCAGCACCACGTACAGCAGCCGCAGCAGCGCGCCGAACGCGGCGACCTTGGTGGCCGCGGCCATGAACCCGGTGACCGGGGTCGGCGCGCCCTGGTAGACGTCCGGCGTCCACATGTGGAACGGCACCGCGCCGACCTTGAACAGCAGCCCGACCGCGACCATCGCCAGCCCGATCAGCAGCAGCGCGTCGTTCCCGGTGGTGTCGGCGAGCGCCGGGGTGATCTTCGCGGTGCCGTCGACCACCGAGGAGATCCCGGAGTACGACACGGTGCCCGCGTAGCCGTACAGCAGCGCGATGCCGAAGAGCAGGAACGCCGACGAGAAGGCGCCGAGCAGGAAGTACTTGACCGCGGCCTCCTGCGACATCAGCCGGTTGCGGCGGGCGAGCGCGCACAGGATGTACAGCGGCAGGGAGAAGACCTCCAGCGCCACGAAGAGCGTCAGCAGGTCGTTCGCCGCCGGGAAGACCAGCATCCCGCCGACCGCGAAGAGCAGCAGCGGGAAGACCTCGGTGGTGGTGAACCCGGCGCGGACCGCGGCCTTCTCCTGGTCGCCGCCGGGCACCGCGGAGCCCTGTGCGGCGAAGGAGTCGACGTGCCGGCCGTGGGCCTTCGGGTCGAGCCGTCGCTCGGCGAAGGTGAACACCGCGACCAGCGACACCAGCAGGATGGTGCCCTGGAGGAAGAGCGCCGGGCCGTCCACGGCCACCGCGCCCATCGCCGCGATGTGCGCCTTCGTGGTGCCGTAGCCCTTCTCGGCGAGCGCCACCACGGCGGCGAACGCGGCGGCCAGGCCGACCACGGCCAGCACCACCTGGGTGGTGTAGCGGGACCGGCGGGGCACGAACGCCTCGGCGAGCACCCCCACCATCGCCACGCCGAAGACGATCAGCACCGGGGACAGCTGCGCGTACTCGATGTGCGGGGTGGGGAAGCGGTCCGTGGTGGACGCGGCGCTCGTCCACAGGGTGTGGACGGCGGGTCCCGTATGCAGTGCGGCGCTCACTTCTTCGCCTCCAGCGCGGGCTTGGGGTCGGTCTTGTGCACGTCGGAGAGCGTGTGCTGGACCGACGGGTTGACGATGTCCGCCACCGGCTTGGGGTACACGCCGAGGAAGAGCAGCAGCGCGATCAGCGGTGCGACCACCAGCAGTTCACGTGCCTTCAGGTCGGCCATGCCCTCGATGCCGGCCTTCACCGGGCCGGTCATGGTGCGCTGGTAGAGCACCAGCACGTACAGCGCGGCGAGCACGATGCCCAGCGTGGCGACGATGCCGAGCACCGGGTGCCGGCTGAAGGTACCGACCAGCACCAGGAACTCGCTGACGAACGGCGCGAGCCCCGGCAGCGACAGCGTGGCCAGGCCGCCGACCATGAAGGTGCCGGCGAGTACCGGCGCGACCTTCTGCACCCCGCCGAAGTCGTCGATCAACCGCGACCCGCGCCGGGTGATCAGGAACCCGGCGACCAGCATCAACGCGGCGGTGGAGATGCCGTGGTTGACCATGTAGAGCGTCGCGCCGGACTGGCCCTGGCTGGTCATCGCGAAGATGCCCAGGATGATGAAGCCGAAGTGCGACACCGACGCGTAGGCGATCAGCCGCTTGATGTCGCGCTGGCCGACCGCGAGCAGCGCGCCGTAGATGATGCTGATCACCGCGAGCACCAGGATCACCGGGGTCGCCCACTTCGAGGCGTCCGGGAAGAGCTGGAGGCAGAAGCGCAGCATCGCGAACGTGCCGACCTTGTCCACCACCGCGGTGATCAGCACCGCGATCGGCGCGGTGGACTCGCCCATCGCGTTCGGCAGCCAGGTGTGCAGCGGCCACAGCGGCGCCTTCACCGCGAAGGCGAAGAAGAAGCCGAGGAAGAGCCAGCGCTCGGTGGTGGTGGACAGGTCCAGGTGCCCGGCGGCGCGGGCGGTGAGGATCTCCTGCAACGAGAAGGTGCCGGTGCCCAGTTGGTCCGCGGTCGCGGCGTACAGCCCGATCACCGCGGCCAGCATGATCAGCCCGCCGACCAGGTTGTACAGCAGGAACTTCACCGCCGCGTACGAACGCTGGCGGGCCGCCTCCTCCTCGCCGGAGGCGTGCGCCCGGTCGCCGAAGCCGCCGATGAGGAAGTACATCGGGATCAGCATCGCTTCGAAGAAGATGTAGAAGAGGAAGACGTCGGTGGCCTCGAAGGAGAGCACCACCATCGCCTCGACCAGCAGGATCAGCGCGAAGAAGCCCTGGGTGGGCCGCCAGTCGAGAGGCTTTCTCGCCGAAGGCAGGGGCCGGTTCGGGCCCGCGGCGGAGCCGCTGTCAGGTACCGGCCCCTCCAGCGGGTCGGCGTCGTGCCAGCCGGCGAGCATCACGAACGGGATCAGCACCGCGGTCAGCGCGACCATGACGACCGCGATGCCGTCCACGCCCAGGTCGTAGTGGAGCCCGAAGCTCTTGACCCAGGTGTGCGACTCGGTGAGCTGGTAGCGGTCGCCGTGCGGGTCGAACCGCACCAGCGCCACGATCGCCAGCACCAGCGTGCCCAGCGAGAACGCCAGCGCCGTGTACTTGGCGGCGAGGCGGCGCGCGGCGGGCACCGCGGCGGTGACGACGGCGCCGACCGCGGGCAGCGCCGCGGTGGTGGTCAGCAGAGGAAACGACATGAGCTATCAGACCGCCCTCATGAGAAGGGTCGCGGCGACCACCACCGCGGTACCGCCGAGCATGGAGACGGCGTACGACCTGACGTAGCCGTTCTGGAGCCGGCGCAGCCGTCCGGACAGCCCGCCGACGGAGGCGGCCGTACCGTTGACGGCGCCGTCGACCAGGGTGTGGTCGAGGTAGACCAGCGAGCGGGTCAGGTGCTCGCCGCCCCGGACCAGCACCACGTGGTTGAAGTCGTCCTGGAGCAGGTCGCGGCGGGCCGCCCGGGTGGCCAGGCTGCCGCGCGGCGCGACCGCGGGCACGGTCCTGCGCCCGTACATCAGCCAGGCGATGCCGACGCCGACCACCAGGCAGACCATGGTGGCGGCGGTGACGGTGCCGGTGCTCAGCGGCGAGTCGCCCTCGCTGTGCCCGGTGACCGGCTCCAGCCACTTCAGGAACGAGGAGTTGATGCTGAACGCCGCGCCGGCGAACACCGACCCGAACGCGAGGATGATCATGGGAACCGTCATGGAGGCCGGCGACTCGTGCGGGTGGGGCTCCCGCCCTTCGGCGTCCGGCACCCACCGCTTCTCGCCGAAGAACGTCATCAGCATCACGCGCGTCATGTAGAAGGCGGTGACCGCGGCGCCCAGCAGGGCCGCGCTGCCGAGAATCCAGCCCTCGGTGCCGCCCTTGGCGTACGCCGCCTCGATGATCTTGTCCTTGGAGAAGAAGCCGGACAGCCCCGGGAAGCCGATGATCGCCAGGTAGCCCAGGCCGAAGGTGACGAAGGTGATCGGCATGTACCTGCGCAGACCGCCGTAGCGGCGCATGTCCACCTCGTCGTTCATGCCGTGCATCACCGAGCCGGCGCCGAGGAACAGCCCCGCCTTGAAGAAGCCGTGCGTGACCAGGTGCATGATCGCGAAGACGTAGCCGATCGGGCCGAGCCCGGCCGCCATGATCATGTAGCCGATCTGCGACATCGTGGAGCCGGCCAGCGCCTTCTTGATGTCGTCCTTGGCGCAACCGACGATCGCACCGAAGAGCAGCGTGACCGCGCCGACGGTGACCACCGCGGTCTGCGCGTCCGGCGCCGCGTTGAAGATCGTCCCGGAGCGGACGATCAGGTAGACGCCCGCGGTCACCATGGTCGCGGCGTGGATCAGGGCCGAGACCGGGGTCGGGCCCTCCATCGCGTCGCCGAGCCAGGACTGGAGCGGTACCTGCGCGGACTTGCCGCACGCGGCGAGCAGCAGCATGAAGCCGATGCCGGTGACCGTGGCGTGCTGGGTGGCCGACGCCCCGGCCGCGGCCGGCAGCACGTCGGCGAAGGCGAACGAGCCGAACGTGGTGAACATCAGCATGATGCCGATGGACAGCCCCATGTCGCCGACCCGGTTGACCAGGAACGCCTTCTTCGCCGCGGTCGCCGCGCTGGGCTTGTGCTGCCAGAAGCCGATCAGCAGGTAGGACGCCAGGCCGACGCCCTCCCAGCCGGCGTACAGCAGGAGGTAGTTGTCGGCGAGCACCAGCAGCAGCATCGCCGCGAGGAAGAGGTTGAGGTAGCCGAAGAAGCGGCGGCGGCGCTCGTCGTGCTCCATGTAGCCGATCGAGTAGATGTGGATCAGGGTGCCCACACCGGTGATCAGCAGCACGAACGTCATCGACAACTGGTCGAGCTGGAAGCCGACCTGGGCCTGGAAGCCCTCCACCGGCACCCAGGTGAACAGGTGGGAGTGCAGGGCGCGGTGGTCGGCGCTCTTGCCGAGCATGTTGACGAAGAGCACCACACCGAGCACGAAGGACAGCAGCGCGAACACGGTGCCCAGCAGGTGGCCGCCGCGGTCGAGCCGGCGGCCGCCGGTGAGCAGGATGCCCGCGCCCAGCAGCGGCGCCGCGACGAGCAGTCCGATCAGGGTTTCCACGTCTCGCAGCCCCTTACAGCTTCATCAGGTTCGCGTCGTCGACCGAGGCCGAGTGGCGGGTTCGGTAGATCGACACGATGATCGCCAGGCCGACCACGACCTCGGCGGCCGCGACGACCATCGTGAAGAACGCGATGACCTGCCCGTCGAGGTTGCCGTGCAGCCGGGAGAAGGTGACGAACGCCAGGTTGCAGGCGTTCAGCATCAGCTCCACGCACATGAACACCACGATCGCGTTGCGCCGGATCAGGACGCCGGCCGCGCCGATGGTGAACAGCAGCGCCGCCAGGTAGAGGTAGTTCACCGGGTTCATTTCGCCCCCTCCTGCGCGGGCTCGGTGTCCCGCTCGCCGTCCTGCGCCAACTCGGGGTGTTCCGGGGCCTGTTCGGGGGCGCGTTCCAGCCACTCGTCGGAGCGCTGGTCGAGTGCGGCCAGCCGCCGCATGGCGTCCCGCGACACGTCGCGGATCTGGCCGCGGTCGCGCAGCGTGGAGCTGACCGACAGTTCGGCGACCGAGCCGTCCGGCAGCAGCGCCGGCACGTCGACCGCGTTGTGCCGGGCGTAGGTGCCCGGCGCCGGCAGCGGGGTGACCTGGCGGCCCTCGCGGACCCGGGCCTCGGCCAGCTCCCGCTGGGTGCGCCGCTCCTCGGTCCGCTCGCGGTGGGTGAGCACCATCGCGCCGATCGCCGCGGTGATCAGCAGCGCGCCGGTGATCTCGAACGCCCACACGTACCTGGTGAACACCAGGTGGGCCAGGCCCGGCACGTTGCCGCCGTCCACCGCGTTGGCCGCGCCGGTGCCGGCGAAGGTGTCCAGGGAGGCGTTGGCGATGCCCGCGATCAGCAGGATGCCGAAGCCGAGGCCGCACAGCGCGGCCATCCAGCGCTGGCCCTTCAGCGTCTCCTTCAGCGAGTCGGCGGCGGTGATGCCGACCAGCATGACGACGAAGAGGAAGAGCATCATGATCGCGCCGGTGTAGACGACGATCTGCACCACGCCGAGGAAGTACGCGCCCTGGGCGAGGTAGAACACCGCCAGCACGATCATGGTGCCGGCCAGCGACAGCGCGCTGTGCACGGACTTCTTCATCAGGACGGTGCCGAGCGCGCCGAGCACCGCGACGGTCCCCAGCACCCAGAACTGCACGGCCTCGCCGGTGGACGTCTGGTAGGCGGCCGCGGCCAGCGGCAGCGACTGCAACGAGCCGGTCATGCTTCCTCCCCCGTTCCGGCCGGGGCGGTGCCGCCGGGCGCGACGGTCTCGGCCGCCTCCGGCTCACCGGTGTACGGGTTCTCGACGGGCACCGACTCCTCGGGCTTCTCGCCCTTGGAGACGGCGACCTGCCGTACGGTGCCGGGCGCCGCCTCGGTGACCGCGCCGCGGTAGTAGTCGCCCTCGTCCATGCCGGGGAAGATCGAGTGCGGCGACTCGACCATGCCCTCCTCCAGCCCGGCGAGCAGCTGCTCCTTGGTGAAGATCAGCGACTCGCGGGTGCGGTCGGCGAGTTCGTACTCGTTGGTCATGGTCAGCGCGCGGGTCGGGCACGCCTCGATGCACAGCCCGCACAGGATGCAGCGGGCGTAGTTGATCTGGTAGACGCGGCCGTAGCGCTCGCCCGGGGAGTAGCGCTCCTCGTCGGTGTTGTCCGCGCCCTCCACGTAGATCGCGTCGGCCGGGCAGGCCCAGGCGCACAGCTCGCAGCCGACGCACTTCTCCAGGCCGTCGGGGTGCCGGTTGAGCTGGTGGCGGCCGTGGAACCGCGGCGCGGTCGGCTTCTTGTACTCGGGGTACTGCTCGGTCAGGCGCTTCTTGAACATGGCCTTGAAGGTCACGCCGAAGCCCGCGACCGGGTCCAGGAACTCAGGCATCGCCGTCCTCCGTGTTCTCCGTCTGCGCGGCGTCCGCACCGGGTGCGCCGGACGCACCGGGCGCGCCGGACGCACTGGATGCGCCTACGAGTTGGGCCTGCGCGCGGCTGGGCCGCCGCGGCGCCGGCTCGGCCTGCTGGCCCGGCAGCGGCGGCACCGGGTAGCCGCCCGCCATCGGGTCGAACCGCTGCTGCGGGCCGAGCGCCCCGCCGGTCGCGGGCTCCTTGCGTTTCTCCTCGCGCTCGCGCAGCACGTCGATCACGAGCGAGACCAGCAGCAGCGCCACGACCGCGCCGCCGACGTAGAGCACGATCTTGGTGAAGTCGTAGTTCTCGTTGCGCATCGCCTTCACCGCGGCCACCAGCATCAGCCAGACCATGGAGACCGGGATGAGCACCTTCCAGCCGAGCTTCATCAGCTGGTCGTACCGGACCCGGGGCAGGGTGCCGCGCAGCCAGATGAAGAAGAAGAGCAGCAGCTGCACCTTGATGACGAACCACAGCAGCGGCCACCAGCCGTGGTTGGCGCCGGCCCAGAAGGTGCTGATCGGCCAGGGGGCCCGCCAGCCGCCGAGGAAGAGGGTGGTGGCGACCGCGGAGACCGTCACCATGTTGACGTACTCGGCGAGCATGAACAGCGCGAACTTGATCGAGCTGTACTCGGTGTTGAAGCCGCCGACCAGGTCGCCCTCGGACTCCGGCATGTCGAACGGCGCCCGGTTGGTCTCGCCGATCATCGTGCAGATGTACACCAGGAACGACACCGGCAGCAGGATGATGTACCAGCGGCCGTGCTGCGCCTCGACGATGGTCGAGGTGGACATCGACCCGGAGTAGAGGAAGACCGCCGCGAAGGACAGGCCCATCGCGATCTCGTAGGAGATCATCTGCGCGGACGCGCGCAGGCCGCCGAGCAGCGGGTAGGTCGAGCCGGACGACCAGCCGGCGAGCACGATGCCGTAGATGCCGACGGACGCCGTGGCCAGGATGTAGAGGATGCCGATCGGCAGGTCGGTGAGCTGCATCGCGGTGCGGTGGCCGAAGACGGACACCTCGTTGTCGGCCGGGCCGAACGGGATCACCGCGAACGACATGAACGCGGGGATCGCGGCCACGATCGGCGCGAGGACGAAGACCACCTTGTCCGCGCGCTTGACGGTGAGGTCCTCCTTCAGCATCAGCTTCACGCCGTCGGCGAGCGACTGGAGCATGCCCCACGGGCCGTGCCGGTTCGGGCCGATCCGCAGCTGCATCCAGGCGACGACCTTGCGCTCCCACACGATGGAGAAGAGCACGGTCAGCATCGCGAAGGCGAAGCAGAACACCGCCTTGACGACGATCAGCCACCACGGGTCGGTGCCGAAGAAGGAGAGGTTCTCCGTGGTGGTGGCGGCGAGTCGGACGCCGCCGGGGGCAAGGGCGGTCATGACTGGACCTCCGCGGTGAGCTGCGCGCCGAGCGTGACGACCTGTCCCGGGCCGGCGCCGGTGTCCGAGGCGACGCCGCCGCCAGCGGAGTTGAGCGGCACCCACACCACCCGGTCCGGCATCGGGGTGACCGCCAGCGGCAGCGCCACGCTGCCGGCCGGGCCGGTCACGGTGAGGATGTCGCCGTCGGCCACCCCGACCTCCTCGGCCGTCGCGGCCGACAGCCGGGCGACGGCCGCGTGCCGGGTGGCGGCCAGCGCGTCGTCGCCGTCCTGGAGCCGGCCCTGGTCGAGCAGCAGCCGGTGCCCGGCGAGCACCGCCTGCCCGGCCGCGGGCCGGGGCAGCGGCACCGACACGGCGGCGGGCGCCTGCGCGCGGGGCCCGGACCACCCGGTCAGGCGGTCGATCTCGCGGCGGGCGGCCCGCACGTCCGACAGGCCCAGGGCCACGTCGAGCGCGTCGGCGAGCATCGTCAGCACCCGGGCGTCGCTGAGCTGGTGCCGGGTGGTGGCCTGGTCGGGCTTGATCGCGGTCTCGAACATCCGCACCCGGCCCTCCCAGTTGAGGAAGGTGCCGGACTTCTCGGCGACCACGGCGACCGGCAGCACCACGTCGGCGCGCTCGGTGACCTCGCTCGGCCGCTGCTCCAGGCTGACCAGGAACCCGACGTTGCCGAACGCGGCCCTGGCCCGCGCCGGGTCGGGCAGGTCCGCGACCTCGACGCCGCCGACCACCAGCGCGGCCACCTCGCCCGCGGCCGCGGCCGCCAGGATCTGCCCGGTGTCGCGGCCGAACCCGGTCGGCAGGGCCGGCAGGCCCCACACCCGGGCGACCTCGTCGCGGCCGCGCGGGTCGGTGAGCGGGCGCCCGCCGGGCAGCAGCCCGGGCAGCGCCCCCGCCTCGACCGCGCCGCGCTCCCCGGCCCGGCGCGGAATCCACGCGGTGCGCGCGCCGGTCGCCGCGGCCAGCCGCAGCACCCCGGTCAGCCCGCCCGGCACGGCCGCCAGCCGCTCACCGACCAGGATCACCGAGCCCGGCGCGCGCAGCGCGTCGGCGGCCAGCCGGCCGGCCTCGTCCAGGCCGACCCCACCGGCCAGCGCGTCCAGCCAGTCCGGTTCGGTGCCCGGGGCGGCCGGCAGCAGCACGCCGCCGGCCTTCTCCAGGCCGCGCGAGGCGTGGGTGGCCAGCGCGAACGTCTGCTGCTTGCTCTTGCGGTGCGCTTTGCGCAGCCGCAGGAAGACGCCGGGCGCCTCCTCCTCGGCCTCGAGTCCGGCCAGCAGCACCGTCGGCGCCTGCTCCAGCGCCAGGTTGGTCACCCCGGCGTCGCCCCCGACGTCGACACCGCGCCCGGCGACGTGGGCGGCGAGGAAGTCGGCCTCCTCCTCGGAGTGCGGGCGGGCCCGGAAGTCCACGTCGTTGGTGCCGAGCGCCACCCGGGCGAACTTGCCGTACGCGTAGGCGTCCTCGACGGTGAGCCGGCCGCCGGGCAGCACCGCGGCCCGGCCGTGCGCGGCGGTCAGCCCCGCGGCGGCCGCGGCCAGCGCCTCCGGCCAGCTGGCGGGGGCGAGTTCACCGTCGGCGCCGCGCACCAGCGGGTGGGTGAGGCGCTCGGGGCGCTGCGCGTAGCGGAAGCCGAAGCGGCCCTTGTCGCACAGCCACTCCTCGTTGACCTCCGGGTCGTTGGCGGCCAGCCGCCGCATGACCTTGCCGCGCCGGTGGTCGGTGCGGGTGGCGCAGCCGCCCGCGCAGTGCTCGCACACCGACGGCGAGGAGACCAGGTCGAAGGGGCGGGAGCGGAACCGGTAGGCGGCGGAGGTGAGCGCGCCGACCGGGCAGATCTGGATGGTGTTGCCGGAGAAGTACGACTCGAACGGGTCGCCCTCGCCGATCCCGACCTGCTGGAGCGCGCCGCGCTCGAGGAGTTCGATCATCGGGTCGCCGGCGATCTGCTGGCTGAAGCGGGTGCAGCGCGCGCACAGCACGCACCGCTCGCGGTCCAGCAGCACCTGCGCGGAGATCGGCACGGGCTTGTCGTAGGTGCGCTTGCGGCCCTCGAAGCGGGAGTCGGGGTCGCCCACCGACATCGCCTGGTTCTGCAGCGGGCACTCGCCGCCCTTGTCGCAGACCGGGCAGTCCAGCGGGTGGTTGATCAGCAGCAGCTCCATCACGCCGCGCTGCGCCTTCTCGGCGACCGGCGAGGTGAGCTGGGTGGTGATCACCATGCCGTCGGTGCAGGTGATGGTGCAGGAGGCGACCGGCTTGCGCTGGCCCTCGATCTCCACGATGCACTGGCGGCAGGCGCCGGCCGGGTCGAGCAGCGGGTGGTCGCAGAACCGGGGGATCTCGATGCCGAGCTGCTCGGCGGCGCGGATCACCAGGGTGCCCTTGGCCACCGAGATCGGGATGCCGTCGATGGTGACCGAGACCAGGTCCTCGGGGGGCGGCGCCGGCTGCCCCCCGGAGGGTGCGTTTGTCATGATGGTCACGCGTGGGCCTCCGTACGGGACGTGTCGGCCCAGGCGGTGGAGCGGGCCGGGTCGAAGGGGCAGCCTCCGCGCTCGATGTGCTCCTCGTACTCCGCGCGGAAGTACTTCAGCGAGGAGAAGATCGGGGCGGCGGCGCCGTCGCCGAGGGCGCAGAAGGACTTGCCGTTGATGTTGTCGGCGATGTCCTGGAGCTTGTCGAGATCTTCCGGCCGGCCCTTGCCGGCCTCGATGTCGCGCAGCAACTGGACCAGCCAGTACGTCCCTTCGCGGCAGGGCGTGCACTTGCCGCAGGACTCGTGGGCGTAGAACTCCGTCCAGCGGGTGACGGCCCGCACCACGCAGGTGGTCTCGTCGAAGCACTGGAGCGCCTTGGTGCCGAGCATGGAGCCGGCCGCGCCGACGCCCTCGTAGTCCAGCGGCACGTCGAGGTGCTCGTCGGTGAACATCGGGGTGGAGGAGCCGCCGGGGGTCCAGAACTTCAGCCGGTGGCCGGGCCGCATCCCGCCGCCCATGTCGAGGAGCTGGCGCAGCGTGATGCCGAGCGGCCCCTCGTACTGGCCGGGGCGGGCGACGTGGCCGGAGAGCGAGTAGAGCGTGAAGCCCGGGGACTTCTCGCTGCCCATCGACCGGAACCACTCCTTGCCGCGCTGGATGATCGCGGGCACCGAGGCGATCGACTCCACGTTGTTCACCACGGTCGGGCAGGCGTACAGGCCCTCGACGGCGGGGAACGGCGGGCGCAGCCGGGGCTGGCCGCGGCGCCCCTCCAGGGAGTCCAGCAGCGCGGTCTCCTCGCCGCAGATGTACGCGCCGGCCCCGGCGTGCACGGTGAGTTCGAGGTCGAAGCCGGTGCCCTTGATGTCCTTGCCGAGGTAGCCGGCGGCGTACGCCTCGCGGACCGCCTCGTGCAGGCGGCGCAGCACGGGGACCACCTCGCCGCGCAGGTAGATGAAGGCGTGGTGCGAGCGGATCGCGTAGCAGGCGATCACGATGCCCTCGATCAGGGAGTGCGGGTTGGCGAAGAGCAGCGGGATGTCCTTGCAGGTCCCGGGCTCGGACTCGTCGGCGTTGACCACCAGGTAGTGGGGCTTGCCGTCGCCCTGCGGGATGAACTGCCACTTCATGCCGGTGGGGAAGCCCGCGCCGCCGCGGCCGCGCAGGCCGGAGTCCTTGACGTAGGCGATCAGGTCGTCCGGGGCCATCGCGAGCGCCTTGGTGAGCGCTTCGTACCCCTCGTGCCGCCGGTAGGTCTCCAGCGTCCACGACCGCGGGTCGTCCCAGAACGCCGACAGTACGGGCGCGAGCAGCTTCTCGGCCGGTTCCACGGTCATCACTCGCCCTCCTCCTCGGTGGCGTGGTCGTCCACGTGGTCCGCGACCGGGTCCGACGGGTGCGCCGGGTCGGACTGCGCGGTCTGCGCGGGTGCGTCGTGCGAGCTGGGGTGCTGCGCGGGCGACGGCGAGGTGGCGGTGTCGTACGTCCCCGCGTCGTCGCGCGGCGATGCCTCGCGCTGGCCGACCACCTTCGGTGCGTGCAACTCGCCGCGGTGCAGCCGCAGGCCGGCCAGGGAGGCGGGCCCGGCGCCGCCGGTCGCCTCGACGGCGCCCGCGCGCTCGTCGGGGAAGCCGGCCAGGATGCGCGCGGTCTGCCGGTAGGTGCACAGCGGCGCACCGCGGGTGGGGCGGACCTCGCGGCCGGCGATCAGGTCGTCGACGAGCTGCTTGGCCGACTCGGGCGTCTGGTCGTCGAAGAACTCCCAGTTGACCATCACCACGGGTGCGAAGTCGCAGGCCGCGTTGCACTCGATGTGCTCGAGGGTGACCTTGCCGTCCTCGGTGGTCTCGTCGTTGCCGACGCCGAGGTGGCGCTGCAGCTCCTCGAAGATCGCGTCGCCGCCCATCACGGCGCACAGCGTGTTGGTGCAGACGCCGACCTGGTACTCGCCGGACGGCTTGCGCCGGTACATCGTGTAGAAGGTGGCGACCGCGGTGACCTCGGCGGTGGTCAGGCCCAACTGCTCGGCGCAGAACCGGACGCCGGTGCGGGTGACGTACCCCTCCTCGGACTGCACCAGGTGCAGCAGCGGCAGCAGCGCGCTGCGCGAGCCGGGGTAGCGGGCGATCACCTCCGCGGCGTCGCGCTCCAGCCGGGCCCGGACGTCGGCCGGGTAGTCGGGGGCGGGCATCTCGGGGATGCCCAGGGACACGGCCTGCGCGCCGGTTGCCGGTGCGGGCTCGGTCATCGGTCGACACCTCCCATCACGGGGTCGATGGACGCCACCGCCACGATGACGTCGGCGACCTGGCCGCCCTCGCACATCGCGGCCATGGTCTGCAGGTTGGTGAAGGACGGGTCGCGGAAGTGCACCCGGTACGGGCGGGTGCCGCCGTCGCTGACGGCGTGCACGCCCAGCTCGCCCTTGGCCGACTCGACGGAGGAGTACGCCTGTCCCGGCGGCACCCGGAAGCCCTCGGTGACGAGCTTGAAGTGGTGGATCAGGGCCTCCATGGAGGTGCCCATGATCTTCTTGATGTGGTCCAGGGAGTTGCCCATGCCGTCCGGGCCGAGCGCGAGTTGCGCGGGCCAGGCGATCTTCTTGTCCGCGACCATCACCGGCCCGGGGGCGAGCCGGTCCAGGCACTGCTCGACGATCCGCAGGCTCTGGTGCATCTCCTCCAGGCGGACCCGGAACCGGCCGTAGGAGTCGCAGGTGTCGGTGGTCGGCACGTCGAACTCGTAGTTCTCGTAGCCGCAGTACGGCTCGGCCTTGCGCAGGTCGTGCGGCAGGCCGGCGGCGCGCAGGATCGGGCCGGTGGCGCCGAGCGCCATGCAGCCGGTCAGGTCGAGGTAGCCGACGCCCTGCATCCGGCCCTTGAAGATCGGGTTGCCGGTGGCGAGCTTGTCGTACTCCGGCAGGTTCTTCCGGAACTTCTTCACGAACTCGCGGATCTGGTCCACCGCGCCGGGCGGCAGGTCCTGGGCGAGGCCGCCGGGGCGGACGTAGGCGTGGTTCATCCGCAGGCCGGTGACCAGCTCGAAGATGTCGAGGATGTACTCGCGGTCGCGGAAGCCGTAGATCATGATGGTGGTGGCGCCCAGCTCCATGCCGCCGGTGGCGATGCACACCAGGTGGGAGGCGATCCGGTTGAGCTCCATCAGCAGCACCCGGATGACGCTGGCCCGGTCCGGGATCTGGTCGGTGATGCCGAGCAGCTTCTCCACCGCGAGGCAGTAGGCGGTCTCGTTGAACAGCGGCGTGAGGTAGTCCATGCGCGTCACGAAGGTGGACCCCTGGGTCCACGTCCGGAACTCCATGTTCTTCTCGATGCCGGTGTGCAGGTAGCCGATGCCGGAGCGGGCTTCGGTGACCGTCTCGCCGTCGATCTCCAGGATGAGCCGGAGCACGCCGTGGGTGGACGGGTGCTGGGGGCCCATGTTGACGATGATCCGCTCGTCGTCGGCCTTGCCGACGGTCTCGGCGAGTTCGTCCCAGTCCCCGCCGGTGACGGTGAACACCCGGCCCTCGGTGGTCTCCCGCTCGTCGGCGGGTTGCGGGGCGGTGTATCCGTAACTCATGAGTACGACCTCCGCTGGTCGGGAGCCGGGATCTGGGCGCCCTTGTACTCGACGGGGATGCCGCCGAGCGGGTAGTCCTTGCGCTGCGGGTGGCCGGGCCAGTCGTCCGGCATCATGATCCGGGTGAGCGCGGGGTGGCCGTCGAAGACGAGGCCGAAGAAGTCGTAGGTCTCGCGCTCGTGCCAGTCGTTGGTCGGGTAGACCGCGACCAGCGAGGGGACGTGCGGGTCGGCGTCGGGCGCGCTGGTCTCGATCCGCAGCCGGCGGCCGTGGGTGAGCGAGCGCAGGTGGTACACCGCGTGCAGCTCGCGGCCCGTGTCGCCGGGGTAGTGCACGCCGCTGACGCCGGTGCACAGCTCGAAGCGGAGCGCGGGGTCGTCGCGCAGCGTGCGGGCGACCCGGACCAGGTGCTCGCGGGCGATGTGGAAGGTGAGTTCGCCGCGGTCGACGACGGTCTTCTCGATCGCCTCGGCCGGCGGCAGCCCCTGCTCCTCCAGGGCGCCTTCCAGTTCGTCGGCGATCTCGTCGAAGGGGTCGCCGTAGGGGCGGTGGGCGGCGCCGGGCAGCCGCACAGTGCGCACCAGGCCGCCGTAGCCGCTGGTGTCACCGCCGCCGGAGGAGCCGAACATCCCGGTGCGGACGCCGATCACCTCGCCGGCGTCGTGCCGCTGCGCGGGTACCGCGCCCTCGCCCGCTTCCTCGGGCAGCTCGGGCGGGTTGGGGGTGGCCGTCATCGCAGCAGCCCCTTCATCTCGATCGTCGGGAGCGCCTTGCGTGCCGCTTCCTCCGCCTCGCGGGCGGCGGCCTCGCGGTTCACGCCGAGCTTGCCGTGCTGGATCTTCTCGTGGAGCTTGAGGATCGCGTCGAGGAGCATCTCGGGGCGCGGCGGGCAGCCGGGCAGGTAGATGTCGACGGGCACCACGTGGTCGACGCCCTGCACGATCGCGTAGTTGTTGAACATGCCGCCGCTGGAGGCGCACACGCCCATCGAGATCACCCACTTGGGGTTCGGCATCTGGTCGTAGACCTGGCGCAGCACCGGCGCCATCTTCTGGCTCACCCGGCCGGCCACGATCATCAGGTCGGCCTGGCGCGGTGAGCCGCGGAAGACCTCCATGCCGAACCGGGCCATGTCGTACCGCCCGGCGCCGGTCGTCATCATCTCGATGGCGCAGCAGGCCAGGCCGAAGGTGGCCGGGAAGACCGACGCCTTACGCACCCAGCCCGCCGCCGTCTCCACCGTCGTCAGCAGGAATCCGCTCGGCAGTTTCTCTTCGATACCCATGGGTTGCTCCTGGTCTCCTCGGTCCCCTGGTCGCCGTCAGTTGCCGGAACTCGCCGGGCTCTAGTCCCACTCCAGGCCGCCGCGCCGCCAGACGTAGGCGTAGGCGACGAAGACGGTGAGCACGAAGAGGAGCATCTCGACGAGCCCGAACATCCCCAGCCGGTCGAAGGTGACCGCCCAGGGATAGAGGAAGACGATTTCGATGTCGAAGACGATGAAGAGCATCGCCGTCAGGTAGTACTTGATCGGGAAGCGGCCACCACCGGCCGGCTGCGGAGTGGGCTCGATGCCGCACTCGTACGCCTCCAACTTGGCCCGGTTGTACCGTTTCGGCCCGATGATCGAGGCCATGAAAACGGAGAAGATCGCGAAGCCGGCCGCGAGGCCGCCCAGCACGAGGATGGGCGCGTAGGCGTTCACCGTCCCCCGCTCCTTCCAGTCGACTGTGACTGATGTACGGACCGTGCCCGGGTCGGCGCACGCCGTCACAGAATCGCGAAGATCGCGGCCATGTGAGGCAGTTCACAAGCCCAAGCCGCCTGCATACTATGCCTCCCGGTCTGTGATCTGCGACACGGGGGTCAGCACCGACTTTGTGATCTCCACCACCTGACAGTCGATCATCAGGTCGGATGAACGCCAATGTTGCGCCAGATGGCACCCAAATGATCACCGGACGTTACATCCGAGGGTGTTCTCGCTGGTCAGAGCGTCGATTCCACTACCAGACGATGGCCCGTACAGGCAAATTGGCCCTGGACTTGACAGCGTGGTAGCGCCACCCAACTCGCCCGGGTGACCCGTGGAACCCGGGAATGACGCGCGTGAACGCGTGCACGAGCACATAACGAACCTGAGCCATGAAAACGGACCAAAGCCCCCGTCAAGCAAGATCGATAATCGGGCAATTGGGCCGTGGCCACGTCAACTGTGGCGCATCCCACCTTTATTGAACGGAACCATTCGTTCCTGATAGCCAGAGACGCATGTCCCCGAACACAACCCGGACACAGGTGTCCGATACGCATCCCCATAGCGGCCGCCGACGGCACGCGGCGCCCCGCGACCCGAAGTGGGTTCGCCGGGCCGGACTCGTCGGCGGTGTCGTCAGCGCGTTCGCCCTGTGCGGCGCGGCCGCTCCGGCCATGGCCGAGTCCACGCACACCACCACCACCGCCGCCGCCCCGTCACGGGCCGGGCTCGAGGCCCGCAGTGCGACGTTCTCCACGACGGCCTCCGCTCAGCAGGCCGTTGCCGCGCTGGAGCGGGAGGCGCTGGCCGCCGCGCTCGCCGCCGACCAGGAGAAGGCCGCCGCCGACGCGGCGAAGTCCGCGGCCAAGGCCCACAAGGCCGCGCTGCGCAAGGCCGCCGCCGCCGCGAAGGCGAAGGCCGCCAAGGCCGAAGCCGCCGCCAAGGCCGCCGCACAGAGCGCCGCCACGGCCTCGACCGGCTCCGCCGGGCAGAGTTCGACCACCGCCACCACCGCGGCCACCACGTCGGGCACCACCGCCACCGCGGCCTCGTCCAGCAAGGCCGACCAGCTGATCGCCTTCCTGAAGTCCCAGCTCGGCAAGCCCTACGTCTACGGCGCCACCGGCCCCGACTCGTACGACTGCTCCGGCCTGACCCAGGCGGCGTTCGCCTCCATCGGCATCGACATCCCGCGCACCTCGCAGGAGCAGTCGACCGCCGGCACGCCCGTCTCGCTCTCCGCCCTCCAGCCCGGCGACCTCATCTTCTGGGGCGGCGAGGGCAGCGCCTACCACGTCGGCGTCTTCATCGGGAACGGCCAGTACCTCGACGCGGCCAACTCCTCCACGCCGGTCGCCATCCACCAGCTCGCGGACTACGAGCCCGACTGGGCGGTCAACGTCCTCTGAGCACCCCCGCTCCCCCGCGAACAGCGGGAGGCGGCCCCGTCACGCCCTCTTCCGGGCCGACGCGGACCACCTCCCGCTGATTCGTGTGCAGTTGTCGCGTTCGTCCTCAGGCGCGCGGGGTGATCTTGGTGAGGCCGTTGATGATGCGGTCCATCGCGTCGCCGCCGGTCGGGTCGGTGAGGTTGGCCAGCAGCTTGAGGCAGAAGCGCATCAGCATCGGGTGGGTCAGACCGCGCTGGGTGCACAGCTGGAGCACCTTGGGGTTGCCGATGAGCTTCACGAAGGCGCGGCCGAGGTTGTAGTAGCCGCCGTAGGTGTCCTTCAGGATGCGCGGGTAGGCGGCGAGCGCCAGTTCGCGCTGCGCGGCGCCGGCCCGGGCGTGCGCCTGGGTGATCACGTCAGCGGCGAGCTGGCCGGATTCCATCGCATAGGCGATGCCCTCGCCGTTGAACGGATTGACCAGCCCGCCCGCGTCGCCGACCAGCAGCAGACCGCGGGTGTAATGCGGCTGGCGGTTGAAGGCCATCGGCAGCGCGGCACCGCGGATCGGCCCGGTCATGTTCTCCGGGGTGAACCCCCAGTCCTCCGGCATGGAGCCGACCCACGCCTTGAGCACCTCGCGCCAGTCCAGCTCGCGGAAGGCCGCCGAGGAGTCGAGGATGCCCAGCCCCACGTTGGCGGTGCCGTCGCCGAGGCCGAAGATCCAGCCGTAGCCCGGCAGCTGGCGCGGCGCGGCGCCGCGCCGGTCCCACAGCTCCAGCCAGGACTCCAGGTAGTCGTCCTCGTGCCGGGGCGAGGTGAAGTAGGTGCGCACCGCGACGCCCATCGGGCGGTCGTCGCGCCGGTGCAGGCCCATCGCCAGCGACAGCCGGGTGGAGTTGCCGTCGGCGGCGACCACCAGCGGCGCGTGGAAGGCGACCGGGGTCTTCTCCTCGCCGAGCTTGGCGGTGACCCCGGTGATCCGGCCGGTGCGCTCCTCGATGATCGGGGCGCCGACGTTGCACCGCTCGTACAGCCGCGCGCCGGCCTTCACCGCCTGCTCGGCGAGCATCTGGTCGAAGTCGTCGCGGCGGCGCACCAGTCCGTAGTCCGGGTAGGCGGCCAGTTCCGGCCAGTCCATCTCCAGCCGCATGCCGCCGCTGATGATGCGCAGGCCCTTGTTGCGCAGCCAGCCCGCCTCCTCGGAGACGTCGATGCCCATCTGCACCAGCTGCTTGGTGGCGCGCGGGGTCAGCCCGTCGCCGCAGACCTTCTCCCGCGGGAAGGCCGTCTTCTCCAGCAGCAGCACGTCCAGACCGGACTTGGCCAGGTAGTAGGCGGTCGTCGAACCGGCGGGCCCGGCGCCGACGACGATCACATCGGCGCTGCGCTCTGACAGGGCGGTGTCGGTCACGTGGGCTCTCCCGGTTCGGCAAGGGGCTGTTGCTGGCACTGGACGCCGGCAGCGGACGTCATGCCGAGTGTATGAGGCCGCCGGTCCCCGTGGAGCGGCGGCTCTCGGGGCAGGCCCCGGTCCGTGCCGGTCAGCGGTGGTCGGGCGGCTCCGGCGGCTGCTTGCGCAGCCGGTCCGGCTGCACCACGCCGAGGTCGTGCACGGTGGGTTCCGCGGGCCCGGGCGGCCCGGGCGGCTGCGGCGGCCCGTACGGCCCGGCGGGCGCGGCGGGTTGGGCCGGCACCGCGGCGCCGAAGGTCCCGCCGGGCACGTCGTACGCCCCGCCCCGGCCGGGTCCGCCCTGCGGCGCCGGGGCGTACGGCGAGGGCGCGCCGGCGCCCGGGTAGGGCGCGTTCGGCACCCGGCCGCCGAACACCCGCCAGACGTACGGCGCGACCAGCACCCCGCCGAACGTCCACAGCAGGCCGAACCCCAGCAGCTCCGGCACCTGCGTACCCACGCTGGTGTGGGTGAGCGCCCCGGTGCCCACCAGGCTGGAGTCCCCGCCCGTGTGCGCGCCGCTGACGGCGGCGAGGATCACCAGCAGGAGCGTGAACAGCCCGGCGACCGCGAACTGTTCGGGCCGGCCCCGGTTGCGCCGAAGGGCCAGCACCCCGATCAGCAGCGCGCAGCCGAGCCCGCCCGCGACGGTGCCGGCCACCGACCAGCCGCCCCACACGTGGTCGAGGTCGCCCAGGCCGAAGGAGACGTGCCGGGCCTGCGAGCCGCTGCTGGCGCCGACCCGGAAGGGCGCGCCCCAGCCCAGCCCCAGCCCGGACACCCCGAGGTTGACCAGCAGCAGGCCGGCGGCGGTCAGGCCCCAGCCGGTGAGGTCGTGGTAGTGCGCGGCCGCGATCACGAAGACCACGGTGCCCGCGACGAGCAGGGTCGCCAGCAGCGCGATCGCGGTGGTGGCGAGCACCCGGTACGCGGCGGCGGCGCCCGGCCGCGCGGCCAGCCACGCGGTCAGCGCCGGACGGCACAGCACGACCAGCGCTGTCACCAGGCTGAGCACGAAGGTCCACAGCGCGGCGAGGAACGGCGCGGTGGTGAAGTGCACCAGCTCGATGCGGGGTTCGGCGAAGAAGCCGATGGCGAGCACCGCGGCGGCGGCCAGCAGCGCGACCCGTACGGCCGCCGCGGCCGCCTCGGCGGTGAGGGCCGAGCCGGGCCCGGCGGGTATGCCCGCGGCGGCGGCCTGCGCCTGCTGCCGCCGGCGCAGCGCGCGCAGGCCGAGCACCAGCACCAGGACCCAGAGCAGGGTGACCGACCAGGGCAGGACCGACAGCGAGGCGTGCACCGTGTGGGAGTGGCCGCTGCCGCTGCCGCCGCCGCTCATCGTGTAGCCGATGTCGCTGCCGTCGGTGCCGTCCGACCCGTCGGAGCCGCTGTCGTAGCCGTCGGACCCGTCGCTGCTGTAACCGTCGGAACCGTCCGTGCTGTAGCCGTCGGAGCCGTCGTCGTAACCGTCGCTGCCACCGTCGGAGAAGTCGAACCCGTCGCTGCCACCGGAGGAGTCGTCGTAACCGTCGCTGCCGCCGTCGGAGTAGTCGAATCCGTCACTGCCGCCGTCGGAGAACTCGTCGCCGCCGCTGCTGCCGTCGGACGAACCGTCGCCGCTGTCGTCCGAGTCGTCGAAGACGGAGTCCTCGGTGTAGGTCGCGTTCGCCCTGAGGTTGCCGCCCAGCCCCTGGACGAGCGCCGCCAGGGCGGCCCGGGTGCGGGTGGCCATTCCGACGGTGCCGCTGGGCAGGGCGGTCCCGGCGACCCCCGCGATCGCCAGGGCCGCCGCGACTATGGTGAGCGCCGGGCCGAGCGCGACCAGCAGCGGGCCCTCCCAGCGGCCGGTGAACACCCGGCGGACGAACACGGCGGCGGGCGAGGGCCCGGCCGGCGCGGGGGGCGGGTAGGGGCCGGGCGCGTAGCCGGGTGGGGCCGCGGCGCCGGCGTACGGCGGTGCGGGCGGTGGCGCGGTGGGCGGCGGCAACGGCCCGACGTGCGTGGGCGTGGGCCCAGGCGCGGCCGTGGGTGCGGCCGCCGGTGGCGGCGGCGCGGCGGGCTGCGCGGGAAGGGACGGCGCGGTCAGGTCACGGCCGCAGCGCGGGCAGAAGCGGTTGCCTTCCGCCTCGGCGACCTGGTTCCCGCACGCGGGACAGAACGGCATCGGCAACTCCGGAAAACGGCGGGGCTGCGTTCCCCCCGCAGACAAGGCAGCATATGGCCCCTACCGGCCGCAACCACCCGGAATACCGGATTCCGTTCGAACAGCGGGCGGTTACGCCGCCGGCCCGTTCGTGCCGCGGTGCAGCGCCACGATCCCGCCGGTCAGGTTCCGCCAGGCCACGCCCGTCCAGCCGGCGTCCTTCAACCGCCCGCCCAGCGCCCGCTGGTCGGGCCAGGCGCGGATCGACTCCGCGAGGTACACGTAGGCGTCCGGATTGCTGCTCACCCTGGTCGCCACCGGGGGCAGCGCGCGCATCAGGTACTCGGTGTACGCGGTGCGCAGCGGCCGGTACGTCGGGTGGCTGAACTCGCAGATCACCAGCCGCCCGCCGGGCCGGACCACCCGGCGCATCTCGCGCAGCGCCGCGTCCACGTCCTGCACGTTGCGCAGCGCGAAGGAGATGGTGACCGCGTCGAACACCCCGTCCGCGAACGGCAGCCGGGTCGCGTCGCCCGCGGTCAGCGGCAGTTCGGGGTGCCGGCTCTTGCCCTGGCGCAGCATGCCCAGCGAGAAGTCGCAGGGGACGACCCAGCCGCCGGCCGCGGCGAACGGCAGCGACGACGTCGCGGTGCCCGCGCCCAGGTCGAGCACCCGCTCGCCCGGCCGCACGTCGAGCGCCTGCGCCACGGCCCGCCGCCACAGCCGCGTCTGGCCGAGCGACAGCACGTCGTTCGTCAGGTCGTACTTCGCCGCCACCTTGTCGAACATCGCGGCGACGTCCTGCGGCTGCTTCTCCAACGATGCCCGGGTCACGCGACTCACCTTACGGGGTGCGCCGCGCACGGCCCGGCACACCCCCGCGGGGCCGCGGCGGGCGGCCGGCTCCGGTTAGATCCGGTTAGATCCGGTCAGTCCGGTCAGTTGGAGGGAAGGAGCTTCAGCTCGGGGTGGGCGGTGCCGCCCTCGATCGCGGTCGAGGACAGGTGCGAGACCACGTGGTCGTCGACCGGGTCGTTCGCCGGGTCGTCGTGGACGACGAGGTGCTCGTAGGTGGTCGCGCGCTGCGCGGGCACCCGCCCGGCGGAGCGGATGAGGTGGATCAGTTCCATGCGGTTGGAGCGGTGCTTCGCGCCGGCCGAGGAGACCACGTTCTCCTCCAGCATGACCGACCCGAGGTCGTCCGCGCCGTAGTGCAGCGAGAGCTGGCCGACCTCCTTGCCGGTGGTCAGCCAGGACCCCTGGATGTGGGCCACGTTGTCGAGGAAGAGCCGCGCGATCGCGATCATCCGCAGGTACTCGAAGAGCGTCGCCTGCGTCTGGCCCTTCAGGTGGTTGTTCTCCGGCTGGTAGGTGTACGGGATGAACGCCCGGAACCCGCCGGTGCGGTCCTGCACGTCGCGGATCATCCGCAGGTGCTCGATCCGCTCCGCGTTGGTCTCGCCGGTGCCCATCAGCATGGTCGTGGTGGACTCCACCCCGAGCCGGTGCGCGGTCTCCATGATCTCCAGCCACCGCTCGCCGGACTCCTTCAGCGGCGCGATCGCCTTGCGCGGCCGCTCCGGCAGCAGTTCGGCCCCGGCGCCGGCGAACGAGTCGAGCCCGGCGGCGTGGATGCGGCGGATCGCCTCCTCCGCGCTGACCCCGGAGATCCGCGCCATGTGGTCGATCTCGGAGGCGCCCAGCGAGTGGATCACCAGCTGCGGGAACTCCCGCTTGATCGCGGCGAAGTGCTCCTCGTAGTACTCCACGCCGTAGTCCGGGTGGTGGCCGCCCTGGAACATGATCTGGGTGCCGCCGAGTTCGACGGTCTCCGCGCAGCGGCGCAGGATGTCGTCCAGGCTGCGGCTCCAGCCCTTGTCGGTGTCCTTCGGCGCCGCGTAGAACGCGCAGAACTTGCAGGCGGTGACGCAGACGTTGGTGTAGTTGATGTTGCGCTCGATGATGTACGTCGCGATGTGCTCGGTGCCGGCGAAGCGGCGGCGGCGCACCGCGTCGGCCGCGGCGCCCAGGGCGTGCAGCGGGGCGGAGCGGTAGATGTCGAGCGCTTCCTCCGGGGTGATCCTGCCGCCCGCGGCGGCGCGGTCGAGGACGGCTGCGAGGTCGGTCGGAGAGGTCACCGTGGCAGGCCCTTCGGAGGACGGGAGATCGGTCCGGCCCAGCGTACGCCAGCGGCCGGTGGCACTTTCAGGTGCCGTACGGGGCGGCGCGCGGCCGCGCCCGTACGGCGCCCGGCCCGCCGCGCGGGGGCGCGGGCCGGGATGCTGCGGGGTGGAGCGGAGGTGCTGCGGGGGGCTGCGGGGCCGGCGCGGGTCAGGCCGGCGGGAGCAGGTCCACGCCGGCGCCGGGCGGGAAGCCGACGCGGCGGGCGAACTCGGCGATGCCGGCCTGCTGCGGGGCGCCGAGCGAGAAGTCCAGCGTGGTGAAGTAGCTGCTCAGCAGCTCCTGGTCGAACGCCTCCCAGCGCGATGCCTGCTCGGCGACCTTGTCGACCTCCACCAGGGACAGGTCGCGGGAGGCGAGGAACGCCCGGTGCACGCTGTGCACGGCCTCCGGGTGCGCCGCGAGGTAGTCGCGCCGGGCCGCCCAGACCGCGAAGACGAAGGGCAGCCCGGTCCACTCCTTCCACATCGTGCCGAGGTCGTGGACGGTCAGCCCGAGCCGGGGCGCGTCGTGCAGGGAGGCGCGCAGGGCGGCGTCGCCGATCAGCACCGCGGCGTCGGCCTCCTGCATCATCAGCGAGAGGTCCGGCGGGCAGCGGAAGTAGTCCGGCGTGACGCCGTACCGCTCGCTGAGCAGCAGCTCGGCCAGGCGCACGGAGGTGCGGCTGGTGGAGCCGAGGGCCACCCGCTGGCCGTCCAGCCGGTCCAGCGGGAGCTGGCTGACGATCACGCACGACATCACGGGGCCGTCGCAGCCCACCGCGATGTCCGGCAGCGCGACCAGCTGGTCGGCGTGCTTGAGGTACTCCATGAGGGTGATCGGGCCGATGTCCAGGTCGCCCTCGACGAGCTGGGCGCTGAGCTTCTCCGGGGTGTCCTTCGTCAGCTCCAGGTCCAGCAGCGCACCGGTTCTGGCCAGGCCCCAGTACAGCGGGGTGCAGTTCAGGAACTGGATGTGGCCGACCCGGGGGCGGACCCGGTCGCTGTCGCTTTCACGCGCGGTTGTGTCCATATGCCGGACGCTACTCCTGGGTCCGTGCGGTGCTGTGCGGGGGTGCCCCGGCGAGCCGCCAGGAAGGATCTTGCGACCCTTCCGCGCCCCGGCCCCCCATGCTAGGCTCGACGCAAGTTGCAGTTTGGTTTCCTTGCAGTACAAGGCCTGCGGATCATGTAACCCGCGGGCTTTTGTAGTTTTCAGACTTCGCAGTTGCAGGTTCTGGAGCAGGGCAACCCTTTGGGCCCAAGGAGGGCTTTATGGCTACCGGAACCGTGAAGTGGTTCAACGCTGAAAAGGGCTTCGGCTTCATCGCCCAGGACGGCGGCGGCCCGGATGTCTTCGTTCACTACTCCGCGATCAACGCGACCGGCTTCCGCTCCCTCGAGGAGAACCAGCCGGTGACCTTCGACGTCACCCAGGGCCCGAAGGGCCCCCAGGCGGAGAACGTCACCCCGAACTAGTTCTCCACTAGGTCGGACGGACAGCGGCGCGATCGCGCCCAGAACCTGCAGTACCAAGGGGCCCCGCACTCCGTGCGGGGCCCCTGCCTCTTTTTTGCCGCCCTAGGGGCGGCGGTAGAGGTCTTCGATGGTGTCGGCGAAGTCCGCGGCGACAGCCGACCGCTTGAGTTTCATCGACGGCGTGAGGTGGCCGCTGTCCTCAGTGAAGTCGACCGGCAGGACCCGGAACGCGCGGATCGACTCGGCCCGGGAGACCGTGGAGTTCGCGTCGTCGACCGCCTTCTGGAGGTCGGCGAGGAGGTCGGGGTCGGTGACGAGGTCGGCGGGCCGCAGGCCCTCCTTGCGCCGCATCCGCTGCCAGTGGGCGAGCCCGTCCGCCTCCAGCGTGATGAGCGCGGTCACGAACGGCCGGTTGTCGCCGACCACCATGCACTGGCCGACCAGCGGATGCGCCCGCAGCCGGTCCTCCAGTGGTGCGGGCGCCACGTTCTTGCCGCCGGCGGTGATGAGGATCTCCTTCTTCCGCCCGGTGATCCGCAGGTATCCGTCCGGGTCCAGCTCCCCGATGTCCCCGGTGGGGAACCACCCGTCCACGTGCGGCACCCCGCCCGCGTCGTTCCAGTAGCCGGTGAAGACCTGCCCGCCGCGCAGCAGCACCTCCCCGTCGTCGGCGATCCGCACCGCGGTGCCCGGCAGCGGGTGCCCCACGGTGCCCAGCCGCGGCGCCAGCGGCGGCGTCACCGTGGCCGCCGCGGTGGTCTCCGTCAGGCCGTAGCCCTCGAAGACCATCACCCCGGCGCCCGCGTAGAACGCGCACAGCCGCTCGCCCAGCGGGGAGCCGCCGCAGATCGCGTACCGGACCTTGCCGCCGAGGGCGGCCCGTATCCGGCGGTAGACCAGCGGGTCGTACAGCGCGTGCGCCATCCGCAGGCCGAGCGAGGGGCCCGGGCCGGTGCCGGTCTGCCGGGCGATCAGCGCCCGGCCGTAGCGCCGAGCGATCGTGGCGGCCCGGTCGAAGGAGGCGGCCCGGCCCATCTTCTCCGCGGTGGCCCGGCCGGTGTTGTAGACCTTCTCCAGGACGTACGGGATCGCCAGCAGGAAGGTCGGCCGGAAGCCGGCCAGGTCGGCGAGCAGGTCCTCGGTGGCGATGCTCGGCGCGTGGCCCAGCCGTACCCGGGCCCGCAGGCACCCGATGGCGACCATCCGCCCGAAGACGTGCGACAGCGGCAGGAACAGCAGGGTGGAGGCGGGCTCGGTGCTCACCGACTTGAAGACCGGGTGCAGCAGCTCGATCGCGTTGTCGACCTCGGCGAAGAAGTTGCCGTGGGTGAGCACGCAGCCCTTGGGGCGGCCGGTGGTGCCGGAGGTGTAGATCAGCGTGGCGGTGCTCGCCGGGGTCAGCGCCTGCCGCCGGGACGTCACCAGCGCGTCCGGCAACTCCTTGCCTTCGGTGCTGAGTTGCCCGATCGCGCCCGCGTCCAGCTGCCACAGGTGGCGCAGTTCGGGCAGCTCCGACCGGCGGCCGGTGACCAGCCGGGACTGGTCCACGTTCTCCACCGCGCAGGCCGCGGCACCGGAGTCGGCGAGTATCCAGGCGGTCTGCGACGCCGAGGAGGTCGGGTAGATCGGTACGGTCACCAGGCCCGCGGCCCACCCCGCGAAGTCCAGCAGCGTCCACGCGTAACTGGTGCGGGCCATGATCGCCAGCCGTTCGCCCGGCTTCAGCCCCGCCGCGATCAGGCCCTTGGCGACGTCCACCACCTGGGCGCAGAAGTCCGCGGCGCTCACGTCCCGCCAGGTGCCGTCCGCGCCCTCCCTGCCCAGCACCGCGTCCTGCGGCGCCTCGGCCGCGTTCGTGAACGGGATGTCGGCCAGGCTCCCCCGCTCGGGCACGGCGACCAGCGGAGGCACCGCCACCTGCACGGCCCGGCCCGCCTCCATCACCACCTGCGGCGCCTGACCCGCCTGACCCACCAGCTGCCCTGTTCCAGTTGACATCTACGGCTCCTGAACGATGAGGGTGGATTGCGCTTCCGTGCCCGGTCGCGGCCCGGGGCGGCCGGCTGCGGCGTGCTAGGCGCTCTCGAGGATCGCGGTGACGCCCTGTCCGCCCGCGGCGCAGATCGAGACGAGGCCGCGCCCGGGCGTTCCCCGCTCGGCGAGCAGCCGCGCCAGCGTCCCCACGATCCGTGCCCCGGTCGCGGCGAAGGGATGCCCGGTCGCCAGGGAGGACCCCGCCACGTTCAGCCGCGCCCGGTCGATCGCACCGAGCGGCTCGGCCCGCCCCAGGCGCTCCGCACAGAACGCCTTGTCCTCCCATGCCGCGAGCGTGGCGAGCACCTGGGAGGCGAACGCTTCGTGGATCTCGTAGAAGTCGAAGTCGCCCAGGCCCAGTCCGGCCCGCTCCAGCATCCGCGGCACCGCGTAGGCGGGTGCCATGAGCAGCCCGTCGGGGCCGGGCCGGCCGCCGACGAAGTCGACGGCCGCCGTCTCGTACGCGGTGAGGTACGCCTGCGGGGTCAGGCCGCGCTCGGCGGCCCACTCCTCGGAGCCGAGCAGCACCACCGCGGCGCCGTCGGTGAGCGGCGTGGAGTTGCCCGCGGTCATGGTGCCGCCGGGCCCGCCGTAGACCGCCTTCAGCCGGGCGAGCTTCTCGGGGGTGGAGTCCGGCCGCAGGTTCTGGTCGCGTTCCAGGCCGCGGTAGGGGCTGACCAGCGGCGCGAAGAACCCGCGGTCGTAGGCGGCGGCGAGGTTGCGGTGGCTGGCGGCGGCGAGTTCGTCCTGCGCGGCGCGGGTGATGCCCCACGCCTCGGCGGTGAGCGCGGCGTGCTCGCCCATCGACAGGCCGGTGCGCGGCTCGGCGTTGCGCGGCATGTCGGGCACGAGGTGGCGCGGGCGCACCCCGGCGAGCGCGCGGGCTCGGCCGCCCAGGGACTTCGCGCGGCGGGCGGCGAGCAGGGTGCGGCGCAGTTCGTCGTTGACGCCGAGCGGTGCGTCGCTGGTGGTGTCGGCGCCGCCGGCGATGCCGGAGTCGATCACGCCGAGCGCGATCTTGGCGGCGACCGCGAAGACGGCCTGGAGGCCGGTGCCGCACGCCTGCTGGATGTCGTAGGCGGGGGTGGCCGGGTCGAGAACGGAGCCGAGCACGGTCTCGCGGGCGAGGTTGAAGTCGCGGGCGTGCTTGAGCACGGCCCCGGCCGCGAACTCCCCCACCACCGGCCGGCCGTCGGCCCCCGGGCGGGCCAGGCCGGTCCGCTCGGCCAGGCCGTCGAGCGCGGCGGTGAGCATGTCCTGGTTGGACGCGGTGGCGTAGGGGCCGTCGGAGCGGGCGAAGGGGATGCGGTGGCCGGCGATGACGGCGACGCGGCGGACGGTATGCATACGGAACTCCTGAGGGCTCTTGGCCGGAGCGACAACTCACCAGTAGCCTTACCGGCGGTAAACTTACTCCAGAGTAAGGAGAAGGCCAATGGCCGACCGCTATCTCGGCTTCACCGGTACGGCTCCCGGCCGCTTCCTCACCCGGCGGCTCGGCCTGCCGCAGCCCACCGCGCTGCGGCGCTGGTCGCCCGAGACCCCCGAACTCGACGGTCCCGTCCTGCGGTTGACCGCCGGACAGGCGCCGCCGCCGGCCGCGCCGGGCGACCCGGCACCGGCCGCGGTGGTGCTGGACGCGACCGGCATCGCGGACCCGGCCGGGCTGCGGGCGGTCCGCGAGAGCCTGCACCCCCTGGTGCGCACCCTGGCCCCCTGCGGCCGGGTGGTGGTGCTCGGCGCGCGACCCGACGCCGCCGACGTCCACCAGGCCGCCGCCCAGCAGGCGCTGGAGGGCTTCGTCCGCTCGCTCGGCAAGGAGATCGGCCGCGGCAGGACCGTACAGCTGGTGCGGCTGGCCCCCGGTGCCGACGCGGACTCCACGCTGGACTTCCTGCTCTCGCCCCGCTCGGCCTACGTCAGCGGGCAGGTGATCGAGGTCGGCCCGCCGGTGGGCCGTAAGGACAGCGCTGCGGCGGACGGCGGACCGGGCGCGGCCGGGCCCCGTACGGCGCTGGTCACCGGAGCGGCCCGCGGCATCGGCGCCGAGGTCGCGGCCACCCTCGCCCGGGACGGCGCGCAGGTGGTCTGCCTGGACGTGCCGCAGGCCGCCGACGCGCTCGCCGCGACCGCGGCCCGGATCGGCGGCACCGCGCTGACCGTGGACATCACCGCGCCCGACGCCGCCGAGCGGATCGCGGCCGCGGTGCCCGGCGGCCTGGACGTCCTGGTGCACAACGCGGGCATCACCCGCGACCGCAAGCTCGCCAACATGTCCGCGGAGGGCTGGGACACGGTGATCGAGGTCAACCTCGCTTCCGTGCTGCGCGTCACCGACCACCTGCTGAAGGCCGGGGCGGTCCGCCCGCACGGCCGGATCGTCGGCACCGCGTCCATCGCGGGCATCGCCGGGAACGTCGGCCAGACCAACTACGCCGCCTCCAAGGCCGGCATCATCGGCTTCGTCCGCGCGCTGGCCGCCGCCCCCGAGGTGCGCGAGCGCGGCATCACCGTCAACGCGGTCGCGCCGGGCTTCATCGAGACGCAGATGACCGCCGCGATACCGCTGTTCATCCGCGAGGCCGGCCGGCGGATGAACTCCCTCGGCCAGGGCGGCCGTCCGCAGGACGTCGCCGAGACCGTCGCCTGGCTCGCGGCGGCCGGCTCCGGCGGCGTGACCGGCCAGGTCGTCCGCGTCTGCGGGCAGTCGCTGCTGGGAGCGTGAGATGCCGCTGCTGCTCACGCTGGGGCGCGGCGCGCTGACCGGCCTCGGCAAGCACCCCTCGGCCGGCGCCGCGCTGCCGCCGCTCCGGCTGACCGACCCGCGGGTGCGGATCGACCCGGCCCGGATGGCCCGCTACGCCGAGGTCTGCGGCTACCCGCCGCTGACCGACCGGGTGCCGCTGACCTACCCGCACATCCTCGGATTCCCGCTGGCCGCGCGGATCATGGCCGCCCGGGACTTCCCGCTGCCGCTGATGGGGCTGGTGCACACCTCGATCGAGATCACCGCGCACCGCCCGCTCACCACCGCCGACCGGCCCGAGATCGCCGTCCACGCCGAGGAGTTGCGGCCGCACCGGCGGGGCACCGAGGCGGTCCTCGTCACCGAGGCCCGGATCGGGGGGGCGGCGGTGTGGACCGACCGCAGCACCTACCTGGCCCGTCACCCGACCGGCGCGCCGCCGACGGAAGGGGCCGAGCCGGGCACCGGGCCGCAGGACGCCGGCGCACTGCCCGTCGTCGAGGAGTGGCGGCTGCCGGCCGGGCTCGGGCGGCGGCACGCCCGCGTCTCGGGCGACTACAACCCCATCCACCTGCACGCGCTGACGGCCCGGCCGCTCGGATTCCCCCGGGCCATCGCGCACGGGATGTGGACGATCGCCCGGTGCGCGGCCGCGCTCGGCCTGGACGAGCGGGTGCGCGCCCACTTCCGCGCACCGGTGCCGCTGCCGTCCACGGTCGCTCTGGCCGCCGCCGGGCACCGGTTCGAACTGCGCTCGCCCCGGGGGGTGCACCTCACCGGCTCGTCCTGAGCAGCGCGGCCGACCCCAGCGGAACGGAGAGCCTGCGCCGCAGCAGCGGGCCGAGCGGCTTCTCCACCAGGCGGTATATCAGCCAGGCGAGGACCAGCATCGACAGCACGGCCAGCACCAGCACCGCACTGGCCGGCAGCGACGTGTGGTGCTCCAGCCGGTCGATGACCTCGGTGCCGAGGATCTCGTGCACCAGGTAGAAGGGGTACGTCAGCGCGCCCGCGGTGGTCAGCCACCGCCACTCCACCCGGGCCACGCGCGGCACCAGCGTCGCCGCGGCGATCGCGGCGAACCCCGCGGCGACCAGCACGATCACGACCGTGGGCGACCGCTGGTAGAAGGGGTGCGAACCGGGCGGCGCCACCAGCGCCTTGACCGCGGACTGCTGGCCGAGCAGGAAGCCGACCGCGACCACCGACCAGTTCACCAGGTCGTGCCCGAAGCGGTGCACGAGGTAGAGGCCGATGCCGCCGACGAAGAAGGGCGCGTAGTCCGGCATCAGCGCCAGTTGCAGGAAGCTCTCGCCCGAGCCCTGGGCGTAGACCGCGCCGAGGGTCCACAGCGCGCAGAACGCCAGCACCCGGCGCTGGGTCGCACCGCGCCACAGCACCGTCAGCGCGAACAGCGCGTAGAAGCGCAGCTCCGCCCAGAGCGTCCAGGAGACGCCCAGCTGCCGCTTGGCGCCCGCCGGGGTCTGGAGCATGGTGAAGTTGGTGATCAGGTCGGTGCGGGAGACGGTCTCCTTGCCGATCACGTAGAGGACCGCCGCCACCAGGATCAGCGCCGCCCAGTACGCGGGGTACAGCCGGCTGATCCGGGAGACCGTGAACGCCTTCACGGTGCGGCCCCAGCCGCTCATGCAGATCACGAACCCGCTGATGATGAAGAAGAACTGCACACCGAGCGGGCCGTAGGCGGCCGGCGCGATGACGTGCGGCAGCATGTGCTTGATCGGGTGGTTCCACGCGTCGCCGCCGCGCACCACGTAGTGGTAGGAGGCGACCATCAGCGCGGCGACCAGCCGCAGCCCGTCCAGGGCCCGCAGCCGTGCCGGCGGCGCGGGCGCGGGCGGCTGCTGCGCCGCGGGCGCCCCGGTCGCTTCGGGAGCTGCCGGGGCAGCAGGGGCGGCGGGGCGGGGCTGCGGGGGCGCCGGAGGCGGGCCGGGCGTGGGGAGCGTCGAACTCATCCCGTTCTTCCTTCCTGCCGGCGCGCGGCAGGGAGTCGTGTGGCAGGAGCGGTGGGAAGTCTCGGACGACGGAGCCGCGCCACGTCGGGCGCCTGCGATCCGCATCCTCCTTCGCACCCTAGCCGTGGGTTCGCCGTGAGAAGCCTGTGGGCGCAACCCCCACCGAATCGGGACAGGACGTTAACGGCCGCGCCGCGGCGAATTCATCCGCGCCAGGGCAACCTTCGGCGCGGCAGCCGCCGACAGGACGCGGGGGAGGCCGGGACGGGAGGCCGGGACGGGAGGCCGGGACGGGGGAGGTCAGGGCGACCAGGGGTGGCCGTCGAGCAGGTTGCCGAGGCCGGCCCAGGCGAAGTTCATCAGCGTGGCGGCGGTCTCGCGGCCGTTCGCGGAGGACCCGGCCAGCGACTCGGCGGCGCCCACCAGCGCCAGGGCCAGCGCCCGCACCTCGCGGTCGGCGAGCACCGGTACACACGGGGCCTCGCGGGCGGCGGTGCCGATCAGCGCGGTGACGAAGTCCACGATCTCCACCCGCATCGCGGCGACCTCGTCACCGGAGGGCGCGCCGCCGCTGCGGGCCTGGCCGTACAGCAGGTGCCAGCCGTCGGGGTGTTCGGCGGTGTAGCGGAAGAACCCGAGCAGCCCGGACCACAGTTGGCGGTCGGGGGCGGCGCCGGTCTCGACGGACGCGCGCACCGCGGCGCTGAGCGCCTTGGCCTCGCGCCGCACGCAGGCGGTGAACAGCTCGTCCTTGGACTTCAGATAGAGGTAGACCAGCGGCTTGCTGACGCCCGCCGCCTCGGCGATCTCGTCCATGGAGGTGGCGCGGAAGCCGCGCCGGGCGAAGACGGCGACGGCCGCGTCCAGCATCTGCTGCTCGCGGACCGCCCGCGGCACGCGCTGCGCCCGCTTGCCCTGGGTCTCCACCTGCGCCCCTCCCCCGTGCTGGCTCGGCGGCCGGTCGACACGGACCGGCCGGATCGGACGCTGCCCGGGTCAGGCGGTGTGCGGCTCGCCGTCGCGGGCGACCTCGCGGGCCTGGTCGTCGGCGTCGTCCTCCTGGCCCGCGGCGGCGGCCAGGGAGTTGCGGGTGCGGGTGACGCGGTCGGAGACCTGGGCCGCGGCCTGTTCCCGGACCCCGCGCAGCAGCACGAAGCTCAGGGGCGCGGACACGACCAGCGCGAGCAGCGCGACCCACAGGTAGTTGGAGTCACCGAGCCCGGCCGGCAGGACATGCAACCGGACCAGGCCCCAGATGACCCCGAAGCTGGCGACGATCAGACCGAAGCGCAGTGCGGTGTATCGGAGCATGCTCCCAGTGAAGCACGCCCCCTTCCCGATCATCGTCCCGCCCCCGCAGCAAGCCCCCCGCCCCACGAAAGCACGGCCCCAAGAAGTAGCCGGCGAGCCGAAGGGCGCGGTGCCCCGGTGGGCGCGGCCGGGCCGCGCTCACCAGCTCAGCAGCATGAAGACGTCGTCGCGGTCGTCTCCCGGGGCGACGCGGATCGCGTTCGGGACGCGGCCGACCTCCTTGTAGCCGCAGGATGCGTAGAAGCGTTCGAGGCCGAGGCCGCCGCGGCAGGTGAGCCGGATCGCCTCGATCCCCTCGAACCCGCGGGCGGCCCGCTCGGCCTCGGCCAGCAGCGCCCGGCCGTACCCGGCGCCCTGGTGGCGGGGGTGGACCATCACCGTGTAGAGCCAGATCCAGTGGGTCATCAGCCGGTGCGCGTTGAAGGTGAGGAACGCGGTCGCGGCGACCCGCTCCTCCTCGTCGCGCCCGACGAGCAGCCGCCGGCGCCCCGCCTCGACGTCGGCCATCGAGTCGGCCAGGCCCGGCGCGATGTCCGCGGCGGTGACCGGCGGCACGTAACCGACCGCGCCGCCGGCGTTGCTCACGTCGGCCCACAGCGTGAGCACACCGGCGCGCAGGTCGTCGTCGAGCGCGGGATCGAGTTCGAAGGTAAGTGCCATAAGGGCAGCGTACCTATTACCTCGACCCGGCCTCCAACCGTTTCCGTGTCACCCGGGTCACACCGCCCCGGGTGTCACCGCCCCGCGTCACACCCGCATCGCCTGCGGCGACTCCCGGCGGGAGCCGTCGGGGCCCGGGTACTCCCGGATGATCTCGTAGCGGGTGTTGCGCTCCACCGGGCGGAACCCGGCATCCCGGATCAGGTCGAGGATGTCCTCCCGGGTGAGCTTGTTCGGCGTGCCGTAGTCGTCCGCGTCGTGGGTGATCTTGTACTCCACGACCGACCCGTCCATGTCGTCGGCGCCGTGGTTGAGGGCGAGTTGGGCCGTGGACAGCCCGTGCATCACCCAGAACACCTTCACGTGCGGCACGTTGTCGAACAGCAGCCGCGAGACCGCGAAGGTCTTCAGCGCCTCCGCGCCGGTGGCCATCGTGGTACGGGCCTGGAGGACGTTGCGGATCTTGCCGTCCTTCATGTCCACGAAGTCGTGCTGGTAGCGCAGCGGGATGAAGACCTGGAACCCGCCGGTCTCGTCCTGGAGTTCGCGCAGCCGCAGCACGTGGTCGACGCGGTGCCGGGGCTCCTCGATGTGGCCGTAGAGCATCGTCGCCGGGGTCTTGAGGCCCTTGGAGTGCGCCAGCCGGTGGATACGGGACCAGTCCTCCCAGTGGGTGCGGTGGTCCACGATGTGCTGCCGCACCTCCCAGTCGAAGATCTCCGCGCCGCCGCCGGTCAGCGACTCCAGGCCGGCGTCGATCAGCTCGTCGAGGATGTCGGAGGCCGACATCCCGGAGATGGTCTCGAAGTGGTGGATCTCGGTGGCGGTGAACGCCTTCAGCGAGACCTGCGGCAGCGCCTCCTTCAGCGCCTTCAGCGACCGCGGGTAGTACCGCCACGGCAGCGTCGGGTGCAGGCCGTTGACGATGTGCAGCTCAGTGAGGTTGTCGCCCTCCATGGCCTTCGCCAGCCGGACGGCCTCCTCGATCCGCATCGTGTACGCGTCCTTCTCGCCCGGCTTGCGCTGGAAGGAGCAGTACGCGCAGGACGCGGTGCACACGTTCGTCATGTTGAGGTGGCGGTTGACGTTGAAGTGGACCACGTCGCCGTTCTTGCGGGTGCGCACCTCGTGCGCCAGGCCGCCCAGCCACGCCAGGTCGTCGGACTCGTAGAGCGCGACACCGTCCTCACGGGTCAGCCGCTCGCCGGCGTGTACCTTCTCCTCCAGCTCGCGCTTGAGTCCAGCGTCCATGTGCGTCTCCTCCTACGGGGTTCGGTCCGACGTTACTCCCCCGCCCGCGCGCGCGAAGCCGCCCCCGGTCACACCTCTTCGGGCAGGTTCCCGACCCGGTTCTCCCACTTGGTGGAGAGCACGATCGTGGTACGGGTCCTGGCCACGCCCTTGGTGCCGGACAGCCGGCGGATGGTGTGCTCCAGCCCGTCCACGTCGCCGACCCGCACCTTGAGCATGTACGAGTCGTCGCCCGCGATGAACCAGCAGTCCTCGATCTCGTCCAGGTCCGACAGCCGCCGGGCCACCTCCTCGTGGTCGGCGGCGTCCGACAGCTGGAGCCCGACCAGCGCGGTCACCCCCAGGCCCATCGCGGCGGGGGCGACGGTGGCGCGGTAGCCGGTGATCACGCCCGCCTGCTCCAGGCGGTTGATCCGGTCGGTGACGCTCGGCCCGGACAGGCCCACGAGCCGGCCCAGCTCGGCGTACGACGCCCGGCCGTTCTCGCGCAACGCCTGGATGAGCTGCCTGTCCACCGCGTCCATCGGATTGGACCCTCCCGTTCGCCTGGTGACTGCCCTGTCTGGACACGAATCTAAGGCATCGAAAGGTTCCTGCCCTCCTTTTGCCGCCTGTTCGCCGCCGCAGGCTTGGACCCGGCCGGTTCAGCCCTGGCCCGTGGACCCGCCGCCGAGCTCGCCCCGCCACCGCCGGTAGAGCCGGTGCTCCACCCCCACCGCGTCCAGCACCCGCCCGGCCACGAAGTCCACCAGCTCCTGCGCCGTGGTGCCCCCGGCGTAGAAGGCCGGGGAGGCGGGCAGCACCACCGCGCCGGCATCGGCCAACGAGGTGAGCTGGCGCAGCGTCTGACCGCTCAACGGGGTCTCGCGCACCGCGACCACCAGCGGCCGGCGCTCCTTGAGGGTGACGCTCGCCGCGCGCTGGAGCAGGTCCTTGGACAGGCCCAGCGCGACTCCGGCCACACACGCGGTGCTGGCCGGCACGATCAGCATGCCCCGGGCCGGATACGACCCCGAGGACGGCCCGGCCGCCAGGTCGCCGGCCGGCCAGTAGCGCACACCGGAAAGGTCCGGGCCGGGGGCGAAGGCGTCCGGGCGGCCGTCCGCCCCGCGGGCCAGCCAGCGCGCCAGGTCCTCCTGCCAGTGCGCGTCCCGCACCGCCGCGCCGGTCTCGTCGAGCAGCGTCAGCCGGGCGGCCCGGCTGACCACCAGGTCCACCCGCTCGCCCGCGTCCAGCAGCCCGCGCAGCACCGCCGCCGCGTACGGCGTACCGGACGCGCCGGAGACCCCGACGATCCACGGGGCACGCTCCGCACGCCCCCCGCGCTCCGCGCGCCGCTGCTCCGCATCGCGCGTCTCGCGCCCGCCGTCCAGGTCCGCCACGCCGTCGAGCGTAGCCGCGACCTGGGCGGACCGCCGGGCGGGGCGGGCGCGCGCCCGGGCTCGGCCGGCCCGCTGCGATCCGGCCGTCCGATCGGCGGCGGGCCGGAACCGCAGACGGTGTCAGTGGCGTCGTGCACACTGGACGCACATAGAAACCACTGGGGGACGTGGCGGATCGGGGGGGATTCGGTGGCGTACGGACGCATCGCGGCGCACACCGGCCGCGGGGGGACGCTCATGGCGTCGCTGCGGGTCCGCGACCGCGCCGGGGCCGCCTCGGCCGGCGACCGGATCGTGGCCGCCGCGGCGCTGATGACCGCCTGGGTGGCGCTGCTGTGGGCGCTCGAGGTCGTCGACCACGCCACCGGCCACCGGCTGGACAGCCTCGGCGTCCAGCCGCGCCGGGCCGGCGAGTTGGCGGACATCGTGCCGTCGGCGTTCATCCACTTCGGGTACGGGCATGTGGCGTCCAACACGCTGCCGCTGCTGGTGCTCGGCTTCGTCGCCGCGCTGCGCGGCACCGGCCGCTTCCTGGCCGTGGCGTTCACCGTCATCGCCGTCGACGGGCTCGGGGTGTGGGCGTGCTCGCCCGCGCACACCAACACCGCGGGCGCGTCCGGCCTGATCTTCGGCCTGTTCAGCTACCTCCTGGTGCGCGGCTTCGTCGACGGCCGCGCGCTGGACCTGCTGGTGGGCCTGCTTATCGGCGCGTACTACGGCACGTCCATCCTGTGGGGCGTGCTGCCGGTGCACACCGGCGTCTCCTGGCAGGGCCACCTCTTCGGTCTGCTCGGCGGGGTGGCCGCCGCCTACCTGTTCCGCGACCGTCCGCCCGAGGTGCGCGGCGAACCACCGTACGCGGGCTGACCGGTTGCCGGACCCCGGCAGCCAGTCGGCCCCCAATTCGCCCGAAGAACCCGGGTGAAGACACAGCGCCCGCACAGCTACGCTTCTGCTCCGACTCATCCGCTTACCCACCGCTTCCTAGGAGTTCGTCATCATCAGCATGCGCAAGGGCCTCGCCGCCGCCGGAGTGGTGGCCCTCATAACCGCCGGGGCCGCAGCGTGCGGTGCGGACGACCCCGCGTCGCCGCAGGGGAAGGTGGACAACGCCTTCCAGAAGCTCGGCAAGCAGAACACCGTCACCGTCGATCTCGGCTTCAGCGGCACCTCCGCCCAGATCTACTCGGCCATGAAGGACGAGGACGGCTTCACCCAGGCCGACGCCGACCTGCTGTCGTCCCTGCACGTCACCGTCGGCGGCAGCTCGCAGAAGTCGCTGTCGCTGCTCGGCCGCAGCCTCGGCAAGGGCGCGGACGCCACCAAGGGCTCCTCCGCGGCCTTCCTGCTCTCCACGGACGGCCCGAGCGGCGCGAAGCTGATCGAGGTCCGCGCGGTCGGGCAGAAGATCTACCTGCGGGCCGACGTGAAGGGCCTGGAGAAGCTCGACACCAGCGCCTCCGACGCCGGCTCCATCGCGCAGTTCAACGACCAGTACCTCAACGCCCTGACCAGCTCGTCCGGTTCGGTGGGCTCGGCGCTCAACGGCAAGTGGGTCAGCATCGACCCGGCGGTGTGGGGCGCGTTCGTCAAGAGCGCCCTGGCCGCCCAGGGTTCGAGCAGCGGCTCCGACTCCGGCTCCACCACCCCGACGCTGGACGCGAAGACGCAGAACGAGGTCATCTCCGGGCTGCGGGCCGCGCTGACGAAGGACGCCACCTTCGCCGACGCGGGCAAGAAGGGCGGCGCGGACCACATCACGGTCACCGTGCCCGCGCAGCAGTTCGCCAAGGACGTCGCCTCCAGCGTCGCCCCCGCGCTCAAGCAGATCCCCGGCATGAAGCAGTCCGACCTGGACAGCATGCAGCGGGCCGAGGGCGTGCCGGCGAAGAAGGTCACCGCGGACGTCGCCGTCAAGGACGGCAGCATCCAGTCGGTCACCTTCGACCTCCACCAGCTCGACGACCAGTCCACCGGGCCGCTGCCGCTGACCGTCGGCTTCAAGGGCAGCGCGGCGCCGATCAGCGCGCCGAGCGGCGCGGTGACGCTCAACCCGCAGGACGTGGTGAGCGCCGTCATGAACCTCATGGGCGACGACTCGAACAGCTCGGAGTTCTGAGCGCCGGGGAGCTGAGCGACCCGGTATCACAGCGGCGGCCCCGGCGGATGATCCGCCGGGGCCGCTGCCGTCGGGCCGCGCCGCGCGCTACCAGCTCAGGCCGCGCGCGATCAGGTCGAGCAGCGCGAAGACGAACAGGGTGATCCCGATGACACCGTTCACCGTGAAGAACGCCCGGTTCAGCCGGCTCAGGTCGTGCGGCTTCACGATCGAGTGCTCGTAGACGAACGCGCCGGCCACGATCGCCATGCCCACCCACCAGAAGCCGCTCGCGTCGGTCGCGGCGCCGTACCAGACCAGCAGCGCGGTGGTGGCCACATGGCAGGCCCGCGCCCCGTACAGCGCCGCGGGCACCCCGAAGCGGGCCGGCACCGACATCACGCCGTGCGCCCGGTCCGCGGCCACGTCCTGGCTGCCGAAGATCAGGTCGAAGCCGCCGATCCACACCCCGACCGCCAGGCCCAGCACCACCGCGTGCCAGTCCCAGGAGCCGGTCACCGCCAGCCACGCGCCGACCGGGCCCATCGCCTGGGCGAGGCCGAGGATGGCGTGCGGGAAGTTCGTGAACCGCTTGCCGTAGGGGTAGACCACCATCGGCACCACCGCGACCGGCGCCAGCGCCAGGCACAGCGGGTTGAGCAGCGCGGCGGCGCCGAGGAAGACCACCACCGCCACCAGCGCGCCGGCCCACGCCGAGCGCACCGACAGCGCGCCGGTGACCAGCTCGCGCCCCGCGGTGCGCGGGTTGCGGGCGTCGATCTCCCGGTCGATGATCCGGTTGCAGGCCATCGCGAAGGTGCGCAGGCCCACCATCGCCACGGTCACCAGCAGCAGTTCGCCCCAGTGCACGCTGCGGTCGTCGCGGAACATCGCGGTCAGCGCGGCGATGTAGGCGAAGGGCAGCGCGAAGACCGAGTGCTCGATCATCACCAGCCGCAGAAAGGCCCGGACCTTGCTGTCGGGCCGCGGCTCCGACTCGAACAGGTCCGGCGTCGTGGCGCTCACAGGCCGTACTCCCTCCACCGTTTGGTCACCAACTCTGCCGTCTTCGGATCGGCGAGCACCATCTCGGGCCAGCCGCCGTCCCGCGTGTAGCCCTCCTCCGGCAGCTTACGGGTCGCGTCGATGCCGGCCTTGCCGCCCCAGAACTGCTGGTACGACGCGTGGTCGAGGTGGTCGACCGGGCCCTCCACCACCGTGAGGTCCCGGGCGTAGTCGGTGTTCCCGAACGCCCGCCAGGCCACCTCGTGCAGGTCGTGCACGTCGCAGTCGGCGTCCACCACCACGATCAGCTTGGTGAGCGACATCATGTGCGCCCCCCACACCGCGTGCATCACCTTCTGCGCGTGTTTGGGGTATTTCTTGTCGATCGAGACGATCGCGCAGTTGTGGAAGCCACCCGCCTCCGGCAGGTGGTAGTCCACGATGTCCGGCACGATGATCTTCAGCAGCGGCAGGAAGAACCGCTCGGTGGCGCGGCCCAGCGGCCCGTCCTCGGTCGGCGGCCGGCCGACCACGATCGACTGGAACAGCGGCCGCTTGCGCATCGTGACGCAGTCGATGGTCAGCGCCGGGAACGGCTCCTGCGGGGTGTAGAAGCCGGTGTGGTCGCCGAACGGGCCCTCCGGCAGGGTCCGCCCGGGCTCCAGCCAGCCCTCCAGCACCACTTCGGCGTGCGCGGGCACCTGGAGCGGCACCGTCTTGCAGTCGACCAGCTCGACCCGCTTGCCCTGCACGAAGCCGGCGAACAGGTACTCGTCGATGTCGCCGGGCAGCGGCGCGGTCGAGGCGTACGTCACGGCCGGCGGGCAGCCGAACGCGATCGCCACCGGCAGCCGCTCACCGCGCCGCTGCGCGACCTGGTAGTGGTTGCGGCTGTCCTTGTGGATCTGCCAGTGCATGCCGATGGTGCGCCGGTCGTGCCGCTGGAGCCGGTACAGGCCGAGGTTGCGCACCCCGGACTCGGGGTCCTTGGTGTGGGTCAGGCCGAGGTTGAAGAAGGAGCCGCCGTCCTGCGGCCAGGTGAACAGCGCCGGCAGCCGGTCCAGGTCCACGTCGTCGCCGGTGAGCACGACCTCCTGCACGGGGGCGTCCTTCACCTTCTTCGGCGGCACGTGGACCATCCCGGCGAGCTTCCCGAACGCCTCGCGCACCCCGACGAACCCGTGCGGCAGCTCGGGCTTGAGCAGCCCGCCGATCTTCTCCCCGATGTCCGCGTACGACGTCAGGCCCAGGGCTTTGAGCAGCCGCCGGTCGGTGCCGTAGACGTTCGTCGCCAGCGGCGCGATCGAGCCGCGGACGTTCTCGAAGAGCAGTGCCGGGCCGCCGGCCTTGTTCACCCGGTCGGTGATCTCCCCCACTTCGAGGTGGGGGTCCACCTCGGCGGTGATCCGCTTGAGGTCGCCGTCCTTCTCCAGTGCCCTCAGCAGCGAGCGGAGATCGTCGTAAGCCATACGGCCAGTGTTCCACCCCGCACCGCGCCGCCCACCCGCGGCCGGGCCGCCGGCGCACCGCGGCCAGGTCGTAACCTGGGTGGGGTCAAGGATTGGTCAACCTGGGGGCCGGGGTTTCGAATGTCGCGCTACATGCCGTTCCTACTGGTCATCGCGGTATGGATATACGCCTTCGTGGACTGCCTGGGCACCCCGGACCGGCAGGTGCGCGGGCTGCCGAAGGTGGTCTGGCTGCTGATCGTGCTCTTCTTCGGCGAGATCCTGATCGGCCCGCTGGCCTGGCTGGCGCTGGGCAAGCGGCGGGTGGCGGGCCCGCGCGGCGGCTTCGGCGCCGGATGGGGGCCGGACCTGTCCCGGCCGGCCGGGCGCCGGGAGCAGGAGCGCCCGCAGGCCGGCGATGTGCTCCAGGCGCCGCGCGAGGACTGGATACCGCCGGACGACAACCCGGAGTTCCTGCGCTCGCTCGCCGAGTTGAACCGGCAGAAGCGCGAGGACGGCACGACCCCCTCGCCCGAGGGCGAGTGAGCCGTACCGCCTCGATGAGCCCGGCGCCGCGGCGCCGGGGCGCCGCGCTCTTCGTCACACCCCGGCGTAGGAGTGCTTGCCGGTCACGAAGATGTTCACGCCGTAGTAGTTGAACAGGAAGCACGCGAAGGCGACCAGCGCCAGGTAGGCGGCCTTGCGGCCCTTCCACCCGGCCGTCGCGCGAGCGTGCAGGTAACCGGCGTACACCACCCACGTGATGAACGACCAGGTCTCCTTCGGGTCCCACTCCCAGTAGTGTCCCCAGGCCGCCTGCGCCCAGATCGCGCCCGCGATGATGGTGAACGTCCACAGCGGGAAGACCAGCGCGTTCATCCGGTAGGCGAACTTGTCCAGGCTCGCCGCGGACGGCAGCCGCCGCATGATGTTGCCCCACCGGTTGCTCTGCGCCGCCCCGGCCAGCACCGCCACCTCGTAGTGGTCGCGGAACAGGTAGAGCAGCGTGCCGACCGCGGCGAGGTAGAACACCGCGCCGGAGATGATCGCGCACGACACGTGGATCCACAGCCAGTACGAGTGCAGCGCCGGCACCAGCTGCTCGCTGGAGGTGTAGAGCACCGACAGCGCCAGGCCCAGGTCGAGCAGTACCGACGTGGTGAGGAACAGCCCGATCCAGCGGACGTTCTTCCGCAGCGCCAGCAGCAGCAGGTACGCGCCGACCGCCACCGCGCCGAACGTGGTGGAGAACTCGTACATGTTGCCCCACGGCGCGCGCTGCACCGAGGCGGCCCGGAAGGCGACGCCGCTGACGTGCAGCACCCAGGCCAGGGCGGTGAAGGAGATGGCGATCCGGCCGTACAGGTCGCCCCGCGCGTCGTCGCCCGCGGCGCCCGGGCCGTCGGCCATGTCGCGGTCGCTGGCGGAGGCGCGGGTGACGACCTTGGGCCGCTCCAGGGTGGTGGTGCCGCCGGCGGAGCGCACCGCCACCGCGGGTGCGGCCGCGCCCGCCGGCGCGTCGGCGGTGAGCGCGGCGGACTGCACGGCGATCTTGCTGCGACCGCCGAAGACCCACTCCGCGAGGTGCGCGAGGAAGGCGAGTGCGTACACGAACATCGCCGAGCGGATCAGGTAGTTGCTGTAGTTCGCGAAGTTCTCGTTGACCGCGGCCGCGAGGTTCACGCGCGGGCTCCTTCGTCGTCGGGCGGGGATGGCGGTTCGTCGGGGGTGTCCGCTGGGGCGGCTCTGACCGGTGCGTCGGGTTGCAGCTGGTCGACGAGGCTGCCCAGCTCGTCGGCGATCCGGGCCGACTCGCTGCGGCCCAGGCCGCCCAGCTCGACCACGGAGCCCTGGTCGGACGGCACCGCGCGCACCCAGATCCGGCGCCGCTGGATGAACAGCGACCCCATCAGGCCGAGGATCGCGATGATGCCGCTGACCAGCGCCAGTTCGTTGCCGGACTGGTGGGAGATGGTGAAGCTGGCCCAGCGCTTGACCCCGTCGAACTCCAGGCTGCCGGCACCGTTCGGCAGTTGCATCGAGTCGCCCACGCCGAGCGCGACACCGTTGACCCCGGTCTTGGTGTTGAGCTTGTACTGCTTCATGTGGGTGGTGTCGAGCTGGTAGACGTTCTGCGCGATGCCGGAGTCCAGGCCGAGGTCGCCGTGGTAGGCGTTCAGCCACAGGATCGGCTGCAACTCGTCCGGGAAGAGCGACACCGGGCCGCTGGAGGTGTCACCGGTCGGCGTGAAGAAGCCCTCGAAGGCGAGCTGGTCGGGCTTGCCGTTCTTGCCCATCGCGTCGGGGACCTTGATCACACCGGTCGAGGTGAGGTTGGCGTCCTGCGGCAGGAACGGCACCGGGCCCTGGTAGGCGACGTTGCCCTGGGCGTCCTTGACGGTCACCACGGGCGCGTAGCCGTGCGAGATCAGGTACACCTTCTCCCCGCCGATGCTCAGCGGGTGGTTGGTGGAGATCGTGCCCTTCGTCGGGTGCGCGCTGCTGGTGCCGCTCCAGTAGTGGATGTCCGCCTGGAACTTCAGCGCGGTGCCGCGCTCGGGGCCGGAGGTGGCGTACTTGTCCTCGAAGCTGTCCAGCGTGAAACCGAACGCCTTGAGGTCGTCCGCGCCGTAGAGCGTGCCGCCGGAGAAGTCGTCGTACTGCGTGAGGTTGTTGACGAAGCCGTCCTGGCCCTCGACCACCAGCTTGCCGCCGGACGCCGCGTTCAGCGAGGTCCAGGCGAAGCCGATCAGCAGGCCGAACAGGGCCACGTGGAAGAGCAGGTTGCCCGCCTCGCGCAGATAGCCCTTCTCACCGGCCACCGAGGTGCCGGTGGCGTCGACCCGGAACCGCCGCCCGCGCAGCGCCTTGCGGGCGGCCTGCGCGACCTGCTCCGGGCTCGCGTCGGTGTGCCAGGTGCTGTACGCCGGCAGCCGGTCCAGCCGGCGCGGCGCGGCCGGCGGCTTCGCCCGCAGCTGGCCGACGAACTGCCAGGTGCGCGGCACGATGCAGCCGGCCAGCGAGACGAACAGCAGGATGTAGATCGCCGAGAACCACGGCGAGCCGTAGACGTGGAAGAGGTCGAGCCGGGAGTACAGCGGGCTGATGTCCGGGTGCGCCTTCTTGAACGCGGCGACCTTCAACTCGTCGCTGCGCTGCGGGATCAGCGAGCCGGGGATCGCGGCCAGCGACAGCAGGAAGAGCAGGATCAGCGCGATCCGCATCGAGGTCAGCTGCCGCCACATCCAGCGCAGCCAGCCGAGCACGCCCAGCGACGGCCCGCTGGAGAGGGTATCCACCGGCTGGGTGGACAGCTGTGCGCCCGCGGCGCCGATGCCGTCCTCGCCGCCGGTGCCGTCCTGCGGCCCGTCGGGGGTGTCCGGGCCGTTGGCGTCCGGGCCCTCGGCGTCCGGCCCGGAACCCTGGCCGGGGACGCGGCCGTCGCTTGGCTTGTGCGTGATGCTCACGGTTCAGACCCCTGTGGAGAAGCCGCTGGACCAGATCTGCATCTGGTAGGTGATGTGGTCCCACACGCCGGTGACGAGCAGCACCCCGACGGCCACGAGCATGCCGCCGCCGATCCGCATGACCCAGGCGTAGTGCCGCTTGACCCATCCGAAGGCGCCCAGCGTACGGCGGAAGGCTACGGCGGCCACGATGAAGGGCACCCCGAGGCCCAGGCAGTAGAACGCCATCAGCAGCGCGCCGCGCCCGGCGCTGGCGTTGCTGAAGGCGAGCGACTGCACGGCGCCGAGCGTCGGCCCGACGCAGGGTGTCCAGCCCAGCCCGAACATCGCGCCGATCAGCGGCGCGCCGGCCAGCCCGACCCCGGGCCGGAAGTGGAAGCGGAACTCCCGCTGGGTGATGCCGCCGATCAGCCCCATGAAGGCGAGCCCGAGCACGATGGTGAGCGACCCGAAGACGCGGACCAGCACCTGCCGGTGCACCTGCAGTTCGGCGCCGAAGTTGCCGAACAGGGCGCCGCCGGAGACGAACACGGCGCTGAAGCCGAGCACGAACAGCAGCGAGCCGGCGAACATCCGCCCGCGCCGGGCCTCCCCCAGGTCGCTGCCGGTGACCCCGGTCACGTAGGAGAGGTAGCCGGGCACGAGCGGCAGGACGCAGGGCGACGCGAAGGAGACCAGCCCGGCGAACATCGCGATCGGGATGGCCGCGACGAGCGCGCCGGACGTCACCGTGTCCGCGCTGCCGGCCAGCAGGAGGGAGCCGCCCGCCACGTCACTTCTCCGCGGCGATGGGGTCCACCAGCTTGTGCAGCTGGTCCTCGGTCAGGGCGGCCAGCGCCCGGCCCGCGACCCGGCCCTGCCGGTCGATCACGAGCGTGGCCGGCAGGCTCTGCGGGTTGAGGCTGCCCTTGGGGAACTTCAGGATCAGCTTGCCGTACGGGTCGTACAGGCTCGGGTAGGTGATGCCGAAGCGCTTGTCGAACCGGGCGGCGTTGGAGCGGTTGAGGTCACGCGTGTTGATGCCGAGGAACTGGACGTCCTTGCCGGCCTCGGCCTTGGAGACCTTGGCGAGGTTGGGCGCCTCGGCCCGGCAGGGCGCGCACCACGACCCCCAGATGTTGACGACGACGACCTTGCCCTTGTAGGCGGCCAGGCTGGTCTTCCCGCCGGCCACGGTCTCGCCGGACAGCGCCGGGGCGGCCTTGCGCTGGCCGGCCTTGACCACCGTGATGTTGCCGTTGCCGCTGACGAAGTTGGCGTTGCCGCCACTGGAGGACGAGGAGGACGAGCTGCAGGCGGCGAGCGTGAGCGCCAGCGCCACGGCTCCGGCCGGCGCGGCGGCGCGGCGGAGCAGGTGGCGGCCGAAGGCGCGCGGAGAACTCATGTGAAAAGTTTCGCATGAGCCCCCGCGCGATCTTCCCCACCCCCCACCGGCAACCCCAAAGACGGCAATTGCCCCAAGTAAGGATGCGTGGGGTCAGGTCGCCGAGGGAACCTCCGGCGATGCGCCGGCCCCGACCGGGCTGTCGGCCGACCCGCCGGCGGAGCCCCCTGCGGAGGGCCCGGCGCCGGTCGCGTCGGACGCCGGCACCTGGCCGGTGAACCGCTTCCAGCCGCCGGCCGGCTGCTCCCCGACCTCCAGTTCGCGCAGCTTCGCCAGCATCGCCGGGTCCTGGGCGTCCAGCCAGTCGGCGAGCTGCTGGAAGGAGACCAGCCGCACGTCCTTGTAGCCGAGCGAGGCGATGTGCTGCAACGCGCCCTCGACGGCGTCCATGTAGATGCCGCCGTTCCACTCCTCGAAGTGGTTGCCGATGTAGAAGGGCGCGCGGTTGGTCTCGTAGGCCCGCTCGAACCCGGCGATGTACGAGGCGGTCGCCTGGCTGCGCCAGTACGGGTAGTTGCGCGGGTCGGACTTGGTGGCGGCGTGCGACTGGTTGGCGAGCATGTTGTAGTCCATGGACAGCACCTCGAAGGTGTGCCCGGGGAACGGGATGAGCTGGAGCGGGAAGTTCCACAGGCCCTGCATCTTGTCCGGCCAGGTCTGGTTGCCGCCGGGGTTGCTGGTGTCGTAGCGCCAGCCGAGCGCGGCGGCGGTGGGCAGCAGGTTGTTCTGGCCGAGCAGGCAGGGGGTGCGGCTGCCGATCAGGGTCTTCTCGTAGTCGAACGGCAGCGGCTCCTCGTCGTGCCAGCCGGTGTTGGTCTTCCACTGGGTGACGAACGACACGGCCTGGTCGATCTCGCTCTTCCAGTCCGCCGGCGTCCAGCGGGCGACGCTGCCGGCGCCGGCGCAGAAGTGGCCGTTGAAGTGGGTGGCGATCTCGTGGCCCGCGGTCCACGCCTGCCGCAGGTTGTCCAGCGTCATCCTGATGTGGTCGTCGGCGAGGTAGCCGATGTCGGAGGCGCCCAGCGGGCCGTTCGGCGGCGCGTACTGGAGCTTCTTGCTCTCCGGCAGCAGGTACAGGCCGGAGAGGTTGAAGGTCATCTTGGCGCCGTGGTCGTCGGCGAGCTTGCGGAAGCGGGGGAAGAGGCCGTTGCCGATCTCGCCCGCGCCGTCCCAGGAGAAGACCACGAACTGCGGGGGCGTCTGGCCCGGTTCCAGCCGGTCCACCACCGGCTGGCCGGGCTGCGGCCCGGTGTCGGCGGTGGAGCCGTCGCCGATCAGCCGCACGGTAGGCGGCGCCTTCGGCCCGCTCGCCCCCTGGTGCTCCCCCGTGCTGCGGGACCGTGGCGCGGCACCCGAGGAGCCCCCGTCCTTTCCGCCGCACCCCGCCACCGCGACACCCGCGGCGGCTCCGGCGGTCGTGGTCAACAGGGCCCTTCGGGTCATGGCACTCATGCGATCCCCGTCTCTCGGCGGCTGCGTCGTTGCCCCTCACCACTTCCTCGCGGGCAGCACGAAACGGAGACTCGCCGACAGATAGGGCACTTATGGACTAATCAGATCACCTTAAAAGAGGCCCATTTCGGGCATATGCACCAACGTCCGGGGCGGAGGCCGGAGCCACCTGGACCGGGCGCCGGCCCGGCCGGAACGCCTACGCGCCGACCGAGCCGCGTACCGGCTTGGCCCCCGCGCGCAACCGCGCCGGGACCAGGTCGATCGCCGGCTCGCTGTAGCCCACGGAGACGATCTCGTCGCCCTGGAACGTGAAGCTCGTCACGCTCGCCAGCGTGCACTGCCGCTTGCGCGGGTCGTGCCACAGCCGCCGCTTCTCCGCGTACGACCGCACGATCCAGATCGGCAGCTGGTGGCTGACGCACACCGCCTCGTGCCCGCGCGCGGCGTCCCGCGCGGCGCCCAGCGCGGCCATCATCCGCACCACCTGGTCGACGTACGGCTCGCCCCAGCTCGGCCGGAACGGGTTCGTCAGGTACTTCCAGTTCGCCGGGCGGCTCAGCGCGCCGTCGCCGACGCCGAACGTCTTGCCCTCGAAAATGTTCTCCGCCTCGATCAGCCGCGGGTCGGTCGCCAGGTCCAGCCCGTGCGCCTTCGCGATCGGCGTCGCGGTCTCCTGCGCCCGCTCCAGCGGCGACGCGACGACGTGGCGGATGTCACGCCCCGACAGGTGCTCGGCGACCCGCTCGGCCATCTGCCGGCCGAGCTCGGAGAGGTGGTAGCCGGGCCGGCGCCCGTACAGCACGCCCTCGGGGTTGTGCACCTCGCCGTGGCGCATCAGGTGCACCACGGTCAGCTCAGGGTGTTCGGCACTCATGCGTGGGCCTCCGCTGCGGCACGTGCGGCGGCGGGCAGCGCCGCGGCGATCCGCTGCACCGCCTGCTCGTCGTGTGCGGTCGACACGAACCAGGACTCGAACGCGGACGGCGGCAGGTAGACGCCCTGCGCCAGCATCGCGTGGAAGAAAGCGGTGAAACGGTACGCCTCCTGCCGCTTCGCGTCGGCGAAGTCGCGCACCTCGGAGTCGGTGAAGAAGACGGAGAACATGCTGCCCGCGGTCTGCACCCGGTGTGCGACGCCCTCCTTGTCCAGCGCCGCGCTCACCAGCTCGCGGATCTGCGCGGAGACCGCGTCGAGCCGCGCGTACGCGGCCGCGTCCAGCAGCCGCAGCTGGGCCAGACCGGCGGCGGTGGCGACCGGATTGCCCGACAGCGTGCCGGCCTGGTACACCGGCCCGGCCGGGGCGAGCGCGGCCATCACGTCCGCGCGGCCGCCGAAGGCCGCGGTGGGGAAGCCGCCGCCCATCACCTTGCCGAAGGTCATCAGGTCCGGGCGCACCCCGTCGATCCCGTACCAGCCCGCGGCGCTGACCCGGAAGCCGGTCATCACCTCGTCGGAGATGTACAGGGCACCCTCGGCCGTGCACAGTTCCTTGAGCTGGGCGTTGAAGCCGTCCCGCGGCGGCACCACGCCCATGTTGCCGGGCGACGCCTCGGTGATCACACAGGCGATCTCGCCCGGGTGGGCGGCGAACGCGGCCCGTACGGCCTCGATGTCGTTGTACGGCAGCACCACGGTGTCGCCGGCCTGCGCGCCCGTCACCCCCGGGGTGTCCGGCAACCCGAACGTGGCGACCCCGGAACCGGCCGCCGCCAGCAGCGCGTCCACATGACCGTGGTAGCAGCCGGCGAACTTCACCACCTTCGCGCGGCCGGTGAAGCCGCGGGCCAGCCGGATCGCCGACATCGTGGCCTCGGTGCCCGAGGACACCAGGCGCACCTGGTCCAGCGGCTCGACCCGCGCCACCATCGCCTCGGCGAGCGCGACCTCGCCCTCGGTGGGCGTCCCGAACGAGGTGCCCCCCGCCACGGCCGCCTGCACGGCCGCGATCACCTCGGGGTGCGCGTGGCCGAGAATCATCGGTCCCCACGAGCAGACGAGGTCGACGTACTCGCGCCCGTCGGCGTCGGTCAGATACGGACCGGCACCGGAGACCATGAACCGCGGCGTACCGCCCACCGCGCGGAACGCGCGCACCGGGGAGTTCACGCCACCTGGGGTCACGGCCGCCGCGCGGTCGAAGAGTTCCTGGGACACTGGTGCTTCGTACGGATAGCTCACAGGCACATGCTCTCAAACGACGGGCGTTGCGCCGCAACGTCTCGACCTCGCATCTGAGACGATGATCGGGTTGCATGGTTGGGTCGACGGATGGTCGGGTAGTGGAATGCAGCAGCGCGGTGGTGAACCGGGCGACGTGCCGGGCGATCGCGAGCCTGAAAACCCCCGTCCCACCGGCCGGCGGCGCCGGCCCGCCGATCGCGCGCCGCAGGACAACACCGGCTCCGGTGCCGACCGACCGGAGCAGCGACCGACCGCAGAGGGCAGGAGCAGGGGTGGCCGAGTGGGGGTGACCTACAAGTACTTCGGCGCGCCCGACGGGGCCACGGCGGCCCGCGTCCCCATCTCCATGCGCCCGGAGGAACTCGGGGGCGACGAACTCGGCCAGGGCCTGTACACCAAGGTCAAGCCGGAGACCATGGCCGCGATGGTGCTCACCGGCATCGAGGGCATACCTCCCTCCAAGGTCCCGCCGCTCGAACTCGTCGTGCTGCACCCGGACTACGCGGTCGTCCGGCTGCCCGCGTCCGTGGTGGACCCGCTGCGCACCGCCAACGAGGAGTCGCTCGGCGCCGCCGCCTTCATCTGGTCCACGGTGCCCGACCGGCGCGGCCCGCGCGACGCGTTCGTCATCTACCAGATGCTCCACGAATGGCAGGACTTCGCCCGCCGCTGCGAGGAGTCCGGCCACCAGCTCTACTGCCTGGTCTGGCCGTAGGGCCTGGCGCCCGCCCGGACCCCCTCCCGTGTGACCGCCGCGTGTACGGCCGCTCACACTCGCAACCCGCGTGCTGTCAGCGGGACTTGACGGCCGGATAACCGGCGGGTCACCGCGGTGGAAAGCGGCCGCCGAATCATCGGGGCCATGACGGACACGACATCGGCAGGGGCCACTGCGGCCGAACCCACGATCTTCGACCGTATCGGCGGAGCGGACGCGGTGGCGGCCGTGGTCGACCTCTTCTACGACCGGGTGCTGGCCGACCCGGACCTGGCCGGGTACTTCGAGGGCCAGGACATCGAGCGGATCAAGGGCCACCAGCGGAACTTCGTCGGCCAGGCGCTGGGCGCCCGGCGGCCCTACTCGGGGCGGACGATGCGGCGCGCCCACGAGCAACTGGCCATCACCTCGGGCGCGTTCGACAAGGTCGTGGCGCACCTGGCGGCCTCGCTCGCGGAGGCGGGCGTGGACGAGGAGACCATCGGCACCATCGCGGGGGTGCTGGGGCCGCTGAAGCCGGAGATCGTGACGGCGTGACGGCGTGACGGCGTGAGGGTATGACCGGCGCCCGGGTTCGGGCCGGGCCCGGGTGACATCCGGCGGCCCCGGACATGACAGATGTCACCGGCGACCGCGGACGTCCGGCTCTGCCGCCGGCCACCCCGCGACCGGGACGCTGGACGCATGGCAACCACCGAGGCAGTCCCGCAGACCACCAGCCGCACGGCGCCCCCGCCCACCGGCCCCGACCGCGGCCCGGACACCGACACCCGCGCTGGCACCGCCACCGGCACCGGCACCGGCACCACGGACCCCTGCGCGTACCAGCCCGTCCCCGTCTGGTTCTTCGCCTTCGAGGGCCTGATCGGCGCCTCCTACGACGTCCTGCGGACCAGCCGCTACGGCTGGGTCGTCGTCGCGGTCGCGGTCGCGGTGAACATCGTGCTGACCAGGACCGTGCTGCGCGGCCGGCTGAAGACGGCGAAGGCGATCCTGCGCGGCCGCCAGACCCGGCTGCTCGCCGTCGGGCTGCTCGCGCTCCGCGTCGGCGCCCACTTCGCGCTCGGCATGGTCGGGGCCGAGGCGGCCTCGCCGGTCGCGCACACCGTGTTCGCGGGGCTGATGTGCGCGACGACGGTCACCCTGCTCGCCTTCGACCAGCGGGTCATGCTGCGGGCGCTGAACTCGGACAGGTGCGCGAGCGCGTAGCGCCCGCACCTATGCTGAGCGGCAGCCCCGTACGAAAGGCAGCGCGACATGACTTCCCGTACCGCAGTGGTCACCGGTGCGAGCAGCGGCATCGGCGCCGCGACCGCCCGCCGGCTCGCCGAGGCCGGCTACCACGTCGCGCTGGCCGCCCGCCGCACCGACCGGCTGGACGCGCTGGCCAAGGAGTTGACCGACGCCGGCCGCAGCGCCTCCGTGCACGCCCTGGACGTCACCGACCGGGCCGCGGTGGACGCCTTCGCCGCCGACCTCGGCGCCCTGCCCCCGCTGCACGTCCTGGTCAACAACGCGGGCGGCGCGCTCGGCACCGACCCGGTCGCCACCGCCGACCCGGACGAGTGGCGCACCATGTACGAGGTCAACGTGCTCGGCGTGCTCCACGTCACCCAGGCGCTGCTGCCCGCGCTGACCGGCTCCGGCGACGGAACCGTGGTGGTGCTCTCCTCCACCGCCGGCCTGGCCCCGTACGAGGGCGGCGGCGGCTACGTGGCCGCCAAGCACGGCGCCCACGTCATCGCCGAGACGCTGCGCCTGGAGCTCAACGGCCGACCGGTGCGGGTGATCGAGATCGCCCCCGGCATGGTCAAAACCGAGGAGTTCGCCCTCACCCGCTTCCACGGCGACGCCGAGCGCGCCGCCGCCGTCTACGCGGGCGTGGCCGAGCCCCTCACCGCCGACGACGTCGCCGACACCGTCGCCTGGGCCGTCACCCGCCCGCCCCACGTCAACGTCGACCTGCTGGTCCTGCGCCCCCGCGCCCAGGCCAGCAACACCAAGGTCCACCGCGAGCAGTAGCCCCCACCCGCCTGCCGGACGTGCGGGGTGCGGCAGCAGCCCCCTCAGCCCTTGACGCAGACGACCTGCTTGAGCTTCGCCACCACCTCGACCAGGTCGCGCTGCTGGTCGATGACCTGCTCGATCGGCTTGTACGCGCTGGGGATCTCGTCCACGACGCCGGCGTCCTTGCGGCACTCCACCCCGCGGGTCTGGTCCGCGAGGTCCCGTACGGTGAAGCGCTTCTTCGCCGCGCCCCGGCTCATCCGGCGGCCGGCGCCGTGGGACGCGGAGTTGAACGCCGAGGCGTTGCCCAGGCCGCGCACGATATACGAAGCGGTACCCATGGAACCGGGGATGATGCCGTACTCGCCGCTTCCCGCGCGGATCGCGCCCTTGCGGGTGACGAGCAGGTCCATCCCGTCGTAGCGCTCCTCGGCCACGTAGTTGTGGTGGCAGGAGATCTCGGGCTCGAAGGCGGGCTTCGCCTTCTTGAACTCCTTGCGGACGACCTCGCGGAGCAGGGTCATCATCACCGCGCGGTTGTACTTGGCGTACTCCTGCGCCCAAAACAGGTCGTTGCGGTAGGCCGCCATCTGCGGGGTGTCGGCGACGAAGACCGCGAGGTCCCGGTCGACCAGGCCCTTGTTGTGGGGCAGGCCCTGGGCGACCCCGATGTGGTGCTCGGCCAGTTCCTTGCCGATGTTGCGGGACCCGGAGTGCAGCATGAGCCATACCGCGTCGGACGTATCGATACAAACTTCAACAAAGTGGTTGCCCGAGCCCAGCGTGCCCATCTGCTGGGCCGCGCGTGCGGCGCGGAACTTGACCTCGTCGGCGAGTCCGTCGAAGCGGGACCAGAAGTCGGTCCAGCCCGCGGTGCGGAACCCGTGGATCGCCCCCGGGTCCACCGGGTCGGCGTGCAGCCCGCGGCCGACCGGGATGGCCTGCTCGATCTTCGTCCGCAGCCGGGAGAGGTCGCCGGGCAGGTCGCCGGCGCGCAGCGAGGTCTTCACCGCGCTCATGCCGCACCCGATGTCGACGCCGACCGCGGCCGGGCAGACCGCGCCGTGCATGGCGATGACCGAGCCGACCGTCGCGCCCTTGCCGTAGTGCACGTCGGGCATGACCGCCAGGCCCTTGATCCAGGGCAGCGAGGAGACGTTGCGCAGCTGCTGCATGGCGCCCTGCTCGACGGACGCGGGGTCGGCCCACATCCGGATCGGTACGCGCACGCCCGGCAACTCGGTGTACGACATGGTTTCCCCCCGATGGCGGTACGGATAATGGAGCGACAATACGAAGAATGGATGCGAGCCATGCTCCGCGCCGGCCCGCGAGGGCACGTGCGGCATGGCGGTCCGGTCGCACCCGCGAGCTCGTGCGAGCCGTCCGGTGCGCCCGCCCCGACGGGCGGTTTCCGCCCCCGGTGCGGTAGACATTGTGTCCAAGGCTCGCTCGTATGCGCCAAGGAATTACCGCGAGGAATGACGAAAGGGGTCCGGCCGGTGCGGTCCACGTTGCCGTCGACACGAAGGCTGCCGCTCGCCGCCGGAGCCGTCCTGACCGCGGTCGCGGTCGCCGTCCTGGGCGCGTGCACCGGTCCCGGCTCGTCCGACGGCGCGGACAAGGACGGGACGGCCGGACCGGTCGGGGGCGCCGCCGCCTCCGCGGCGCCCGGCAAGTACCAGACGCTGCCGCAGCCCTGCTCCGCGGTGGACGCGGACTCGCTGAAGCGGCTGGTGCCGGGCCTGGCCGACTACTCCGGCACGGAGGCGCTGACCTACGACACCGACCGGCTGGTGGGCTGCTCGTGGCAGGCCAAGGCGGCCGACGGCGCCTCCCGCTCGCTGAAGCTGAGCATGGTCCGCGTGGTGTCGTACGACCCGTCCGTCAGTGACGAGGCGCAGGCGACGTCGGACTTCGAGAAGAAGGCCCAGGCGGCGTCCATCCCGCTCACCCCGGCCGACGGGTCGTCGACGAACCCGACCGCCTCCTCGACGGCGTCCGGCACCTCGTCGTCGTCCTCGTCGTCGTCCGGCGGCTCCGGCGGCACCGGCAGCAGTTCGAGCGGCAACGCGGCCGACAGCTCCACCGGGACGAACGCGGCAAACGGCACGGACAGCACCGGCACGAGTGCCGCGAGCCTCGCCCCGCGCCTGCTGTCGGGTGTGGGAAACGCCGCATTCATCAACGACGTCGCCTCGACCGCCGGAAAGGGCGCGAGCCGCACGGTGACGCTGGTTTTCCGCACCGCGAACGTCCTGGCGACCGTCACGTACACGCAGTCCTCGACCAGCGACGCACAGCCACCGGACAGCGCTGACCTGCAAAAGGACGCCGAGAAGGTGGCCAGCGACCTCCAGCACAGGGTCGAGGGCTGACCCGGCGGGCGGACCGGGGCCGGCCCTCGACCCCTTAGGGTGGTGGGCCGAACCGGCCCGACCACCCCGCTGCCGAAGGACCCGAGACCATGGAACGACGTCGACGCCCCTCCAAGCGCCGCCTGACCGTGCTGCTCGCCTGCGCGGCCATGCCCGCCCTGCTGGTGGCCGGCTGCTCCGGCGGCTCGTCCGGCTCGTCCGGCTCCTCCACCGCGTCCGCCTCGGGCTCGTCCGCGGACGACGGCAGCGGCAAGGGCGGTTCGGCCGCGCCGAGCGCCACCACCACCGCCCCGCTCGCCGCCGCCCGGTTCCAGACGCTGCCGTCGTCCTGCAAGACGATCACCAAGGCCACCATCAGCGACCTGGTCCCGAAGGCCAAGCACAGCGGCGGCACCGCGACGGACACCGCCGGCGCCAGCAACACCCGCAGCGGCTGCTCCTGGACCGGCAACGGCAAGGACGGCTACCAGTACCGCTGGCTGTCGGTCAGCCTGGAGCGCTACGACTCCTCGGCCGACCTCGGCGCCGCCGACCTCCAGGCGCACAAGCAGTTCACCGACCAGGTCGCCTCGGCGGAGAAGGACGCGGGCACCACCGCCACCGGCATCACCGGGCTCGGCGACGAGGCCCGGTCGATCAGCGGCTGGACGATCGTGTCGAAGGTCAAGTCGCAGAACGACTCCGTGGTGGTCCGCACCGGCAACGTCGTGGTGCTCGTCGAGTACGACGGCGCCGGCCTGGAGGGCAAGAAGAACCCGAGCGCGAAGTCCGTGGACAGCGACGCGAAGCGCGCCGCGAAGGACGTCGTCGCCGCGGTCGCGGCCGCCAACGCGTAGCACCGCCGCCACCGGGCTCCGCGTAACAACTCGGCCTCACCCGGCCCCGTATCCGTACGTTTGTCCGACCGCGAGCGGGCCCGGGCGTCAACCGATCCTCACGACGCCACCCGTATGTGGCAGTCTGGGGCGGCCAGTTCAGGGGAAGAGGTGCCGAGCAGCAGGAGGGGCCGCGGGTGGCCGCGATACGTTTGACCCGGACACACCGGATATTGGTCGGCATCGTCATCTCCGGTGCCGTGGTGATCGCCGGGATCGGTTTCGCCGGTTCGTACGCCGCCGTGCGCACGCTCGCCCTGCACAAGGGCTTCGGCTGGTTCGCCAACGTCTTCCCGATCGGTGTGGACGCCGGGATCGTCGTCCTGCTCTCGCTCGACCTGCTGCTGACCTGGCTGCGCATCCCCTTCCCGCTGCTGCGGCAGACCGCGTGGCTGCTCACCGCCGCCACCATCGCCTTCAACGGCGCCGCGGCCTGGCCGGACGCGCTCGGCGTCGGCATGCACGCGATCATCCCGGTGCTGTTCGTGGTGTCGGTCGAGGCCGCCCGGCACGCGATCGGCCGGATCGCCGACATCACCGCCGACAAGCACATGGAGGGCGTGCGCATCACCCGCTGGCTGCTCGCCCCGCTGCCGACCTTCCGGCTGTGGCGGCGGATGAAGCTGTGGGAGCTGCGCAGTTACGAGGAGGTCATCCGGCGCGAGCAGGACCGGCTGGTCTACCGGGCCCGGCTGCGGGCGCGGTACGGCATCGCGTGGCGGCGCCGCGCCCCGGTCGAGGCGATCATGCCGCTGCGGCTGGCCCGCTACGGGGTGCCGCTGTCCGAGACGGCCGACGCGGGGCTGGAGGCGGCGGGCATCGAACTGCTGCCCCCGGCCAAGCAGTTGACGGCGGGGAGCGGTGGGGCGGACGCGCTCGCCACGGGTGACGCGGCGGACGGCGGGCAGGCCGCCGACGAGCGGGCGGGTACCGCGGGCAGGGCTCCGGCCGCGGGCCAGGCCGGCCCGGGTGGACCGGGTGGGCCGGGTGGCCGAAACGGGTCCGCCGGACCGGTGCCGAACGGCCCGGTGAGCGACCTCGACGACGACTTCGACCTGGCACTGGCCCAGGCGCAGGAGTACGAACGGCAGTTGTACGAGCGCCAGCTGCTGGAGCAGCAGGGGTACCAGCAGGGCGATTGGCAGGGCGCGCCCCACCACAGTCCGTGGTTCGCCGCGCAGCGGGCCGCCGCCCAGGCGGAGTTCCCGGGCCACCCCTACCCCGGGCCGTACGGCGGGCCGGAGTACGACGAGGCCCAGCAGGGCTTCGCGGCCCAACAGGGCTTCGCGGCTCAGCAGGGCCAGGCTCCGGTGCCGGGCGCCGAACCGCAGCAACCGCAGCAACCGCAGCAACCGCAGCAACCGCAGCAACCGCAGGTGATGGTGCCCGCCGGGCCCAACCGCACCCGACCGCTGGGCACCGTGGGCACCGTGGGCACCGAGGGCGAAGTGCCGCCCGAGGCACTCAACGGTGCGAACGGCACCCCGGTCCAGGGCGAGGGCGGCATCGCGCTGCCCGGCCAGCGCACCGAGGCACCCGCTGCCGCTCCCACTCCCGAGCCGGCGGCCGAGGCGGCCCCCGCACCGGAACCGGAGTCCGACCTCGCCACCTACCCGTCCGGCACCCTGCGCCTGCCCGACGACGTGCCGGTCGCCGACGCCTACTTCGCCGCCTACCGCCAGTACGTACGGGAGCAGGGCAGCTTCCCCAACACCCGCCAGCTCGCCCGGCTGCTGGAGGAGGCGTACGGCGGCAACGCACCCGAGCAGCGCGAACTGGTCGCCGCCCACCGCGAGTTGCGCTACCGCTACACCTCCGAGGCAGAGGCCGAGTACATCCCCTGATCGGGCGCCGATCCGGCCCGCCCCGCCCCTGATGCCGATCCGGCGGGGCGCCGCACTGCCGCACGGCGCCCCGCTCCTGCGGCCGGGAGCCGGCCGTCAGCAGTCAGTCAGGAACCGCCGCCCAGCAGCGACCGCACCCGGTCCTGGCCCACGGCCAGCAGCAGGGTCGGCAGCCGCGGACCGGTGTCCCGGCCGACCAGCAGTTCGTACAGCAGCACGAAGAACGACCGCTGGGCCGCCTTGAGTTCGGGCGTCGGCTTCGCGTCGGGCGTCAGGCCGGCCCGGATCTTCGGCACCGCGTAGACCAGGGTGGTCAGGCCGTCCAGCGACCAGTGGCTGTCCAGGCCGTCCAGCAGCAGCTTCAGGGAGCCGCGGTCGGCGTCGTCGAGCGCGGCGAGGCGGTCGGTGTCGGGCTGGTCGCGCACCACGGTGCGCTGCTCGGCCGGGACGTACGTCGCGATCCAGTCCTCGGCGCGGTCCAGCCGCGGCCGCACCTCGGCGAGCGAGGTGAGCGGGTGCTCCGGGTCCAGCTCGGAGAGGATGCGCAGCGTCTGCTCCTCGGCGCCCGCGGTCACGTCGGCGACCGAGGCGAGGGTGCGGTACGGCAGCGGGTGGACGGTGCGCGGGAGTTCACCGCGGGCGGTACCGACCGCCCGGCCGTACGCCGCCGCGTCGGCGGGGAGCACGGTGCCGTCGGCGACCTTGCGGGAGAGCGCGTCCCACTCGTCGTACAGCCGCTGGATCTCCTGGTCGAAGGCGATCTTGAAGGACTGGTTGGGCCGGCGGCGGGCGTACAGCCACCGCAGGATCTGCGGCTCCATGATCCGCAGGGCGTCGCCGGGGGTGGGCACGCCGCCCTTGGACGAGGACATCTTGGCCATGCCGGAGATGCCGACGAACGCGTACATCGGCCCGATCGGCTGCTTGCCGCCGAAGATCGGTCCGACGATCTGCCCGCCGACCTGGAAGGACGACCCGGGCGAGGAGTGGTCGACGCCGGAGGGCTCGAAGACCACGCCTTCGTACGCCCAGCGCATCGGCCAGTCGACCTTCCAGACCAGCTTGCCGCGGTTGAACTCGCTGAGCCGGACCGTCTCGGAGTGGCCGCAGGCGCAGGTGTAGCTGAGCTCGGTGCTCTCGTCGTCATAGCTGGTGACGGTGGTGAGGTCCTTGCCGCAGCGCGCGCAGTACGGCTTGTACGGGTAGTACTCCGCGCCGGCGCCGCTGCCGTCGTCCTCCGCCGCGGCGCCCGAGCCCTCGGCGGCCGCCAGCTCCGCCTCGTCGACCGGCTTCTGGCCCTGCTTGGCGGCGGGGGCGGCCTTCTTCGTGCGGTACTGCGCGAGGATCGCGTCGATGTCGGCGCGGTGCCGCATGGCGTGCAGCACCTGGTCGCGGTAGGCACCCGCGGTGTACTGCGCGGTCTGGCTGATGCCGTCGAACTCCACGCCGAGGGCGCCCAGGGCGTCGACCATGGCGGACTTGAAGTGCTCCGCCCAGTTCGGGAACGGGGAGCCGGCCGGGGCGGGCACCGAGGTCAGCGGCTTGCCGATGTGCTCGGCCCACGAGTCGTCGACGCCGGGGATGCCCTTGGGCACCTTGCGGTACCGGTCGTAGTCGTCCCAGGAGATGAGGTGGCGCACCTCGATGCCGCGGCGCCGGATCTCGTCGGCCACCAGGTGCGGGGTCATGACCTCGCGGAGGTTTCCCAGGTGGATCGGGCCGGAGGGGCTGAGCCCGGACGCGACGACAACGGGTTTCCCGGGGGCGCGGCGCTCCGACTCGGCGATGACGTCGTCCGCGAAACGGGAGACCCAGTCGGCCTCGGTGCTTGCTGCCACGGTCCTCTTCTTCCTGGGGGTCTTCGACGGTGCTCGCCGCCGGCCGCGAAGCGTCCGCGGGACCGGCGGGCCGGGACCTGCCCGGCACCTTCATTCTCCCAGACCCGGCGCGTGCGGCGGCCAGCGAATAATCCGCCTGTGGACAACCCGGCGCGGCCGCTTCCGCCTGTGGATAACCCGGTGAGGGGGTCGCGGGGCCCGTGGGACAATGATGTCGCCACGGTCGCGTGGCACGTCCGATCTCCCGACACACGGAACGGCACCTCCATGGCCTCGGTCGCTTCCCTCTCCGCCTCGCTCCAGCAGCGCGTCTCCGCAGCCCTCGCGGCCGCGGTGCCGTCGGCCGTCGACGCCGACCCGCTGCTGCGACGAAGCGACCGGGCGGACTTCCAGGCGAACGGGGTGCTGGGCCTGGCCAAGCGGGCGAAGGCCAATCCGCGGGAGCTGGCCGCGGCCGTGGTCGCCGCGCTGCCCGCGGACGAGGTGGTCGGCGAGGTCGAGGTCTCCGGCCCCGGCTTCCTGAACATCACGGTGCCGGACGCGGCGATCACCGCCAACCTCGCCCTGCGCGCGGCCGACGAGCGGCTCGGCGTGCCCGGCAAGGCCGCCCCGGGCACCACCGTCATCGACTACGCGCAGCCGAACGTGGCGAAGGAGATGCACGTCGGCCATCTGCGGTCCTCGGTGATCGGCGACGCGATCGCGAAGATCCTGGAGTTCGAGGGCGAGAAGGTGGTGCGGCGGCACCACATCGGCGACTGGGGCACCCAGTTCGGCATGATGATCCAGTACCTGCTGGAGCACCCGCACGCGCTGGACCACACCGAGGCGGCCGGCACGGACGCCGGTGAGGCGTCCATGTCCCGGCTCGACCGGCTCTACAAGGAGTCCCGGGCGCTCTTCGACACCGACGAGGCGTTCAAGGAGCGGGCGCGGCGCCGGGTGGTCGACCTCCAGGCCGGCGACCCCGAGACCCTGGCGACCTGGCAGCGCTTCGTCGACGAGTCGAAGATCTACTTCTTCTCCGTCTACGACAAGCTGGACATCGCGATCGCCGACGAGGACATCGTCGGCGAGTCGGGGTACAACGACATGCTGGTCGAGACGTGCGAGCTGCTGGAGAAGTCCGGGGTGGCGGTGCGCTCGGAGGGCGCGCTGTGCGTCTTCTTCGACGACATCAAGGGCAAGGACGGCGAGCTGGTACCGCTGATCGTCCGCAAGTCCGACGGCGGCTTCGGGTATGCGGCGACGGACCTGTCCGCGATCCGCAACCGCACCGGCGACCTGCACGCCGACACCCTGCTCTACGTGGTGGACGTCCGGCAGTCGCTGCACTTCCGGATGGTCTTCGAGACCGCGCGGCGGGCCGGCTGGCTCACCGACGGCGTGGTGGCGCGCCACCTGCCGTTCGGCACCGTGCTCGGCGCCGACGGCAAGCCGTTCAAGACCCGGGCCGGTGCCAGCGTCAAGCTGGAGGACCTGCTCGACGAGGCGGTCCAGCGGGCCACCGCGGTGGTGCGGGAGAAGGGCGAGAAGATCGGCCTGTCCGAGCAGGAGATCGTGGACAACGGCCGGCAGGTGGGCATCGGCGCGGTGAAGTACGCCGACCTGTCCACGTCGCTGGGCCGGGACTACATCTTCGACCTGGACCGGATGGTCTCGCTCAACGGCGACACCAGCGTCTACCTCCAGTACGCCTACGCCCGGACCCGGTCGATCTTCCGGAAGGCGGCGGCCGGCCAGCGCCCCGTCGCCCACCCCGAGCTGGCCCTGGAGCCGGCCGAGCGGGCGCTGGGGCTGCACCTGGACGCCTTCGGGGACGCTCTGGCGGAGGTCGCCGAGAGCTACGAACCGCACCGGCTCGCCTCGTATCTCTTCCAGCTCGCCTCGCTGTTCACCACGTTCTACGAGCAGTGCCCGGTGCTGACCGCCGACGGCGGCCCGGCCCAGGTGGAGAACCGCCTGCTGCTGTGCGAGCTGACCGGCCGGACCCTCAGCAAGGGCCTGGAGCTCCTCGGCATCCGCAGCCCCGAGCGCCTCTGACCCCTCCCGCCGCTCGCCACCAGCATCACAAGCGGGGCCGTCCCGGTGGACGGCCCCGCTTGTGATGCTCCGCTCCGGGCGGCGGGTCCTACTTCAGGACCACGACCGTGGAGCCGATGACGGTGTTGTTCCAGATCTTGGTCTCGTCGGCGCGGTGGACGCGGATGGCGCCGGTGCGCAGTGCGGAGGAGGGGGCGGTGACCTTGTCGTCGATCGGGGCGGAGAAGGCCACCCAGGTCTCGGCGGTGTACTCGAAGAAGACGACGTGTTCGACGTGGACGCCGTCGGAGCCGGTGCCGGTGGCGTTGCGCCCGGTCACGTAGTGGGTGCCGACCTGGGCGGGCACGGTGCCGGGCTGCACCAGGAAGGTGGAGGTGGGCCCGGAGCGCGGGACCACCCACACGCGGTGCTGGGAGATCGAGTAGACGATCCGCTTACCGGTGTCGGAGTGCGCGGGCACCGGCGGCGGGGTCTGCGGGGACTGCTTGCTCGCCGAGGGGTGCGGCGCGGGCGCCGCCGTGGCCGGCTTGCCGCCCGGGGCCGATCCGCTGGCCTGGATCGCCAGCACCGACACCACGGCCATCGCCCCGGCCGTCAGGCCGCTGACCGTGGCCCACGAGGGTATGCCCCGACTCATCGGACCCCCTCCCCTTCCTCAACAAGCACCCGCCCGGCGGCCGTCAGAGCCGCTGGGCGACTTCCGTGGCCCAGTAGGTCAGGATCATGTTCGCGCCCGCCCGCCGGATCGACGTCAGCGTCTCCATGATCGTACGGTCCCGGTCGATCCAGCCCTTCTCGGCGGCGGCCTCGACCATCGCGTACTCCCCGGAGACCTGGTACGCCGCGACCGGCACGTCGACGGTGTCCGCGACCTTCCTCAGCACGTCAAGATACGGCAAGCCGGGCTTGACCATCACCATGTCCGCGCCCTCCGCGAGGTCGAGCGCCAGCTCGCGCATCGACTCGCGCAGGTTCGCCGGGTCCTGCTGGTAGGTCTTGCGGTCGCCCTTGAGCGAGGAGCCGACGGCCTCCCGGAAGGGGCCGAAGAAGGCGGAGGCGTACTTCACGGTGTAGGCGAGGATCGCCACGTCCTGGCGGCCGATCTCGTCCAGTGCGTCGCGCACCACACCGACCTGGCCGTCCATCATCCCGGACGGGCCGACCACATGGACACCGGCGTCGGCCTGTACCTGGGCCATCTCCGCGTAGCGCTCCAGCGTCGCGTCGTTGTCGACCCGGCCCTGGTCGTCCAGCACACCGCAGTGGCCGTGGTCGGTGAACTCGTCCAGGCACAGGTCGGACATCACGATGACGTCGTCGCCGACCTCGGAGACGACGTCGCGGATCGCCTGCTGGAGGATGCCGTCGGGGTCGGTGCCGGCGCTGCCCACCGCGTCCTTGGTCTCCGGGACGCCGAAGAGCATCAGGCCGCCCACGCCGGCCGTGGCCGCCTCCACGGCGGCCTTGCGGAGGGTGTCGCGGGTGTGCTGCACCACACCGGGCATCGAGGCGACGTCGACGGGGGCGCTGATGCCCTCGCGGACGAACATCGGGAGGATCAGCTCCGCCGGGTCCAGGCGGGTCTCGGCGACCAGGCGGCGCATCGCGGGTGAGGTGCGCAGGCGCCTCGGCCGCGCTCCGGGGAACTCGCCGTACCGGCTGCTCATCGGCTGCGCCGCCTTTCTGTGGACAACAGGGCCGTTTTCCACGGTACGCCCGCGCACAGGGTGCAGTTGCCGACGATCAGTCGGTGCCCCAGGTACCCTCAGGCGCCGCCGGGCCCTCCCCTGACACCACGCCCCGGACCCCTCGGCAGGCGGCCCCCGAACCGACAGGACCGCCCGCCCCCGGCACTTCCGCGCCGGCTACACCCGGGAGCGGCGGCGCGCCCCGGGACGGCGCTCGCTGGGCCGCGTGACGGGGTCGCCCGCCGCCTCCGCCGCCGTACGCCGCGCCCGCCCGAACTCCGCCAGCGCCTGCGCCAGCGCGTGCACGGACGGCTCGGGGGCCATCACGTCCACCCGCAGCCCGTGCTCCTCCGCCGTCTTCGCCGTCGCGGGCCCGATGCACGCGATGACCGTCACGTTGTGCGGCTTCCCGGCGATCCCGACGAGGTTGCGCACCGTCGAGGACGACGTGAAGAGCACCGCGTCGAACCCGCCGCCCTTGATCGCCTCGCGGGTCTCGGCCGGCGGCGGCGAGGCGCGCACCGTCCGGTAGGCGGTCACGTCGTCGACCTCCCAGCCGAGTTCGACCAGACCGGCCACGAGCGTCTCGGTGGCGATGTCGGCGCGCGGCAGGAACACCCGGTCGATCGGGTCGAAGACCGGGTCGTAGGGCGGCCAGTCCTCCAGCAGCCCGGCGGCGGACTGCTCGCCGCTGGGCACCAGGTCCGGCTTGACGCCGAACTCGACCAGCGCCTGCGCGGTCTGCTCGCCGACGGCGGCGACCTTTATCCCGGCGAACGCCCGGGCGTCGAGGCCGTACTCCTCGAACTTCTCGCGGACCGCCTTGACCGCGTTGACCGAGGTGAACGCGATCCACTCGTAGCGGCCGGTGACCAGGCCCTTGACCGCGCGCTCCATCTGCTGCGGGGTGCGCGGGGGTTCGACCGCGATGGTCGGCACCTCGTGCGGCACCGCGCCGTAGGAGCGCAGCTGGTCCGACAGGGACGCGGCCTGCTCCTTGGTGCGCGGCACCAGCACCCGCCAGCCGAAGAGCGGCTTGGTCTCGAACCAGGACAGCTGCCGCCGGTGCGCGGTGGGCTCGCCGACGACGGCTATCGCGGCGATCGGGCCCTCCGGCGTCGGCAGCGCCTTGGTCGCCTTCAGCTCGGCCGCGATGGTCGCCAGGGTCGCGCTCCAGGTGCGCTGGCGGGTGGTGGTGCCGGCCACGGTGACGGTCAGCGCGGTGTCGGGCTTGCGCCCGGCGGCGACGAGTTCGGCGGCGGCCGAGGCGACGGTCTGGAGGGTGGTGGAGACCACCAGCGTCGCGGAGCTGGCGCCGACCTCGCCCCAGCACTGGTCGGAGGCGGTGGCCGCGTCCACGAACCGGACGTCGCCGCTGAGCGGCACACCGGCGTACGCGGGCACGCCGAGCGCGGCGGCGACGCCGGGGACGACCTCGAACGGGATGCCCGCGTGGGCGCAGGCGAGCATCTCCTCGGCCGCGGAGGCGTCCAGTCCGGGGTCGCCGGCGATCGCGCGGACCACCCGCTTACCGGTGCGCGCGGACGACATGACAAGCTGTGTCGCAGCAGCGGCGGCGTCCAACACCTCGCCGTCGGCGGCGGGTTCGGCCGTGCCCACATCGGCGCGGGCGTGGCCGCGGACGACGTCGAGCACGTCGCCGGGACCGATCAGCACGTCGGCGAGGCCCAGGGCCTCGACGGCGCGCAGGGTCAGCAGGCCCGGGTCACCGGGCCCGGCGCCGAGGAAGGTCACGTGCCCGGCGGCTGGGGCGGCCGGACCGGCGGCGGTGCCGGCCGGGTTGGTTGTAACGACGGCGGCGGGGTTCAAGATGTGCGCTCCCCCATAAGACCGGCCGCGCCCTTGGCGAGCATCGCCACGGCGAGTTCGCGGCCAACGGCCCGCGCCTCGTCGTCCGACGCCGGTACGGGACCGGTGGTGGACATCTGCACCAGCGTGGTGCCGTCGGTGGTGCCGACGACGCCGCGCAGGCGCAGCTCGGTAAACTGCCCGCCGGCCACGAGGTCGGCCAGCGCGCCCACAGGGGCGGAGCAACCGGCCTCAAGGGCGGCGAGCAGGGATCGCTCGGCGGTCACGGCAGCCCGGGTGAACGGGTCGTCGAGTTCGGCGAGCTGTGCGGCCAACTCCTGGTTGGAGGCGGCGCATTCGACGGCGAGCGCGCCCTGCCCGGGAGCGGGCAGGCTGACGCCGGTGTCGATGAGCTCGCTCGCCTCGGCGAGTCTGCCGATACGGTTCAGCCCGGCGGCGGCCAGGACGACCGCGTCGAGTTCGCCTGAAGTAACGTACCCGATTCGGGTGTCAACATTGCCACGGATCGGGACCGTCTCGATCTCCAGTCCGTGTGACCGTGCCCACGCGTTGAGCTGGGCCATCCGGCGCGGCGAGCCGGTGCCGACCTTGGCGCCGGGCGGCAGTTCGGCGAAAGTGAGCCCGTCGCGGGCCACCAGCGCGTCGCGCGGGTCCTCGCGGACCGGGATCGCGGCGAGCACCAGGGCGTCGGGCGCCGTGGTGGGCAGGTCCTTGAGGCTGTGCACGGCGAAGTCGATGTCACCGGCGAGCAGCGCGTCGCGCAGCGCGGAGACGAAGACCCCGGTGCCGCCGATGCGGGCGAGCTCCTCCTTGGAGACGTCGCCGTAGGTGGTGATCTCGACGAGTTCGACGGCCCGGCCGGTCAGCTGCCGGACCTGGTCGGCGACCATGCCGGACTGCGCCATCGCGAGTTTGCTGCGGCGGGTGCCCAAGCGCAGTGGCGCCGCGCTGTCGGTGGAGCCGCGCCGCGCGGCGCGTGCGGCCGGGTCCGCCGGCTGATCCGAGAGCTGGTCCGACGGCTGGTCCGTCGGCGACGGCGGCTGGTCCGCGCCGGTCGTTCCGGGGGCCGCGGCCGGCGGCCGCACCGTTTCCGGCTCCGGCCCCGCAGGGTTACTCATTGCCCGCCTCGATTCGGTTCGGTGCCACCCGGGTCGGCGGCCGGGTGTCGGCCCGGCTGACGGCGGCGACCGCCTGCGGGTCGAGGTCGAAGAGTTCGCGCAGCGCGTCGGCGTACCCGGCGCCGCCGGGCTCGCCGGCCAGCTGCTTGACCCGCACGGTCGGCGCGTGCAGGAGCTTGTCCACCACGCGGCGGACGGTCTGGGTGATCTCGGCGCGCTGCTTGTCGTCCAAGCCGGGCAGCCTACCGTCGAGGCGGGCGAGTTCACCCGCCACGACATCGGCGGCCATCGCGCGCAGCGCGACCACGGTCGGGGTGATCCGGGCCGCCCGCTGGGCCGCGCCGAAGGCGGCGACCTCCTCGGAGACGATCGCCCGGACCTGGTCGACGTCGGCGGCCATGGGCGCGTCGGCGGAGGCCGCGGCGAGCGACTCGATGTCGGCGAAGTGCAGCCCGTCGATGTGGTGGGCGGCCGCGTCCACGTCCCGCGGCATCGCCAGGTCCAGTACGGCCAGCGGCCCGTCCGCGGTGCGGCGGCGTACGGCGTCGCGCAGGTCGTCGGCGGTCAGCACCAGGCCGGTGGCGCCGGTGCAGGACACGACGAGGTCGGCGTCGGCGACCGCGCCGGACACCTCGTCGATGGTCAGGGCGCGGGCGCTCAGCCCGGGGTGCTGCTCGCCGAGCATGGCGGCCAGCCGCTGGGCGCGCTCGACGGTGCGGTTGGCGACGGCCAGTTCGCGCACCCCGGCGCGGGCGAGGGTCGCCGCGGCCAGCGAGGACATCGAGCCGGCGCCGACCACCAGGGCGCGGCGGCCGGCGAGCGGGCCGGTGGCCGGGGCGAGTTGGGACAGCCCGAAGGTGACCAGGGACTGCCCGGCCCGGTCGATGCCGGTCTCGGAGTGGGCGCGCTTGCCGACCCGCAGCGCCTGCTGGAACAGGTCGTTGAGCAGGCGGCCGGCGGTGTGCTGCTGCTGGCCGAGGGCCAGGGCGTCCTTGATCTGGCCGAGGATCTGGCCCTCGCCGACCACCATGGAGTCCAGCCCGCAGGCCACCGACAGCAGGTGGTGGACGGCGCGGTCCTCGTAGTGCACGTAGAGGTGCGGGGTCAGCTCGTCCAGGCCGGCCGAGCTGTGCTGGGCGAGCAGCGTGGACAGTTCGGCGACCCCGGCGTGGAACTTGTCGACGTCGGCGTACAGCTCTATCCGGTTGCAGGTGGCCAGCACCACGGCCTCGGCGGCCGGTTCGCAGGCGACTGTGTCCTGGAGCAGCTTGGGCCGCGCGCCCTCGGGCAGGGCGGCGCGCTCCAGCACGCTGACGGGGGCGGTGCGGTGGCTCAGCCCGACGACCAGAAGACTCATGAACACTCCCCGTCGCCCGCGGACCGGACGGCGCCGGACCCACCTCGCCGCATGGCGCTGCGCTCGTTCATGCCGGCATCACGGCGGGTACGTCGCCGTCCGGGTCCTGGCGTTCCTCACCGGCCTTGCGCTGCTCGTGGAAGGCGAGGATCTGCAGCTCGATGGAGAGGTCGACCTTGCGCACGTCGACGCCGTCGGGCACCGACAGCACCGTCGGCGCGAAGTTGAGGATGGAGGTCACACCGGCCGTGACGAGGCGGTCGGTGACCTCCTGGGCGGCGCCGGCCGGGGTGGCGATCACGCCGATGGACACCTGGTTGTCCGCGACGATCGTCTCGAGCTCGTCGATGTGCCGCACCGGCAGGCCCGCGACCAGCCGGCCGGCCAGGGCCGCGTCGGCGTCCAGCAGCGCGGCGACGCGGAAGCCGCGGGAGGCGAACCCGCCGTAGTTGGCGAGTGCGGCGCCCAGGTTGCCGATACCGACGATGACCACGGGCCAGTCCTGGGTGAGGCCGAGTTCACGGCTGATCTGGTAGACGAGGTACTCCACGTCGTATCCGACTCCCCGGGTCCCGTAGGAGCCCAGGTAGGAGAAGTCCTTGCGCAGCTTCGCGGAGTTGACTCCGGCGGCGGCGGCGAGTTCTTCCGAGGAGACGGTGGGCACCGAGCGCTCCGAGAGTGCTGTCAGTGCCCGCAGATACAGCGGAAGCCTGGCGACGGTGGCCTCGGGAATTCCTCGGCCGCGGGTCGCCGGTCGGTGTGTTCGGCCAGTTGCCACGGTGCTCCTGCGGGTAGAGCTGGGCTGAGGGCGACCGCGGTCTTTGGGGACGCCCCGTGGACGCCAGGCTATGTCTTTGTGAACGCGTGCACAAAGATGGTGTCCGATTTGCCCGGCGGAAGTGATGGGCATCACGCGTGCCCGTGGCGGGCATGCGGCACTGTTCGGCGGGCCGAATCGTTGCCGCGCCGCAGCCACAGGCCGTCCGCCGCCGCGAGCAGGCCGGACGGCTCCGGCCAGGGCAGCCCGGCCGCGGCCGCCAGCAGGTCGGACAGGCCCGGCAGTTGCGGGGCGTGGTGCGCGAACAGCGCGGCGGTGGCGCGGACGTCACCGAGCGCGGTGTGCGGGCTCCAGTCGGTGACGCCGATGCGCGCCGCGCAAGCGCGCAGCGACAGTCCGTACGGCGCCGACGGGCCCAGCGCCGCCGCGGTCCGCATGGTGCACACCTCGGGCGCCGCGGGCAGCCGCAGTCCCAGCCGGGCGTACTCCGCGGCCAGGAAGGCCCGGTCGCAGCCGACGTTGTGGCCGACCAGCACCCGGCCGCGCAGCAGCACCAGCAGCCGCGCCGCGATCGCGGCGAACCGCGGGGCCCCGGTCAGGTGTTCCGCCTCGATGCCGTGGATGTGCGTGGGGCCGACCGGGCCCTGCGGGTCGATCAGCGTGGTGAACTCGCCCTGCGGCACCAGGTCCCGGTCCAGCAGCAGCACCGCGAGCTCGACCACCCGGTGCCGGTGCGAGGACGAGCCCGTCGCCTCCACGTCCACGACGGCATAGCCGTACGAACCCTGGCTCCGGCCCGGAAGCACGCGCCCACACTCCTCACGCATCGCCCCCGGGTGTACAAAACGCCCCCGATGGTAGTCGAACACGCGGCTACGCAGGCAATCCGCCCAAAAGCACCCACCGCCGCCGGGCCGCGGGCACCGCCGGACGGGCCGGCGACGGTCAGGCGCAAAGGTCGGGCGCCGAGGTCGGGCGGCGGTCACATTCCGATCAGATCAGGCGAGCGCCGCCCGCAGCCGCCGCTCGTCGACCCGCCAGAACGTGTGCTGCTCGCCGTCGACGAGCACCACCGGGATCTGCTCCCAGTAGCGGTCGTGCAACGCGGCGTCCTGGGTGATGTCCTGCTCGGTCACGACCGCGCCGGTCTCGGCCGCGACCTTCTCGATCACGGCGCGGGCGTCGTCGCAGAGGTGGCAGCCGGGCCGGCCGATCAGGGTCACCGTCTTCGGGGTCGTCGTCATGCCCGCCATTGTGTCCCGCGCCGTTCACGCGCCCGCATCCCGGCCGCAGCGGGCCCGCCCCCGGACCTCGTTATGCTCGCGGCATGGCCGCTCTCAAATGGCTCACCCCCCGTAGGCAGTCCGCCACCGAGCGGAGCGTGCTGGCAGGAGAGGCCGCCGCGGAGGCCGCGCTCGACCACCGGACGCAGGCCGGCGACGCGGCCGCCGAACCGGCGGAGCAGCAGTTCCCGGTGGCGGGCGACCCGCGGGCCGCCGCCTTCTTCGACCTCGACAACACCGTGATGCAGGGAGCCGCGCTCTTCCACTTCGGCCGCGGCCTGTACAAGCGGAAGTTCTTCGACAAGCGCGACCTGCTGCGGTTCGCCTGGCAGCAGGCGTACTTCCGGCTGGCCGGCGCCGAGGACCCCGAGCACATGCAGGACGCCCGCGACAGCGCGCTGTCCATCGTCAAGGGGCACCGGGTGGCGGAACTGACGGCCATCGGCGAGGAGATCTACGACGAGTACATGGCCGGGAAGATCTGGCCCGGTACCCGCGCCCTCGCCCAGGCCCACCTCGACGCCGGGCAGCGGGTGTGGCTGGTGACGGCCGCGCCGGTGGAGACCGCCGCGATCATCGCCCGCCGGCTCGGGCTGACCGGGGCGCTGGGCACCGTCGCGGAGTCGGTCGACGGCGTCTACACCGGCCGGCTGGTCGGCGAGCCGCTGCACGGCCCGGCCAAGGCCGAGGCGGTACGGGCGCTGGCGACGGCCGAGGACCTCGACCTGTCGCGGTGCGCGGCCTACAGCGACTCCACCAACGACATCCCGATGCTCTCGCTGGTCGGCCACCCCTACGCGATCAACCCCGACAGCGGGCTGCGCAAGCACGCGCGGGCCGAGGGCTGGCGGCTGCGCGACTACCGCACCGGGCGGAAGGCCGCGAAGATCGGGATTCCCGCGGCCGCCGGCATGGGCGCGGTGGCCGGCGGCGTCCTGGCGGCCCTGGCCGCCCGCAGGCGCTACCGCTAGGCCGTGTCTGACAAATAGCGTCGTCCCGCCCGAAGGGCGGGGGCCGACGGGGCCTGGTGCGTGCGCTCGCAAGGCGGAGGGAGGAGAGCGCAGCGGGCTGCGCTGACGACCGACAACGCTGGGGGCACCTCCCGCCGAAGGCAGGGGGAGAGCGTGCGTGCCAGGCCCCGTCGGCCAGGCGGGATTTGTCAGACACGGCCTAGCCGCCCGGGCGAGCCCGACACCCCGACACGGCGGAGAGGCGCGCGGCGCCGTACGGAAGCGCGTGCGGCGCGCTCCGTACGATTCCGCGCCCGCGCCCGCCCGCGCGCACGGCTCGCGCCGGTGCACCGGAACGCGCGCCCCGCACGGCGCGCACGGCTCGTTCGGCCGGACCAGCGGCTCGCATCCGCGACTTCGACACGAGCACAACACGCGCTTCACACGAGCGCTTCACGACTCGAAGTGGTCAACTCGGGCGCCCCGTTCGATAATTGGTCGATCACGATTCCGCACAGGAAGTGCCGGAAACGGCGATTTCCACAACTCGGTGTAGCGCCGCCTGTACGAAGCGTTATTCTCCTCAGACGCATTCCGGTACCCGCACGTCGCCACGACGGGTGAACGGTCCCGTACTGCACGTGATGGAAGTTCTGCCTCTGGGAGTCCCGTGTACCCACACGACGGGGTTGTCACCTCCGGCCTGGCTGCGCTGCGCGCTCTGGTCACCGACCAGTTGCCGCGTGTCCCCGCGTACGCCGCGCCCGCCCTCGCCACGTCCGGTCCCACCGTCCCCGGCCCCGCCTACGCCCTGGCCGAAATCAGCACCGCCGCAGGCAGACGCACCCGCAACAGCAGCCCGCAGCGCGGCCAGGCCGCCGACAAGGCCGCCCCGGCCCGACGGCCCGCGTCGGACACCGACAGCGGCCGCATGATGGACCTGGTCGAAGCCGCGCAGAGCGGCGAGACCGAAGCCTTCGGCCGGCTCTACGACCACTACAGCGACACCGTCTACCGGTACATCTACTACCGGGTGGGCTCCAAGGCGACGGCCGAGGACCTCACCAGCGAGACGTTTCTGCGCGCCCTGCGCCGTATCGGCACCTTCACCTGGCAAGGCCGCGACTTCGGCGCCTGGCTGGTCACGATCGCCCGCAACCTGGTCGCCGACCACTTCAAGTCGAGCAGGTTCCGGCTCGAAGTGACCACCGGTGAAATGCTGGACGCCAACGAAGTGGCCCGCAGCCCCGAGGAATCGGTGCTCGAACAGCTCTCCAACGAAGCGCTGCTCACCGCCGTCCGCAAGCTCAACCCGCAGCAGCAGGAGTGCATCACCCTGCGCTTCCTCCAGGGCCTGTCGGTGGCCGAAACCGCCCGGGTGATGGGCAAGAACGAGGGCGCCATCAAGACGCTCCAGTACCGCGCGGTGCGCACCCTGGCCCGGCTGCTGCCCGAAGACGCCCGATGAGTGGCGCCCAGGGCGTACGCTGCCCGATCATCAGACCTGCGTAACCCAACCGGACCGGCACTCGTTGCAACACATGCAGACACTTCCGCGCCGCACGCCGCTCACCGCTTTTCACCCGATCGGGTGGACGGCTTCGGAGAGGGCAACCTTCCGGACGGCGGGTGGAGTCGAGTGTGGAGACGAGAGGAGGTGCCGCCCGTGATCGGACAGGCAACGGCACACCGTCGGGCGAACGCCTTCGCCCAGGCGGTCGAGGACGCCGGGCTCGACGGCGGCCGCGAGGACAGCACCGGCGGACACGGCGCCGGTGCCGGCACGGACGGCGCAGCGGACAGCCGCGGCGGCGGTACGCCCGGGGGTGCGTCCAGCGGTGCGCACAGCGCCGGTGAGACGCACGGCACGCACGCCGCCGACCGCCACGCCGACCCCGAGCAGGGTGCGATGGTCGCCCTCGCCGATGCCATCGGCCGGCGCCCGCGCCCCGCGATGGACCCCGCGCGCAAGACGGTGCAGCGCGCCCAGCTGATCGCCGCCATGGAGCAGGCGATCGCCGACGGCAGCTTCCGCCCCGCCACCCGCGTGCCCGAGCAGCGCGGTGAGAGCGGCCGGCTCGCACCGGCCGCCGCCCTGCGCCGGTTCGCCCCGCGCTCCCGGCTGTCCCGCCGGCTCGCGGTCGGCGGGCTGACGATGGGGGTCGCCGCGGGCGCCCTGGGCGGTGTCGCCGCGGCGAGCACCAACGCCCTGCCCGGCGACAGCCTGTACGGCCTCAAGCGCAGCATGGAGGACATCAAGCTGGACATGGCGGGCAGCGACGCCTCCCGGGGCAAGGTCTACCTCGACATGGCGTCCACCCGTATGCAGGAGGCGCGCCGGCTGATGGACCGCGGCCGCGGCGGGCAGCTCGACCCCGAGTCCGTCGCCGAGGTGCGCAGGGCGCTGTCCGGAATGCACCAGGAGGTGGCCGAGGGGCACCGCCTGCTCACCGACGCCTACCGCAAGAACGGCTCGCTCCAGCCGATGGAGCTGCTCAACAGCTTCGCGGAGAGCCACCGCCAGGGCTGGACCGACCTGAGTGGCAAGCTGCCCAGCCAGCTCACCGACGTCTCCGACCAGGTGACCTCGCTCTTCGACGCCATAGACGCGGAGGTCGCGCCGCTGTCGCTGCCGCAGAAGGACCACTCCGGTGCCTCCGCCACCCATGGCGCGGACTCCGGCACCGGTCACGACGGCGGCCCGCGCGGCGGCTCCCCCTCGAGCGGCCCGTCCGCGACGGCCACGTCGAAGGACACGGCCGGGGACGACAGCGGGCAGAGCCCCAGCCCCTCGCCCTCGGGCAGCACCGCCGACGGACTGATCGGCGGCTCGGGCAACCTGCTCGGCACCGCGCCGAAGCTCCCGGACCTGCCGGAGACGACCCCGACGCCGACCCCCAGCCCCACCCAGCACTCCGTCGAGCTGCCCCCGCTGCTCCCCGGGCTGCTCCCCGGCCTCGGCCTGACCAGCAGCACCGACGACAGCTGACGCGGCACCGTGCGGCGCCGCCCGGTCAGAAGAACACCGAGCGGCGCTCCACCAGCAGTTCGTACAGGGTGTGCTGGATGGTCTCCCGCACCTGGTCGGTCAGGTTGAAGACGAGCATCGGGTCGTCCGCGGCCTCCGGAGCGTAGGAGTCCGTGGGGATCGGCTCGCCGAACTGGATCGTCCACTTCGTCGGAAGCGGAACCAGGCCGAGCGGGCCGAGCCAGGGGAAGGTCGGGGTGAGCGGGAAGTACGGGAAGCCGAAGACCCGGGCGAGGGTGCGGGAGTTGCCCACCATCGGGTAGATCTCCTCGGCGCCCACCACCGAGCACGGCACGATCGGCACCTTCGTTTTCAGTGCCGTCGCCACGAACCCGCCCCGCCCGAACCGCTGGAGCTTGTACCGCTCCGAGAAGGGCTTGCCCAGGCCCTTGAAGCCCTCGGGCATCACCCCGACCACCTCGCCCCGCTCCAGCAGCAGTTGCGCGTCCTCCGCGCAGGCGAGGGTGTGGCCGGCCTTCCGCGCCAGCTCGTTGACGACCGGCATCATGAACACCAGGTCCGCGGCGAGCAGCCGGAGGTGGCGGCCGGCCGGATGGTGGTCGTGCACCGCGACCTGGGTCATCAGCGCGTCGATCGGCAGCGTCCCGGAGTGGTTCGACACCACCAGGGCACCGCCCTCGGCGGGGATGTTCTCGATGCCCCTGACCTCGACCCGGAAGTACCCCTCGTACAGCGGGCGCAGCAGCGACAGCAGCACCTGGTCGGTCAGCTCGGCGTCGAAGCCGAACTCGTCGACGTCGTAGTCCCCGGTCACCCGCCGCCGCAGGAAGGACAGGCCGCCGGCGACCTTCCGCTCCCACGGGCCGCCGAGCAGCCGGTCGGCGACCGCGCCGAACGCCGCGGACAGCGACGCCCCGACGTCCTCCGCACCGCCCGGGCCACCGTCCCCCGCCGCCGGACCGCCGGCCGCCTCCGGGCGGACACCGTCGGCGGCGCCCCCACCACCGCCGTGCGGGCCCTGTCCGGCGCCTGCCGGCGGTGTTCCGTCCGCCTGTGCCGGAATGCCCGGGCCGTCCTCCGGAACGGCCGCCAGCGGCGCCTGGGCGGCACCCGCGGCCTTCTGCCCGGACCCCGCCGCACCCGCCTTGCGCTCCCGGCCCCGCGACCGCCGCGCGCCACCACTGCCGCTGCTGCTGCCGGCGCCGCCGGCACCCGCGCCGCGGCGGCGGCCGTCGTCCCCGAACGGGATGACCTTCGCGTCCGTCATGACTGCCGTTCCTCCTGCCGCTCCGGCCCCCGCTTCGTTCCCGGACCCGCGGCCGCGGGCCGCCGCACCCGCGCCGCCACCCCGTCGACCGCTGCCGCCAGCCGGGCCGGCGGCAGCAGGCCGCCGGCCCGGGAGCGGGCGAAGTCGTGGAAGGTCTCCGCGGTGGTGTGGACGGGGTGGAAGCCCAGCGTCTCCCGCATATGCCGGGTGTCGACCACCCGGCCGTGGGTGAGCAGCCGGATCTGCTCGGCGGAGAAGTCCGTCACACCCGCGGTGCGCAGCATCCGGCCCACCCAGGTCACCGCGGGCAGCAGCACCGGCACCGTCGGGCGCCCCAGCCGCCGCGCGGTCTGCGACAGCAGCAGCACCCCGTCCCCGGCGATGTTGAACGTGCCGCTGTTCAGCGTCCCGCGCCGCGGCTCCGTGGCCGCGACCACCAGCACCTCGTCGACGTCGTCCTCGTGCACGAACTGGAGCCTGGGGTCGTACCCGAACACCGTGGGCAGCACCGGCAGGTCGAAGAACTCCGCGAGCGGGGTGTCCGCGCGCGGCCCGAGGATGTTGGCGAAGCGCAGCACCGCCACCGCCACGTCGGGCCGGCGCCGGGCGAAGCCGCGCACAAAGCCCTCGACCTCGACCGCGTCCTTCGCGAAGCCGCCGCTGGGCAGCGACTTGACCGGGGTGGTCTCGGTGAAGACCGCCGGGTCGCGCGGCGCGGAACCGTAGACGCTCGTGGTGGACTTCACCACCAGCCGCCGGACCGTCGGCGCCTTCTGGCACGCGCCCAGCAGCTGCATGGTGCCTATGACGTTGGTCTCCTTGGCCTGGGTACGGCCGCCTGCGCCCAGCGGGGTGCCGCTGACGTCCAGGTGCACCACGGTGTCCACCGCGTGCCGCGCCAGCACCTTTCCGATCACCGGCTGCCGGATGTCGGCCCGGACGAACTCCGCGTCCCCCAGGTCGTGGTCGGGCGGCACCACGTCGACCGCGACCACCCGGTCCACCTCGGGCTCGCGCTGCACCCGCCGGACGAACCGCCCGCTGAGCTGCCGCGCGACTCCGGTGACGAGCACCACCTTGCCCACGTTCAGCGCCTTCCTGAGGGAATGCTGTCACCGTACCCCGCCGCCGTGGCACCGCGGTGACGCAACGCCCCCGCCCGCGGGCGGCCGCCGAACGGCCCCGGACACGCCACTGCCCCCTTCCACCACCCTGAATCGGGCGGTCGAAGGGGGCAGGAGAGCGGCAAGCAGCCCGCTTACTTCTTGTTGCGGCGCTGGACACGCGTCCGCTTCAGAAGCTTGCGGTGCTTCTTCTTCGCCATACGCTTGCGCCGCTTCTTGATGACAGAGCCCACGACAACCCTCGCTTCGGTTTCACTCGGTGCGGGGCGTCCGAGCCCACACGACCTACGTCGGCCTAGCCTACCCGCCCCGAGCGGACGAACGTAACCGAGGCCCACGCGGCCCGTCACCGGCCCGTTACCGGACCGCTCACGGCAGCTCAGGCAGACTCCACCCCCACATAGCTCTCCCGCAGGTATTCGTGCACGGCCTGCTCCGGAACCCGGAAGGACCGACCCACGCGAATCGCCGGCAGATGACCGCTGTGCACCAGGCGGTACACGGTCATCTTCGACACCCTCATGACCGCCGCTACTTCGGCGACAGTGAGGAACACGACCTCGTTGAGAGGCCGACTTTCAGTTACAGCCATGACACACCTGAACCTTCCGCACATGACGGCCACCGGCTTCCCCTCCGGCGACTCCAAACAGGCATGTGCGCTCCCCCTCAGATTAGGGGCGGATGATGCAAGTGGGGAAGAGGAGTTGCGAAGGGAGGATTACTGCCCGAGCCATGCGCTCTTCAGGACGTAACGGGTGACCGGCCGGTAGTAATCCGACCGAGCGGTGTCGTCGAGTGGTACGGCCACCGACACTCTGCCCTCCGCCTCCGCCACGAAAACCGCCGGGTCGTCGCAGTCCCCGATACCGATCGCCTCGATGCCCAACTGCCCTGCCCCGCAGACGAATCCATGGTCCCCCACCACGAGTTTCGGCAGAATTCCCGCCTGCTGCGCGGCCGCCGCGAGGGCCGCCCTGACCGGCAGCGGCGAGTGGGTGTGCGCGCCCCGCTCGGCCCCCTCCGCCCGCACCACCGCGACCCCGCCGACGTAGCCGAGGCGGTGTATGCGTACGCCGAAATGAGTGGGCATCCGCATGCAGTGGTCGTAGTGCGGGGTGAGCACCTGGCACCCGGCCGCCGACAGCGCGGCGGCCAAAGTTGCGTAGAAACCAAGGAGACGATGTGGATGTCCTGTGCCCAACAGGACGGGTAGCCGGTCATGCGCCGCACGCGCCAACCGCTCCGCGAACGCGTCCAGCGCCGCCACCGTACGGTCCGGATCGATCGCGTCGGGCCCCGACGTCCGGCACGGATCGGCCGACACCCCGCACCGGTCCGCCATCAACCGCAGCAACTCCGCCCGGTCCCACGCCCCCTCCGGCTCCAGACCGCAGGTCTGCCGCGGATCACGCGCCGCGAACAACCCGTAGTTCACCAGGCTCTGCTCCCGCGCCGTGGCCACCTCGCCCGCGAGCCCCACCGCCACCAGATGTGCGCGCAGCGCACCCACACTCACCACGCGCCCGATCCTGCACGGGCCCCGCGGCCGGTACATAACGAACCTTCCGAAATCACCCCCACGGGTGGGCCGTCGAACCCCGCCACGGCCCTACGGCAGCAGCCCGTGCAACGGGAAGACCGCCCGCCGCGTCGCCAGCACCGCCTGGTCCAACCGCGACGCCGGGTCGTACCCTCCGTCGTCGAACTCCGCCCACCGCCCCGGCGCACCGTCCGTCATCCGCGCCGACACCGACGTCCGCGTCAGCGCGTACGCCTGGTCCTGCCACTCCCGCGGCACCGCCGTCCGCGGCTCGACCGGCGTCCCCGCCGCAATGCCCACCAGATGCGCCCACGCCCGCGGCACCACGTCCGCGACGGCGTACCCGCCACCGCCCAGCGCCACCCAACGCCCCTGCGCGTGCTCGTGCGCCAGCCGGTGGCACGCCTCCGCCACCACCCGCTGCGCGTCCAGCGACACCGCCAAGTGCGCCAACGGGTCCTCCACATGGCTGTCCGCGCCGTGCTGCGACACCAGCACCTGCGGCCGGAACGCCGCCACCAGCGCCGGCACCACCGCGTGGAACGCCCGCAGCCAGCCCTCGTCCCCCGTGCCCGCCGGCAGCGCCACGTTCACCGCGCCGCCCTCCGCGTCCGCCCCGCCGGTCTCCTCCGGCCACCCGGTGGCGTACGGGAAGAGCGTGCGCGGCGTCTCGTGCAGCGAGATCGTCAGCACCCGAGGGTCGTCCCAGAACGCCGTCTGCACACCGTCCCCGTGATGTACGTCCGTGTCCACGTAGACCACCCGCTCCGCGCCCAGCTCCAGCAGCCGCGCCACCGCGAGCGCCGCGTCGTTGTAGACGCAGAACCCCGCCGCCTGGCCGGGCATCGCGTGGTGCAGCCCGCCGGCGAAGTTCACCGCGTGGTCGGCCTCGCCCCGCCACACCGCCTCCGCCGCGCCCACCGACTGCCCGACGATCAGCGCGGAGGCGTCGTGCATCGCCGCGAACGCCGGGTTGTCCATGCTGCCGATGCCGTACGCCGCCTCGGCCCCGGCCTGGGCCGCCGCCGGGTCCGCCGAGGCGCGGCGCACCGCCGCCACGTAGTCCGACCGGTGCACCAGCTCCAGCGTCGACTCCCCCGCCGCCGGAGCCGCCACCACCTTGAGCCCCGCGTCCAGGCCGAACGCCCGCACCAGGGCCCAGGTCAGCTTCAGCCGCACCGGGTCCATCGGGTGCCCGTCCCCGAAGTCGTACGCCGTTACCCGGTCATCCCACATCAACTGCGCGCGGCCGCTCATGGCCGACACCGTACCCGCCGGGACCCGCCGCGAAAGATCGCGCGTACAGCAGCGTGGCTCCCACCAGGACCATCGGTACGACCATGGCACCGCGGTAGCTCCACGCGTCGCCGAGCGCCCCGACCAGCGGCGATCCGACCAGGAACCCGACGTAGTTGAAGATGTTCAGCCGCGCGATCGCCGAGTCCGACGCCTCGGGGAACATCCGCCCGGCCGCCGCGAACGTCTGCGGCACGATCACGCACAGCCCGAACCCGAGCAGGGTGAAGCCGAGCATGCCCACCCACGGCCCCGGCGCCACCGCCACCACCGCGAACCCGGCCATGGCGACGACCGCGCCCACCCGCACCACCGCGACCGCCCCGAACCGCCGCACCCCCTGGTCCCCGACCGCCCGCCCGACCAGCGTGGTCACCATGTACACCGCGTACGGCACCGTGGAGAGCTGGTCCGAGCTGTGCAGCGTGTCCTGGAGGTACTTCGCACTCCAGTTGGAGACCGTCGAGTCGCCGATGTACGCGAAGGCCATCACCAGGCACAGCGGCAGCAGCATCCGCATGACGACCTGCTGGGCGGCCCCGCCCCCGTCCGGGCTGCGTCCCTCCGCCACGTCGGCCGACACACCGCCCGGCTGCTGGTCGCGGTACCAGCGGCTCGCCGTCAGCGTCAGCGGGATCAGCACCAGCACCGCCGGCCCGTACAGCGAGAACAGCGCGAAGTGCCAGTGCGCGCCCGACCAGGCGAGCGACGCACCGACGATGCCGCCCAGGCTGTAAGCCGCGTGGAAGCCCAGCATGATGCTCTGGCCCCACTCCCGCTGGAGGCTGACGCCCAGCATGTTCATCGACGCGTCCAGCCCGCCGACGCACACCCCGAACAACGCCAGCGTCACCGCCGCCGTCCACACCCGGTCCCCGGCACCCAGCCCCGCCAGCACCAGCCCCACCACCGGCTGCACCCAGCGCAGCACCACGCTCGGCCGCACCCGCTTCACCAACTGCTCGGTCAGCACGCTCCCGACGCCCGCCAGGATCGGCACGGCCGCCAGGAACACCGGCAGCAGCCCGTCGCTGATCCCGTAGCGGTCCTGGATCGCGGGGATACGGGTCACGAGCAGCGCGAAGAGCGCGCCCTGCGCGAAGAAGCTGACCGCGAGGGCAGCCCGGCCTTGCCGCAGAGCCTGCGGGCGAGCGACATCCATAAGCGAGCAGGCTAAGCGCGGGAGCTACGGATGAGTAGGGTCTGTGCGGACGATTCCGCACGGTCAGCCGGTCGGCGGGTCGGCAGCTCGGTCGGTCGGCAGCTCAGCCGGTCAGCAGCGCGGGCAGCTCCGTCATCCGCTCGAACAGCGCGGTCGCCCCCGCCAGGTTCCCGGGCGGCGTCATCGCGGTGAACCCGTACACGTCCATCCCGGCCGCGACCGCCGCCTGTACGCCCAGCCGGCTGTCCTCCACCACCGCACAGCGGCCCGGCGCGACACCCATCTCCCGGGCGGCGTGCAGGAACAGGTCGGGGGCCGGCTTGCCACGCCCCACGTCCTGCGCGGAGAAGATCCGCTCCTCCCCGAACCGCTCGTACAGGCCGGTCTTCCGCAGCGCGACCCGAATCCGGTCATGCCCGCCGGAGGAGGCGAGGCAGTACGGCACCCCGTCCGCGGCGAGCTGGTCCAGCACCGCGGCGACGCCGACAACGGGCTCCAGGTCCCGTTCGAAGGCGGCGAAGACCTGGGCGTGGAACGCGTCGTCGAAGTCCGCCGGCAGCACGGCTCCCGACCGCTCACGCACCAGGTCGTGCACCCGGTGCATCGCGGCACCCATGAAGTCCCGGAGCGAGTCCTCGTACGTGGTGGGGTGCCCGGCCGCGGTCAGGCACTCCGCGAGGATGCGGTTGGAGATCGGCTCGCTGTCCACGAGGACGCCGTCGTTGTCGAAGATCACCAGGTCGTACTGCACGGGCTCACGCTAC